>JBHLPZ010000027.1:0-21982 GCA_048885325.1 Candidatus Odinarchaeota archaeon
CGATATCAAGGACAGGATCTGCTTCGAAAGTATTTTCTGCTACTAATCCGATGTAATATTGGGTACTATCAATTAAAATACCTCCCGCTTCATTAATCTCTCTTGCAGCTAACATCGAACCGTCCCACGCGTGCTCTCCTGTTATGTGATTCATATCGTGTAGAATTCCAATCTTGAGAAGTTGATCAATAGTGATTCCATCTGGAGCTCCAGGTGCTACATAAGGACCAACAGTTGGGTCATCTGCGCTAACTAATGGTGGTATACCTGTAACAACAAAGCTAAATAAGAGCAGTAAAAGTATAAAATATTCTTTTGATTTTTTTTTCCACATTATTTTTCACCCAAAATTTTATAAATAGATTACGACTTAAGAGTCAGAGTTAATTTTGGATTGCTCATTAATAAGTTTTTGCCATAAGCAAAATTCTGAATGTTTGCTTAAAAGACGTTTAAAACTTATAAAAATGTTTTAGTTTTCACTCATTCATTTGCTCTTATAAATAAATTTACTAAAATTTAAAAATAAAAGAAAAAGTTAAATTTAAGATTTAAATAGTTAATCTCTTTGACCTAAAATTGTAACTGAACAAACAGTAAAAGCACCACCAAGATTATGGCATAATCCAACCTTCGCATCTGGAACTTGCCGTCCTTCTGCTCTGCCTTGAAGTTGTTTAGTAATTTCTGTTAACATTCTGCATCCAGTGCTACCAATTGGATGGCCAAAACTCTTTAAACCTCCTGAGGGATTTATTGCTATCTCTCCGTCATAATTAAATGTTCCATTTTTTAATTCTTCAGCAGCTTGTCCTCTCTCACAAAATTGTAAATCTTGACAGTTTAAAAGTTCTGTTATAGTAAAGCAATCATGAACCTCAGCACAATCGATTTCTTTACGTGGATTGGTTATACCGGCTTCTTTATACGCGTATTCTCCAGCTTTTTCTGTTGCAGGAAAATGTGTAAATTCTGAACCAGGACCTCCAGGGGGAACATACCAAGGAAAATTAGTTTGACATGAAATTGCATTTGCTTTTACCAATATATAATCATCTGCATGTGCATAACTCTCAGCTAACTCTGGTCTTGTCAAAATTAAAGCTGCTGCACCATCAGACATCGCACAACAATCAAATCTCCCAAGTGGATCAGCAATCATTGGTGCTCTAATTACCTGATCAACTGTAATCCTACTTCGAAAATGTGCTTTAGGGTGATCAGCTCCATTATCATGATTTTTAACAGCTACACGCGCTAAATCTTCTTTTGTCCAACCATATTCATGAAAACTTCGGGTTGCCGCCATCGAGAACATTGCTGGTGCTGATGGTGTAGGATATAATGGATGACCAAATATACGAAAACCTGGCAATCCACTCCCTCCTTCGTCCATAAGTTTTTCAACTCCACAAGCGAGTACTACATCATATGCTCCTGAAGCTATGGCAAAACTTGCATTTCTAAAAGCATCCATTCCCGAGGCGCAATAGTTTTCTACTCTAGTGGATGGTTTTCCATCCATTCTGAGAATATCTTCAACCATAGCCCCCGAAAGTCCAGTGAAGTAATAGAAAATCCCAATCCAGCTTGCATCAATCTCATCCTTTTTAATACCAGTATCTTTTAAGGCACCTTGGAATGCTTCGAAGAGCAGATCATATTGATTCTTATCCCATAATTCTCCATACTTAGTCATATCACACCCAATAATAGCTACTTTATCTTTAATTCCTTTTCTAACCATCTTTTTCAAACCTCCTTTATGGTCTCCCCCTTTCAGGGCGACATTTCCAATAATAATTTTTAAAATCGGCACCTTCATGTTCTTTCCTAAAGGTCAGCTCGACTCGCATTCCAATTTTTACACCTTCTTCAGGTTTTTCAATTTCAGTCATGTTTAGTAGTACCCTTCCACCACCATCAAGATCAACTACACATCTAGGCACAGGGATATCTAGATAAGTACCTCCTACTAAATGATCTAAAGTGAATGTAAAGATTGAACCTTTTAAACCAAGTTTTACCCGTTCAAATTGATCATCAGCTCGACATATATAGCAGGAACGGAGCATATCAGGGTATTGGATTACACCACAATTTTTGCACTTAACTCCATACCATTTATAAACTGAAGCAGTATCTCTCCAAATAGTTACTGCCGAACTTTTTCTGGTATATCTATCTTTATCAATTATTTCCTTAAAATCTAAGAATTTATTATAATTCTTTAAAGTATTCATTGATTTTTGATGACCTAAAAAGCCCATTCTACTTTTTCCAAGATCTCTTAGACTATTTCTATCCCTAACTTGCATTAAAATCGCATCTGCGCCATCACCAAAACCAGCCATAACAATTTTAGAATCTTCTTTAGGTCTTCTTAAAGCACCTATCAACAGCATGAATGGCATTGGTGTACCTACATCACCTACTTGAAAAAATAGGCTATTTTGAGCAACTCCTCCTGGGTATTTCATTATTTTAGCGATTGTTCCATGTAATCTAGGATTGCTATAATAATATGCAGCTGCACCTATATCTTCTGGTTTGAGGTTATTTCTTTTCAATACTTCCGCCATTACTTTTGTGATATTTTCTATGTAAAATTTAGCATCCATTTTTGGTTCAAAAGTCCTAATAAATCTATCTTTATCAGCTCTTTTCCAAGGACCTGTTACATTTGCTGAAACAGAATAATAGTCTTCAATTGATAAGGGAATATTATCCTCATCAGCAATAAGTAATGCAGCAGCACCATCTGCAAAACCATATTCCCACATAGTTGATGGTTCAGGAGTTCGAGTATCCGCAGCAATAACAAGGATACTCTTGATATCCTTATTAGCTTTTATAGTATCTACTGCTCTAGTAACTGCCGTTGTACCTGCTTTCAATGAATCAGTAAAATCTGCGGTTATAATATCTTCCCTCATATCCAAAATCGTAGCAATTAATGAAGCAGAATCCTTTTCTGTATAAACTTGAGTAGTAGATGCAAAAAATAGTCCGTCTATTGATTTAGGATCATTTCCTGCTAAACAATCTAACCCTGCTTCAACTCCCATAGTAAGACTATCCTCATCCGCCATTGCTACTGCTTTTGTGCCGGGAACAATAGGAAATTCCCATGCTTTGCCTATTGATTCTCTGGGCAATAAATATTTAGGTAAATATGCCCCATAAGATTTAATTCCAATCATTTTTTTAACCACTTTTTTATTTTAAAATTTTTATTATATGAAATTGAATTTTAAAGAATAAATATGTTTTATGAAATTTTCAAATACGGATTAATAGAATTCGATCATCAATTTTATCTAAAAAGAACATTATTCTACATATTTGTAGTAGAAATAATGCATATAAGCTAAGATGATAAAAGAAAACTTTTAAAATCTAAGGATTTTCATACTTTTTTTCTAAAAGAATAATGGTTATTTCCTATATATTTTCAAACCTTTTCTCTAAAACGATTATAATTGGCTTAAATCCTAGCTTTCCAAAAACACTAATTAAGGAATCTAAACTCTTCATATCATAAGCCATATTAATTCTTACAGATTCGCAACCCCATGATTTTAGTATCTGAATTGCTCTATCAGCTAAGATCTTTCCAACCCCTTTTCCAATAGCTTCTTTTGTAGTAGCCCAACTATTCAGATACCCAATATATTGCCCTAAATTATTTTTAACAGCTTCTAACATGCCCATTGATACAACTTGGCCTGTAGATTTTAATTCTGCAACAAGGGTTATCCGCTTTAGATTGGGTTTAAATTGCCTTAATCCAGAGGATTCTTTCCATTTTTTTTCATCTAATCCAATATCATACTGATCTTGTAGCTCTTTCAGGATTCCTAATGTTGCCATATAATCAGAAGTCCTGTAATTTCTGATAATTATATCACCTTCAGTTAATTTTTCATCAGACATTAAACCTTACCTTATACTTTTCATTTTACTCTTTTTTAAAACATTTAAATCAATTCTTTGGGATAATAATCTTTCATTACTCTTTTCTTCAATAATAAAAAACAAATATTCATTAATATGAGGCATAATTGGAGAAATAAATAATAGCTCTTCTTTAGGAAACCAGATATCAATATGCTGGTTCATTACTTCCTTTTCAAAATATTCTTTAACGTGTGTTATTTTAATATTAAGATGATTCATTTCGTTTTCATTATTATTTCTCACTAAAATTTCTATTTCTTCACTATCATCAGTGATTTCTGCTTTGATAATTGAGAAAACTCCTCTTTTGATATAACGGGGCTCAGAGATACTCAATGGATCAAATAGTTGAATACTTGAAAAGGAATTCTTATAATCCTTAGTATCAATATGAGCTACATCTATTCCTTTTAGTGCTAAATATGCAATTGCCTTTTGCATCTTTATTGATTTTGTATCTGATTGTTTAATAATATCAGCAAAAAAATGATTATTGATATCTTCTATTAAATCTCTTAATTTTGCTTTTTCTAATTTCCCCTCTTCAATTAATTTCTTAATTTGAGAAGATTTAATGATATAACTTTGTAATATCTCAGATTCAATAATCTTAAATAACTTATCTTCGAATTTCTCCTTGATCTTTTCTGTTATTTCCCTGATCAAATCATCTCCAAAGATTTCAAGGTTGTTAGGTAATGATACAATTATGACTATTGTTTCAGGTGTTTCCTCCTCTAGACCTGCTCTTCTTTTCTTTCTTTTGGATTTTGTTAGGAATTTTTTACCAAAGAATGTGTACCCCTTAAATTCTAGATCTATGTGGTCTAGAGCCTCTTGTTCATCAATTCCTAGAAACCAAATTGGATGATAACGGATTGGTCTCATATAGTTTTTATCATCCTTAAAACTATCATCAGGAAAGATAAGTAATGGAATATGTCCTTGAGCTTCATCAAAATATAAGACATATACTACTGCTAATTCTTCGAGCGGATTTTTTTCAGCATTTAAGGATTTTGGTGTTTTAGACAATTGAGACCAAACTTTTCTTTTATTCTAAAGAATTAAATACTTCCTCTTGTAAAAATTTAATTAAAAAATATAATCATATATTTAAAAAATTAAGTGAAAAAGAAAAATGATAATAACAGATGTTAAAACTTATGTATTATCGCTTGATTTTAAATTTAAACTAGGAGCAATGCCTCCCTTTAAAGCAACTGGATTGTATATCAATATTAAGACTGATGAAGATATCGAAGGATGGGCTTTAGCTCACTGGAATTTAAGTAATGCCGCTCAAAAAGTATTCATAGATGAAGCATTAAGAGGGTTCTTATTAAATAAGGATCCATTTATGATTGAGGATATCTATCATAAGCTTTATCACTCTTCGAATAGAGTAACGTGGGGAATAATGCAATCAACTAGTGCTATCGAAGTAGCTTTATGGGATATAATCGGTAAAGCTTCAAAAAAACCCATCTATCGTCTTTTAGGAGGAATGAAAAACAAGATTAGAGCTTATGCTTCAATGCCTCGTGGGTATAAACCAAAAGCCGCAGTTGGAGCAGTTCAATCGGCTTTGGATTTAGGAGGGTTTACTGGTGTAAAACTAAGGATAGGAGGTAGAGGAGGCAAACCTGAAAAAATTATTGCTGAAGTGAGAGATGCATTTCCAGACTTACATATTATGGTTGATGCTAATTCTACCTATCTTACTGTAACTGAAGCATTGGAAATAGCAAAAGTTTGTGCTAAAAATCATTTGACATGGCTTGAAGAACCTATGCCTTCTGATAATCTAAATGGGTTAGCACGATTAAGAGATAAATCTCCTATTGAAATTGCTGGTGGTGAGAATGATTTTGGTATTTTTAGATTTGAAGATATTCTGACCAAAGGCTGCTACGATATTATTCAACCAGATGTTACTCGAAGCGGGGGATTCTTACAATGTAAAAAAATTGATGCAATGGCTGAAGTTAAAGGTGTACGTTGTATACCACATGTATTTGGTTTTGGGCATATACTCGCAGCAAACCTCCATTTTGTCTTATCTACTCGTTGTGATTGGCTAGAATTTCCATTTATCCCTGAAGAATATCAAATTCTTGAAGATCCAATAAAAGCTGAAAAAGGGATTGTAAAAGCGATTGAAAAACCAGGATTAGGAGTAGAAATCAATAAAAAAATGTTTGAAGAACATGTTGGAAATTAGATTTTTTAATTTTTAAGCAAAAATATTTGCGATAAGTAAAAAGACAAATGATTATAAAGCAGTAATTGGCTGCCTGTTCGGTGCCTCTATAGGAATTTTTTGGATAAGCTATGGATTGCTGGTTGGTTTCCTTGATTATTTTGCTGGTCGGGTGTTTCTCATTGTTGCCATTGCTCTTACTATTTTGTTTGGTACATTATCTGGAGGTCTTTCGGCTCTAAGCGAAAAACAAAAAAAAGCTAAAGAAAGCTAAAAAACTCAAGTCTTTTTTTTTAATCAAAATCAGCTAAGAGATTAATCTAATATATTTTATTAATTTTTGTTTACTTAATTTCGTATTAATTTATATTTTGTAAAAGTTAAAGAGCTGTTAAAATGCGACCAATTACGAAAGAAAAATTCGAATTGCTCCTGAAATTTTTACAAGAAAAACAAATCGATGTTCTGATGATATCTGATTTTGAAGATAGTACAAATGTTAATTTACAATATCTTTCTGGGCATCCCAAAGACGCATTTCTTTTAGTAACTTCAGGTGGAGAAACGATTTTAATTCCGTGGGATATTTCATTAGCTGGAAAACATGCTGAAGTAGATGAAATAATAGATTATAGTAATTTTAAATACAATTTTTATTTGACTATAAAGGAAGTAATTAAAAATCGATGGAAAAAAGCTTCAATAACTGCAGGAGTTCATGAATCTATTCCATATGGAACAACCATGATGATGAAAAATTTAATACCAGAGCTAGAATTTTTCAAAGAGCCGATTCAAATTACTAAAATACTTCAGGAATTAAGAGCAACTAAAAGTGAATTTGAGATGAGACAATTAATGAAAGCAGCACAAATAGGGACAAAAACTATTAATGATATCCGTAAATTTTGTGAAAATGCTTCTGATGAGACAGAAAATGATTTATCATTTTTAGTACGGAAAAAAATGGCAGAATATGGAGCTGATGACATAGCTTTTGAAACACTTGTTGCAAATTCTTCTCGCTCTCATGAGATACACCAATATCCCTCTGCAAGCAACCAGAGGTTTGCTCTACAAGGTTTAGCATTAATTGATTTTGGAGCTAATTATAAAGGATACCATTCTGATATTACTGTTCCAATTAGTTTTGGAGACTTATCTAATGAACAAGAAAAAATACTGCGGATAGTTCTTGAATCATTTGAAGTTGCGATAGAAATGATTAATATTGGAGTACCTACTTGGAAAGTTCATGATAGAGTAGAACAAATTCTTAAAAAAGAAGGATATAATATGCCATATTCTTTAGGTCATGGATTAGGATTAAAGACTCATGATTCACCTAGAATAGGTCGAAAACCTACCGATGAGTATTCATTAAAACATTGGAAAGAAGAATCATTTCAAGAGGGAATGGTATTTACTATTGAACCTGGTATTATCAAGCAAGGAGTAGGAGGAACCAGGCTTGAGAATGATGTAATGATTCGAAATGGAAAAGTAGAAGTTATAACTAAATCTGAATATCTTCAGTATTAGGATCATGAATACTAGTAAAGATTGGTATGAGGTCATTAAACAGAAAGAATATTTATATGTGATTCGGGAAAAGTTAGATCAAATTGAACCTAGATTTCTAACCAAGTATATAAACATGTATTTACTGTTAGGTCATCATATTGCGTTATTAATTGATACGGGGAGCGGTTTATTTCCTTTAAAGCTTGTTATTGATAAACTTATAGGAGATAGGAAACTTATGGTGTTTAATACTCATTCTCATTTCGACCATAGAGGAAATAATTGTGAATTTGAAAAAATATATATTCATGAAAATGAAGTAGACGAGATCTGTACTCCATTTGATGTTTCATTTCTTAAAGAATCCCCAAATAAACTCGTTAAATTATATCAAGAAAAAAATTTTAAACTTCCCGCTACTAATAACGTTCAGCCATTAAAGGATGGAGCAGAATTTAACTTGAACGGAATTCATATTAAAATTATTCACACTCCAGGCCATTCCAATGGTTCTATTTGTGTTTTAACAAACAAAGGAGAACTTTTTACAGGAGATACCGCACATTATGGATCAATGTATTTACCTGTAAAAGAAGAATTTCCAATTATTCTAAAGAGTCTTCATAAATTAATAAAGCAATTTAGAAGAAATAAGAGTCTGGAACTCTATCCATCTCATGAAGAATATGCTGTAGATAAAGAACTTCTAACAAAATTATATACAGGTATCCAAAATATAAAGAATATATGGGAGACAAGAAAATATGATGATTTTCTTGAATGCTTTATTCTAAAAGATGAGAATTTTAGATATATCATTCAAAAAAATTATTGAATTCATTAGTAGTTTAGTATATAAATAAAGGAATTTTATAAGTGATTATAATGAACAGCCCAATTATTCAAACATTTGATTTAACTAAAATATTTGATAACGAAACCGTTGCTGTTAATAAATTGAATATAACAGTAAAAAATGGCATTTATGGTTTTTTAGGACCAAATGGAGCCGGAAAGACAACAACAATAAAAATGCTTATTGGATCCCTTTATCCAACATCGGGACGAATCGAATTGTTTGGTAAAGATATTTCTAGTAAAGATAAAATTAAAATACACACACTTATAGGATACGTACCGGAAAATCCCACGTATTTCCTAAGAATGACGGCTGAAAGATTACTTGAATTTATTGGTTCAGTTTTTCATATGCCTAAACAGGAGATCCAATCACGTATATCAGATTTGTTAAAACTCGTTGATTTAACAAATGCAAGATATCGTACAATCGCAAAATATTCTGCCGGGATGAAACAAAGAATCGGAATTGCTCAAGCTTTAATGAATGATCCTGAATTATTAATTCTTGATGAAATTACATCTAATCTTGATCCCTTGGGTCGAAATCAAATGATTGATTTACTTAAAGATTTACGACAAGAGGGAAAAACTATGTTAATTTCAACACATGTTCTTCCAGAAATCCAAAAAATGAATGCAGATTCAATTGGGATTATCGATCTAGGCCATCTTATTATGGAAGGCACTATTCAAGAACTAAATGAAAGATTAGGAACAAAATTGATTAGAATCAACCCTAATAATGAAACAATTCGTAGATCTCTTGAGCAAATTGCTACTAAAATAACAGAAGAACCTGATTCATTAATAATTGAAGCTGATAATTTAGAGCAAGTCTGGAAAACTATTGCAGAAGTTTCATTAAAAAACAATATAGTGGTTAATGAGTTTCGATCTTCTGGGTTAGAAATTGAACAAATCTTTATGAAAGCATTAGAAAAAGAAAAAAACAATATGGAGTTGAAGGATATTGAATAAAGAAAAAATAACAATTAAAAAGTTTAAGTTTCTTGTAATATCCATTATTTTCTTATTTGTTTTGGGTTTAATAATGCAGAATGCCTCTACATTCAGAAATCTAAATAAACCCATTTCAAATGATTCAGAAAATTCCTTAAAAGCCAGCATAATATATGATTATGATGCTCTTATTGAAGATGCAGTTATCTATGATTCCATCTTTATAATGGAATCTGCGAATGTTACTCTTATTAATACTACTGTCATAGGCAGTATGTATACATTTAATATGGGTATTCTTAATATTCTTCAAGGATCAAATATTACGGAAAATATAGTTGTTTCAGATTATTCACAGGTGAATATTTATAATTCTTCAATCAAAGGAAGCGTTGAATGTCGCGATTCAACAATTTTAAGGATATCCTCAAGTCAAACGCCTACAACGACTTTATGGAAATTTAATTCAGCAAACCTTACAATTACAGAATGTTCATTAGCTCAAATAAATGAATTTGGGATAGCAGGATATATCATAATTTTAAATTCTTCAATAAATATTGTTATGTTAAATGGAATATCTTCTTCTATGACATACATTAATAATTCAAATATCTCATTTTTTAATGATTTAGCTGTACCACTTAATTACATCACGGGTCCAATCTCAATAAATTTATTGACTTTTGAATTTATGTACCAGACATCTGAACGTGTTATAAATATTACGTGGATTGGATGGGATAGTCCTATTATTGATGGATATCTAAATATTACCTTCCAAATCTTGGTAGACGGTCATTTTTATGATGAAGTAAATGGTTCCGGATTTCGTGAAAATTATATTGGTAATTTAAATATTAATTTCAATTCAACTGGGTTCCATAATATTTCTATTATAAGCATTGATAGCTTTGGAAATAATTTCACCTCCACAATTACAATAGAAATAATTGAATATCCTTCTTTTCAATGGACTTACTTTGGAGGAGGAATTATTATAATTGCTGCATTTGTGATCCTTTCTCTGGTATTATTACGCCATCAACAAAAACGTGGATATTACAGTTCAATAGGAATTATTTTTAAAAAGGAATTAGTAAATAGTAAAATTAAAGTTATAATATTTATGATTATCGGAGCAGCACCTGGAATTATACTTTATTTAATATTTAGAATGATTAATCAATTGGCGGGTGGCGTAAACATTGATCAAATTCGATCATTAATGAGTATGGTTCTTAACTTTTATCTCCTATATTTTGGAGTTGCTTTTTCAATTGTCTTTGCGTCAGGTAGTATTGTAGGTTCGAAACGAAGTGGATCACTATCTTGGTTCCTTAGCAAACCAGTAAGGCGTTGGGAATTTCTCTGGGGTAAAATTTTAGCATACATGCTAGTGATTATTCTTATAATGATTCCTACTTCAGTTTCATTTGCATTGAGTGGAATGTCATTTGTTGATAAAATATATATCACAGATTTATTTTCCATTGGAGGATATATCTTCATAATCGGTATAATGACATTGATTCCATTGATGGCTTTAAGTATATTATGCTCCAGCTTATTTAAAAAAGCAGGTCTTGCAATATTCTTACCAATATTATTACTAATGATCGTTCCTACATTGGTTAGTTTTCTTCCAATTCTAGCGCACAATGAATGGCCACTCCTCTTCTCTTATTCCTACTATTTTGAAAAATTAGGAAGTTATTGGATCTCTAGTTCGGGTGGAGGGTTAAGTAGCATTTTAGCCCCCTTTGCTGAAGCGTTTGGTTTCACAATTACTACTATTAATTTAACACCTACTCATATCATTTTAATACTTTCAGCTATTACTGTAATCTGCTTAACTACATCAACATTTTACCTTCAGAAGATAGATATCAATTAATTTTTAAAATAAGAATAATAAATATCTTTTATTTTATTTTTTAAAACCTTATTTTTTAGGATTATGCAAACTGTAAAAAAATTCTCTTTAAATGGGGTTTGGAACTTATCAAATTTTGAAAAGAAAATTGATATAAAGGCTGAAGTTCCAGGAACTGTTTTTGAAGCATTAATTAATGAGAAAATTATTGAAGACCCATTTTACGGAATGAATGAACATAAAGTAGAGTGGGTGTATGAATCAGAGTGGACATACTTATTAGAGTTTGATATTAAAGAAGATTTTCTTAATTACACTAATCTAATATTACGTTTCTATGGTTTAGATACAGTATCTCTAATATACTTAAATGATGTGCTTTTAGGAGAAACAGATAATATGTTTATTATCTATGAATTTGATATAAAAACGATTTTAAGGAGGAACAAAAACAAATTAAAAGTACATTTTAAGAGCCCTACTAAGATAATAAGAAAATGTGTTGATAGATATAAAGTTAAGTTGAAGAACTTTCATGCTATGCCGGGAGTTCCATATTTACGAAAAGCTCAATATAGTTTTGGATGGGATTGGGGTCCAAATTTACCAGACATTGGTATTTGGAAGCCTGTTGAAATCGTTGGCTATGATGATATTAAACTGGAGTCAGTTTATATTATACAGAATTTCGTATATAATATGGACCCCATGAAAATAAAGAATATAGATGATATACCTAAAATACAAATTGAAAACGTTAATTTAAACATAAATATTAACTTAGATTTAAATTTAAAAGATTCTAAACTAAAGACATATTTGCTCAAGTGTGTTTTAATTACTCCAAAGGGGGATTTAATAGAAAACCAAATAAATATTGAAAAATCTAATCATACTTTTGAGATTAATATTGAAAATCCTCAATTATGGTGGATCCACGAATTAGGGAAACCACAATTATATGAATTAATAGTCACAATTCAAAAAGATAAAGTAATTGATATTATCCAACAAAAGATTGGGATTAGAGACATTAAACTTATAAGAAACCCAGATAAATGGGGTGAAACATTTTATTTCGTATTAAATGGAGTTCCTCTTTTTGCTAAAGGAGCAAATTGGATCCCTATTGATAGTTTTATTCCAAGAGGTAAAAGAAATGCATTGTATGAAAAAAATCTTGTCTATACTAAACAAGCTAATATGAATATGATTCGTGTATGGGGAGGAGGAATTTACGAAGATGATCTATTTTATGATTTATGTGATGAGTTGGGAATTCTAGTTTGGCAAGATTTTCCATTTGCCTGTGCTCTTTATCCAAAACACAAAGAATTCTTTAATAATGTAAGAATAGAGGCTGTACAAAATATTAAAAGATTAAGAAATCATCCTAGTTTAGCATTATGGTGCGGAAACAACGAAATTGAACAACTATGGAGGAGAAATATAGATCTAGCTGAAATTAAAGATGAAGAACTGATACTAGAATATGTAAATGCATATCTAGATATTTTTAAAGACTTATTACCAGATCTCATTAAAAAATATGATCAACAGCATTCATATTGGCCCAGTTCAGCCTTAGATAGGTATGATGGAAGTAAAATTGTATCTCTTTATCCCAATAATCCTGAAAGTGGTGATTCTCACTATTGGAAAGTATGGCATGGGGGTGCTTCTTTTAAATCTTATCAAAAATTTGATTCTCGATTTATGTCAGAATTTGGATTTGAATCATTTCCTTCATTGAAAACAATAAAAGATTTTTGCCCTCCTGATCAATGTGATTTTTTTTCTCCTATTATGAAAAATCACCAAAAAAATGAAGAGGGAAACCGAAAGATAATGAGATATATGAAAAGACGTTTTTTATTCCCAAAAAAATTTGAACAGCAAATCATTTTATCCCAAATTACTCAAGCTGAAGCGATAGAATATGGTGTTGAGCATTTACGGCGAAATCGAAATGATTTCCATTGTATGGGAGCTCTTTACTGGCAATTAAATGATTGTTGGCCAGTAGCAAGTTGGTCTTCCTTAGATTATTATTTAAGATGGAAAGCGCTACATTATTTTGCTAAAAGATTTTATCAACCTATTTTTCCCAGTGTGAAGGAAGGGAAAAAAGTGGTTGAATTTTGGGTAATAAATGATTTAAGGAGTTCACAAGAGGTAATTTTATCGTTTAAAATTATAAACTCTGATGGACTATTACTTATGGATGGTGAATTTGATTCAGTAGTTAAACCGTTTTGTTCATTAAAACTAGGAGATATAGATGTAAGTAAAATAAATGAAGTGGATGAAAATAGGCAAAATAACATTATTTTTTATGTTTTGAAAGAAAATACTAAACAGAAAAAAATAATTTCCAAAAGTTTTCGATTATTTAGCTCTCCAAAAAAATTTAGACTTCAAAAACCGGATCTGTCTTTTAAAATAGAAGAATTAGATAATCAGAAGTCCTTAAAAGTGATTCTTAAGGCTAAAAACATTGCCTTCTATGTTTTTTTTGACTCTGAAATTGTGGACTTTATTGCTTCAGATAATTTCTTTTCAATGGAACCAAATGAGAAACGATTTATTTTTATAAATCAAATTAATCGAGTTGATAGTAGCAAGAAACTTTCCATGCGTGAGATTATAGAATCTATTCGAGTTAAAAGTCTATATGATTTAATTTGAAAATTATAGTATAGCAATTACTTTAGAGGATTTTTCTTAAGAAGAATCCCAATAACAGGGATAAAAGTAGGCACGATCCATTGCGTTGCTTGGAAATCCACGTAAATCCTTATCCCATACATCATAATTTTTCTCAACATGAAGCCACGCATGGGGTCTGAGTTCCTCAACTAAATACCGTTGAATCTCATCGTAAATCGCTTCTCTAATCGTAGGATCTACTTCTTCTATGCCTTGTTCAATTAGATTTTGAAGATATGGAACGTTTACCTGAGCAGCATTGGTTATTGATGTATTGGAGAATAGAGAATTTATATAATTGCTAGGATCATTTAAATCAGGATTCCAATCCCAATAATAAAGTTGTAAGGCATCATGTCCCGCACTAGATACTCTCTTATTATAAAGCCGATCCTTATAGTTTTCCCATGTCATACTATTATTTCCAATAGTTATTCCAATGTAAGCCAAGCTATCTTCTAAAGTTTCATATATCGTACCACCAATAATATTTCCAGCACCATCAGCATTATAGGTATAGTTTAAAGTTCGGAAGTTTGCCGATATCCATTGTGCTTCATGGTTTCCAGGGAATGCAGTATCCCATCCTACTCCAAAATCCATACTTTGCATAATTTCTCTTGCTTTAGAAATGTTAAAAATAGGATAATTAAATGACCAGTTCGCGTATAATACCCCTTCTGGAAGGGGAGACTTTAATCTTGTTGATGTATAGTTCCAATCATTTTCAAGATGATCAATTATAGAACTATAATTGATAGCATATGAAATTGCATTTCTCCAAGTCACATTAATCTGTTTGGTATTGAATCCCACGTATTCGGTGATGGCTTCACATCCAGCTTCATATAAAAATACATCCTCCTCAGCTACCATTTCAGGGAAGTAAAAAAAGAAAGGATCTGTTATAATATCAATTGCACCAGAAAGTACTGCTAAATTTCTGGCTTCAACATCTTGGGCTTTAACATGCACTAGGACATCAAAACCAATTCTTGGCCGATGATAACCTTCAAATGCGGTGAATCTTACTTCATAAGTTTCAAGCTTTTCTATTTTCATGGGACCAGTTCCAATACAGGTGCCATTTTCAACTGTAGCAGGATTAATATAATCAAATTGTGGTGTAGAAGTAGGAGACATAATAACTGAGGCTGGATATGCTAAAAGAGAGCGGAAAGGACCATAAGACTGATTTAAAGTAAATTTTACCTGGGTTGGAGTAATGGCTTCAACATTTTGAATAATTGGAACACCTTGAACATAATATAATGAACTAATAATAGTGGGACTGTTATAGAATACAGTATTGGGTAGTTGGCCCCAAGGATGAGGGCCCCCATTCCATGTAGTATTCATTAAATAATGTAATCTCATAAAACTCCATACGACCGCATCAGCATTAAAATCCGTGCCGTCGTGGAATTTGACTCCCGATTTAAGGTTAAAAGTCAATTCTGTCCCTGTCACGTTGTAAGTACCCAAATCAGTTGCCAATAATGGATAAAGTGCCATTTCAGGGTGACTTAAATTACTTGCTAGCAAACCCTCCCATACCATGATTATAGCATCGAAAGAAGAAGAATTCCAGGCATATTGAGGGTCAATATCCTCAGCTATATACATACTACCGAATTTAATAGTCTGTATAGGTCCAGGACCTGGTCCTATGCTCCAGTATTGCGCATTATATAAAATGTTGCCAATACCTGCGCCTAATAATACTATGATAAGAATAATGATTCCAACATTTTTCTTTTTCATTTTCATATAAATTCCTAATAAACTTTTACTAAAGAAGTTAGTAGAATTTTAAACTTTTATAAGAATTTATTGAAAGAAAATTTAAAAGTTTTCACTTAAAGTTAAGTATTTTAATCTCTTTAGAGATTAATAAACTCTAATTCTTCGAGTTAAATTTTAATGAAATTTTGAACATCTCTAATAATATCTTTTGGTTCTTTTTCCAATAAACATTGAGCATTCCTCGGATTACCTCCTCCTTTACCAAGGTAATTTTCAATAAATTTTTCAGCAATTTCATCTGATTTTATCTCATCTGTATTTGAAATGATGCGAATTTTGTTTTCTTCAGACTTAATCAGTAGAAGGGAATTTTTGGGTAATTGATCTAATACTTTTTTCAGAGATTTATATTCAATTTCCATATTTATTAAATATAGCTTAATATCATTAATTTCTGCATCAGGATTCAAAATTTTTTGCTTAAAGAATTCACTTATGAGCAATTCTTGGTAAGTAAGAAGAGTTTGATTTAATTCAATAACTCTCTTTACCTCTCTCGAGTAATTTTCCAAGGGGGTGTTAAGTTTATCCGTTAAACTCAATAAATCCATATTAATTTGAGAAAATTTTTGAATTGCCTTCTTACCTAATAAATATTTAATATCTATATTTTTCTTGAATTCAATAATTAAAATAGGCCCGATTTCTGTTGAATTTCTAATATGCGTACCACCACAGCAGTTTAAATCTAAATTCTCAATTTCTACAATTCGAATCAATTCATCGGATGGGAAATTACCTCTTAGCTTATTCCCTAACTCTTGAGCTTCATCCAGAGAACAGATGTTTGGTTTGATTTTAATATTATTTAGAGTGCAAAGAGTGAAAAATTCGATGAAAACTTCTTGTAGTTGATGTACTTCTACATCCATTTCTAATTGAATCATTACTTCCTCCGCTTCTATATAGGCTCTCGACGTGTTAATCCCATATTTATTCATAAACAAGGCAGATAAAATGTGTTGGGAGGTATGTGCTTTCATTAAGGCATAACGATTTTCCCAATCAAGAACTCCTTTGACTCTATCCCCCACTTTAAATTTTTTCAGTTCTTCGGGATGGATTTCATGGATAATTTCTTCTCCTTCACTATATACCTTTTTTACCTCAAATTTTTCGTCATTCAATATAAGGTGACCAATATCATTTGCCTGATTACCGCTCCGTGGGTAAAAGAGAGTTTTATCAAGGATTACCCCTTCTTTTATGATTTTTACTAATTTAGCCTCGAATTGAGTATCATAGGGATGTTTCCAGTATAATTTCTCAGTCATGAAATATATAATTAATTAAATCTTAAAATAAATCTGGAAATGAAAAATGAAAAAAAGTTAATTTACTGTTTCTATGACTCTATCTAACCATTCATTTACGGATATATTAAATATCTTTTGTTGTTCTATTTGCAGGAGATGGCCTGCTTTATCTAATACAATATAAGAAGCGCGTGGAAAACTTTCAATAATTTTTAAGGCATTTCTGTAACCCACCGAATTATCTTGTCTGCCTAATAAAAATAAGGTCGGTCTAACAAATTTCTTTGGCAATTTGTCAACATCAAATGAAAGCTCATACTTATGGAGATATATTCTTTCTAAAAATTTTATATCTGCAATTTTTAAACCCAAAAGTACCTCATCTTGAAATCTTTCCCATACATACTCATTTTGTATTATCGCACTCTCTTCAAATTCTTCTCGATCTTGAGGATCAAGCTGCTTAATAAATGTGGGATTCTTAATTATAGGTGTAAATTCAGGGAGAATTCTATCTTTAGGATTAGGTTTTATTAAAGGACAAATCAAACAAATCCCTAAAATTTCATCAGGATATTTATGTAAAAGACCTCTTGTTAGATACCCTCCATAAGATTGGCCTATAATTAGAAATTTTTCACTAGGGATTAGGTTTTGAATGAATTCTATAATTACTCCAAGAATTTCGTCGGATGAATCAATCCATTCTTTTCCTTTAGTTTTTCCCATTCCAGGCAAGTCAAAATAAATTCGTTTGAAGCCAGATCTATTTTGAAAAATCGGTTCCATACAACCTTTTAAAATGTGGTGATCAGGCATAAATCCATGAATCATTAAGATAGGGATACCTTCTCCATGAGTTTCATAATATATTTCGATATTTTCTAGTTTACATAGCATAAATATATCTCCAGAAAGAAAATTTAAAAAAGTATTTGAAAATCAATTAATTTCTTTCTGAGTTAACCTTTCTAAAGCACATTTTGTTGATTCCTCTGCTTCTTGAGTAGATACCATTCCTATAGTTACAGAACAAATATTATGTTTTGAAATATAATCAAATGCCTTACTTGGATTTAAGTTTCCTGCTGCTAGTGTTTTCATTCCTATAAAAAAGGAGTCCTTTTTGTTATCAATTAATGTTTCAAGTTTTTTCTGGTTACCCATAATAAAACCTTCAGCATTAAATGGAACTAAGAATACTTTTGTATTCTTTAATTTTTCAAAAGCAAAAGTTAAAGTAGAAATTGGATTATGCACAGCAATTCCAGCAATTATGCCTCTGGAAGATATATCATCCAACAACTTTTTAATACTTTTACCCATTCTGTCTGATACTGAAGCATGTGCAAAAATAAGTTTTGCCTCAATATCGATTAAATCCTCTATAAGCGGATCGGATCCAGGATATGTAGAACCAGTAACAACATAATCATCGTGGGTTTCTTTCATGATTCTTGCTGCTTCACAGATTTTTCCAGGAGGTATACACCCTTCAACGCATACTTCAATTCCTCTCCCTCCAGCATTATATGAAGCTTCTAGAATTTCTAACATCTTTTCTGTATGACTTAGAAACTTTTTTCTATAAATTGGTGCTTTAAATCCAAACTGTCCTGCTCCAATAAAAGGTGATGTTCCGATCATTACAAGTGGAATATTTAAGCCTTCAATTTTACAAAAAGATATCCTTTTCCCCTATTTCTTTTAAATTTGTAATTTAATTAATATTTAAATTTCTATAGATAGAAATTTAACTCTTTCTATTAAAAATTTATAAGTGCACTTAACAACTATAATATTATCGAATGATTAAAGATTAAACGAAATAAAGGAATAAATATGACAGATCCAAAAGCAATCGAAAATAATCCTTTTAAAGAATTAGGTAAAATTCCAAAAATGAGATTTAAACAAGGTTACTCAGTCCATTCAACTTACATTCCTATGCGTGATGGGGTTAAAATTGCAGCCACTATTTGTCTTCCAAATGGGCTTTCATCAAGTGACAAAATACCAACAGTTTTAATCCAAACAAGATACTGGAGAGCAATGGAATTGCGGATTCCTTTTAGATGGATACTTGATGAATTGGTTATAGCAACCCCAGATCCAGAGATAACTACAGGACGAGGCTATGCCTACATTCGAACAGATGTGAGGGGAACAGGTGCTTCATTCGGTATAAGACACATACCATTTTCTGAAGAAGAAGTGAAAGATGGGGCTGATGTAGTCGATTGGATTATTTCACAACCTTGGTCGGATGGGAATATAGTCTCGAAGGGAATATCATATACAGGTACAACAGCCGAACTATTTTCTACTACTCACCATCCAGCGATTAAAGCAATAATACCTGGACATGGACTTTGGGATTCATACACAGATGTAGCTTATCCTGGAGGATGCTATGACCTTGCATTTATGCAATTATGGTCATTTTTAGGTCGAAATTTAGATTTAAACAATCCAAAGGTGTTTAGACAAGTTATGCCACCCTATTGGTTGTTCTCTAAAGGTGTAAAACCAATTGATACAGATACTGACTTAAAGTTATTACAGGAAGCTAAAAATGAACATACACAAAATCAGTATGTTCATGAGCATGCAATCGATAGAAATTATCGTGATGAAACCCTTCCTGAGGGTACGACTTATGATGATACCATTTTTAATCGTAAATCACGGATCGAAGAATCAAATCTTCCAATGCTAGTTTGGTGTTCATGGTATGATTCTGGTTATGTAGATGCAACTATTCATCGCTTTTTAAACTTAAACAACCCTATGATTGTTATTCTTGGAGATTGGAATCATGGAGCAGGTTTTCCTGCAAATCAATTTTTTCCTGAAAGAATTCATGTGACACCCAGTCCTAGAGAAAGAATTAATGCATTTATGAATTTTTTTGATAAATGCATTTATAGTAAGCCAATCGAAGAAAAAATCCTTTATTACTACACAATGGCAGAAGAAAAATGGAAAAAGACAAAGATTTGGCCACCTAAAGGATATATGTACCAAAGATGGTATTTATCAGAGAACTTTACATTATCTAAAGAATTGCCGGAAAATGATGTTGGAGAAGATGATTATACAGTCAATTTTCGAGCCACTACGGGAAGGCTAAATCGTTGGTGGACACTTTTGGCACAACCAATAGACTATCAACATCGAACTAAAATGGATGAGAAGTTGTTATGTTATACTAGTCAACCTTTTGAGAAAGATACTGAAATTACAGGTCAAGCTATTATTTGTTTGTATTTAACCTCTACCCACGAGGATGGAGCAGTTTTTGTATATTTCGAAGATGTTGATGAACAAGGGAGTGTAACATATATAACTGATGGTGAATTTCGAGTTATCCATAGAAAAGTTTCAAATAAAGAACCACCCTACAAAATTTTAATTCCTTATCATACATATAAGGAAGAAGATGCTAGTCCACTTATCCCAGGTGAGATTGCTGAACTAAAATTTGGACTACATACAACTTCAGTGCTTATCAGAAAAGGCCATAGGATAAGGGTTGCTATTGCAGGAGCAGATAAAGATACATTTCTACGATATCCTACTGATGGAAGACCAACGATTACAATTTCTCGTAATAAAATAAACGCATCCTATATTGATCTTCCGATAATACAAAATAAAAGTAATAGTTAAGGTGTATAAAAAATGGAAGAATTATATCCTGTATTAAAAGATATGTTAAAAGAATCTATAGAAATAAAGGTTGATAGACCCAATCTAACTATTTATTTAAATTTAAAGAAACCAATAAAAGGAAATATTGCGGACCCAAAAGAAATTATTATTATGTTAAAAATGTTTGGCGGTTTAAGAGAAGATATTCCAATGGACATAAACATCGATAATGAAATACAACAAATTGCACTTAAATTTCAGAATGAGGCAAGTTTTAATAAGATTCAAGTTATAATAGAAACAATCTGGGAAAACACTGTAAATTTGTTAATTGAGGTAACAAAAGGCAATTTTAATATAATAAACGATATTCCAGATGTAGACGATTAATTTAATCTTCTTTAATTTCAAATTTTTTTCTTAATAATTCAAAAAAAGGTTCAATATCAATATTTCCTCCGCTTAAAATAACCCCAACTTTCTTTCCTTCCACATTAATTTTTTTAGAAAGGAGTGCTGCTACTGGAACAGCTCCAGAGGGTTCAACAATTATTTTTATGCGTTCCCATATGAACTTCATTGCTTCAAGAATTTCGCTTTCGGAGACTGTTACAATTTGATCAACTAATTTTTGAACAATTTTGAACGTTCTTTCGCAAAGAGACGTACGCAATCCATCTGCAATAGTATTAGGATATGTACTTGGAATAATACGCCCTTCTTGGATTGATTTTAATGCATCATCTGCCATTGATGGTTCTACTCCAATAACTTTAGCCTTTGAGTTTAAATTTTTCGTGGCAATAGCAGTTCCACTTAACAAGCCACCTCCTCCAAGGGGAGCTACAACCAAATCTAATCTACCTGTTTCCCTAATCAATTCAAAAGCTGCTGTTCCCTGACCATTAATGATATCATCATTATCATAAGGATGGATGAAGGTGTAATTCTTTTCCTTTATAACTTCTTCCGTTTTTTGAGCTCTTGCTTCAAGTGTATTATCGCAAAATACAATTTCTGCTCCATAATCTTTGGTTGCATTGATCTTATTAATTGGCGCTCCTTTAGGCATTATTATTGTGGCTTTCATTCCTAAAATAGAGGCTGCCAAGGCTACAGCTTGAGCATGATTTCCACTTGAATGTGTAATTACTCCACGTTCTCTTTCCTCTT
>JBHLPZ010000028.1:0-21931 GCA_048885325.1 Candidatus Odinarchaeota archaeon
GATCAAGTGCATAATCAAAAAAGTTATAAGCTAACGAATCTCCAATAACCATATAAACATTAGAATCACTCTCATTAAAAAATCTACCTTCTATTTCAAAATCTTGTATAAATTTTGTGGAATTTAGGCCTATTATGGGAAATTTTCCACTTCTTTGCTGACCTACACTAATACAAGTCCCATCCTCATTGCAATGAGTCCCAGATAATTCTTCAGCGTCGCTAAAACAAATTAGTCTCTCATCGATTAGTTCAATTTCTGTTAAATTATATAACTCCTCGATATCTGATGTGTTGAAAAAATATTCTGGTTTTAAAAAATCAATGTTATTTGAATCAACAATAATATTTGGGTTTGAAAACATATTATACATCAATGTGTAATTAGATATCACATCCTTATGGCCGATTGCAATAATATTATCACCTTGAGATTTATTTACCCATTCTCTCGAGGACGATCCTAAGACTAGAATTCCTAATGCTAATGTGAAAATTATTAGTGTAATAGTCGAAAACACAAAAAGATATCGCTTAAATTCACCCTTTCTTCTCAAAGTGTTAACAACGGATATTTTAAAGTTATATCCAATTTTGGATAACCATTTGGGAATAAAAGTTAAGCCTTTTCCTGCATCATAATCATAAGGAATATCTTTAGAAAAACTTTTAATGATTTTTTGATTTCCCAATTTTCTTAGAATATACCCAGGAATGACATAAATACCGCCTAAACATGAAATAAACAAGACTAGCGTATAGAAATAATCAAATTGGAAAAATATTGATGCTCCAAGAGATGAGGAAATCAAAGCAAAGATTCCAAAAGAAATTAATCCTATAATAAAACCTAATATAAATCCTATTAGAAAGATTAGATAAATTTCAGTTAAATAATACCCATATAATTTTCTAGGAATAGATCCTAAAGCTCTCATTATGGCAATGTCTCGTTTTTTAGATATGACTAAAGTACTACTAATAATAATTACAACGATAAATGCTAATCCTAGCATTAAACTTACAATTAAGATGCTATAATTAATGTAAACAATACTAATACCACCAGAGAAGAAATATGGATTTTCGTATTCATAAATAATAAAACTGTTTAATCCTGTAGATGTTGTTAAATAAATTAAAAAAGTTGTAGCCGCTATAACTAAAATAACCATAAATAAATATGGCAATGAAATTTCTCTCTTCCTATAAAAATCCTTTATAGCAAAATCAAGGGACATGATAAAATTCCTCTTAGTAATTGGTTATTTCTGATCTACTTTAATAATACTTCCTTCCTCAAATGTAATAACTTTATCTGCAAGTTCAATTAAATAATCATCATGAGTTGCGATAATTATTGTTTTGCCCTTGCTTTTCATATCATTAAAGAGATCTCTAATAAATAGACTGGTCTTTTGATCTAAATTTGCTGTTGGCTCGTCTGCTAATATTATAGGAGGATTATTAGCTAATGCCCGTGCTATTGCTACCCTTTGCTGTTCACCCGCAGAAAGCTGAAAAGGAAGATGTTCTTTTCTTTCTCCTAGACCAATTCTTTTTAATAATTCAATAGATCGTTCTCTTTGTTCTTTTAGAGTCATACCTGCTAAATTCATTGGAAACATTACATTTTCCTCGGCAGTCAAGGTGCTAATAAGATTATAATTCTGAAAGATAAATCCTGAATTTATTAATCTAAAAGTAGCTAAAGTTTCCTCTTCCATATCAGTAATATTTACTCCGCTATTATAAATAGTTCCTGAATTTGGAGAATCTAAGCCTCCAATTAAATTTAACAGCGTAGTTTTCCCAGCGCCAGAGTGTCCTTTAATAACAATAAATTCACTCTCTTCTACATTTAGGGATACATCATTCACGGCTCTAACTATAAAATCACCAATTTCATAGTCTTTAATTAGGTTTTTGGCAATAATTATAGTATTTAGAGTTTCTGATTCTGGTTTAAAATTAGACTCTTCCATTCTATGTTTGTTGATTATTATATCTTTTTCCATATCTATTATATAATATAATATTTTAAAGCTATTTTTCTAATAATTCATAGCTATTTAAAAATATTAATTGAAGGTTTTTGAATATATTTAATATTTATATGCGATCTGACATAATAAATAAGATTTATATATCATCTTTTCATATTTCATCATTAGAGGGAAGTTGGATAAGTGTAAAAATATATAATATCCCCTAATTTCCTAATTAAACACCCACACGATTCGCGTGGTAAGGGTTAAATGGTAACTAAGTCTTAGGTTTTATCCCAAAACTTAACCTCCTCGGAGGTTTCCTTTTCCCAACTTCTCTCTTCTCCTTTTTATAAGAATCCATAAAAAAAATAAGCAAAGTTTTTTCTTAAAATTTATACAGTATTAAGATTTTTAATAGTTAAGGTATATAATTATACAACCTAATAGAATTAGGGATAATCATTATGGATTTTGAGAAATTAACCGAATTAATTATAGAGTTAGAAGTAGACGATATTGCTGATGCTGTGAAAGAAGCTTTAGAATTAGATAATAAAGATCCATTTGATGTATTAAATGCATTAACAAAGGGTATGGATGAGGTTGGGCGACGATATGAGGAAAAAGAATATTATTTAACTGAATTAGTTCTGGCTGGAGAGACGATGAAAGAGGCATTTAAAATACTTCAACCAGCTCTAGCGGCTGCTGATAAATCACAAGTTAAGACTAAGATTATTTTGGCTACAGTGAAGGGCGACAATCATGATATTGGGAAAAATATTCTTGCATCCCTGCTTTTAAGCTCAGGATTTGAGATTTATGACCTTGGAATGGATGTTAACGAAGATGCTATAGTACAAAAAGTCAAAGAAACGGGAGCAAAAATTATAGGGTTAAGCTCCTTGCTCACAATGACTGTGGAACAAATAAAAATCGTTCATGAGGCGTTAATATCTGCGGGATTACGGGATAGAGTGAAACTTATAGTAGGTGGAGCGCCATTGAATTTGGAACTTGCCAAGAAGCTCGGAGCTGATGATTTTGCAGATGATGCTGTAGAGGGTGTAAAACATATTAAAAATTTAGCAGGAATGTAAAAAAAATCGATTTTTCTTATTCTTTTTTCTTTAGTTTTAATTTAGTATAAAAGTTACTTTTTAGATAATTTATATTTTATAAGGGTGTTTATTAGATACATTTAATTCTGTTTATATTCCTCAATCTTTTTTACTAAATTATAATGTGAATGTTTAATTGTATAAGAAATTGTATTTATATTGAAAATATAGAGGTGATATTAAATTTGGCACAAGAAATAGAATATGATGATGAGTTGGATACCAGAGGTCTATATTGCCCTGAACCTTTATTTGAAGTCAGAAATTTTTCAGAAACATTAGAAGCTGGAATGCGTTTCAAAGTATTAGCAGATGATCCAGCTGCTGAAGAGGATTTAAAGAGATGGGCAAAAAGAACTGATACTGAATTAATTGAATTTCACAAGGAAGGGGAAGATTTAATATTCTATTTTAGAAAAAAGAAATAGGGGGAAAAAAATTGGAAGAAAAACATATTTTGTATGTTCAAACAACTGATGCTCCAGAGAGACAATATTCGCCGTTAGTTTTAGCACAAACAGCTAGGGCAATGGATATTAAGGCAACAATATATTTTCTTGGAATGGGTTTAAAGATATTAAAACCTGGTGTAGCAGAGAATATTCAAGTTGGTGAGTTTCCTACAGTCAAAGAGATGATTGACAAATCACTTGATATGGGTGTAGAGATATTAGTATGCGAAGCATCAAAAAGAATGTTAGGCTGGGAAAAAGTAGATTTAATCCCTGGAGCAAAAATCGTGGGTGCAGCTACTTTAAATGATTTAGTATTAGAAGCAGATGCTACTCAATGGTTTTAAATAGTGTGATTTTTTAAAATTATATTAAATTCTTTAAAATATTAAAAAAGTTAGGAGGTTAATTAATGTGAGCATATATTTAGATAACCAGGCAGCTAAACCATTAGATGAAAGAGTTATATCAGAAATGTTGCCATACTTTAAAGCTAAATTTGCGAATCCTGCTTCCTTACATGTTGATGGTGATATAGCAACTGATGCTTTAGAGAAATCGAGGGAGAAGGTGGCAGGCTTTATAAATGCTCCGAATCCGTCAGATATTATTTTTACATCGGGTGCAACAGAATCGAATAACTTAGCACTAATAGGTGCTGTTAACTTTTATAAAAGAAAAGGTAGTCATATCATTATTTCTGAGATTGAGCATATTTCGATACTAAATATTTGCAAATATTTAGAAAAATTAGGATTCACAGTAGATAGAGTTCCTGTTGATACATATGGTGTTGTAAGATTAGATAAATTAAAAAAGTTAATTAAAGAAGATACTATTTTAATTTCTACCTCTACAGCAAGTAATGAAGTAGGTTCAATCCAACCTATTGAAGAAATAAGTAAAATTGCTCAAGAACGCAAGATTTTATTCCATACTGATGCTGTTGCGAGTGAGAGTGTAATACCCATTGATGTTCAAAAAATTCCCGTTGATTTACTCACCTTATCCTCAAACGATATTTATGGACCGCGTGGAGTTGGAGCTTTATATTTGAAAAAAGGATTGAGAGTTAATCCAATTATTATAGGGGGGGGTCAAGAAAGAGGTTTCAGATCAGGTTCTGAAAATATCCCTGGTATTGTTGGGTTTGCTAAAGCTGCTGAAATTACAAAAAATGAAATGCCAAAAGAAATCGAATATCTTAAAGGATTAAGAGATAAATTAATCAGTGAAGTACTTGAAATAATACCAAATTCTCATTTAAATGGTCATCCAGAAAGACGGCTGGCTAATAATGCTCATTTTAGATTTGATTACATTGAAGGAGAATCATTAATTTTGGAGTTAAAAGCACATAGAATTGCTGCTGCTACTGGTTCTGCATGTTCTTCTAAAACCTTAGAACCTTCACATACCTTAATAGCGATGGGCTTATTACATGAAGAGGCGCATGGTAGTCTTTTAGTTTCCTTAGGAAGAACAACAAAAGAAACTGACATTAACAAATTAATTGAGGTACTACCAGGAGCAATAAAAAGATTAAGAATTATGTCTCCTTTAACTCCTCCTGAATTATTAAAACAATATAAAGAGGTGAAATAAAAGATTGAAATCAACTCAATATTCTGAAAAAGTTCTAGATCATTTTAGAAATCCAAGAAATGTAGGTGTAATTGAAAATGCGGATGGGTATGGAAAAGTAGGCAATCCTGTATGTGGAGATTTGATGGAAATGTTTTTAAAAATTGGCAAAAACGAAGATGGAGATGATATTATTGAAGATATTAAATTTAGAACTTTTGGTTGTGGTTCTGCGGTTGCAACATCTTCAATGACAACAGAAATGGCAAAGGGTATGAAGGTAGAAGATGCTTATAAAATTACCAGATCCGATGTTGCTGATGAGTTAGAAGGATTACCACCAATTAAAATGCATTGCTCTAATTTAGCTTCTGATGCATTAAAAGCCGCAATCGATAATTATAGACTTGGTACTACTTCCGAAGTTGAAGTTGCAGCTTCTTGTAGTGTACCTGATATTAAAGTCATTCTTGGTTTAGAAGATTTTATTGGAAAAGGAGTTTATAGAGAAGTAAAAGATTTGTTTAAATTTAAAGACAAAAGAGTTTTAATATTAGATACAGGGGATAAATCGCTTGAACTTGCTCTGGAATTAATAAAATATACAGGAAGAGTCATTGTATTAACTTCAGCTAAAAATACACCTGGATCTGAAGAATTAAAGAAAAAGTTAAAACTTTCAGATATTAAAATACTATATGAATCAGAATTACTTGAAGTAAAAGGGACAGATGATGTAGAAAAGGCAGTAATTCATGACTTTGATGAGGATGAGAATTATGAACTTTTTATTGACGCAGTGATTTATTTAGAAACTTAAATCTTTAAATTTTTAAAAACACTTTTAATCTTTTTCTTTGTTCATTTTTTTATAATTTTTAATTCATAAATTCTAATCATAAAAAGTTATATCAAATTAAATGATTTTTTGAATTGTAATATAATCCATAAAGATGAGATTTATATGAAACATTTGACTTGAATTATTAAGTTATGCACTAAATTTACACAACCTTAGTTGAATAAAATATGCAAAGAGTTATAATTGTCGGTGGAGTTGCGGGAGGAGCTTCGGCAGCTGCTCGTTTAAGAAGATTAAGGGAAGATTTTGAGATAATTATTCTTGAAAAAGGTCATTATGTTTCATTTGCAAATTGTGGTTTACCTTATTATGTAGGAAATGTGATTAAAGAGCGCGAGCAGCTAGAACTGATGACTCCTGAGGATTTTTTTGATAGATTTAATATAGATGTAAGATTAAACCATGAAGCATTATCCATCAATAGAGAAGGCAAGATGGTGATTATTAAAAATCTTGAAATTAATAAAGAATATACTTTAGAATACGATTATTTAATACTTTCTCCTGGTGCATCTCCTATTGTTCCCCCATTTAAAGGATTGGAAAAAGTACCAACTTTTACTCTTAGAACAATACCAGATTCTGTCAAAATAAGAGAATTTGCTGAAAAAAATAAAGTGAAACACGCCACTATAATTGGCGGTGGATATATCGGTTTAGAAATGGCTGAAAACTTGAAAGAAAGAGGAATAAGAGTTAAAATAGTTGAGATGCTTGACCAAGTTTTAGCACCATTAGATAAAGAGATGGCTCAATTTGTACATCAAGAATTAATTTTAAATGGGGTATGCCTTCAATTAGGAGATGCTGTAGATTCATTTGAATGTGATAAGAATAAGTGTAATTATGTAATACCCAAGAGTGGTAAAAAAATTAAGACAGATATGATAATCCTATCTATTGGAGTAAAACCTGAAAATAAGTTAGCAAAAGATGCGGGTTTAGAGCTTGGACCAAAAGAGCATATAGTTGTAGATAAAAATATGCGGACTTCAGATCCTTATATTTTTGCTGTAGGAGATGCAGTTCAGACTGAAAATTTTGTCACAAATGAACCAACAGCTATTCCTTTAGCAGGTCCTGCAAATAAACAAGGGAGAATAGCAGCTGATAATATTGCAGGAAGATTTTCTGAATATAAAGGTATTTTAGGGGCTTCTGTTTTAAAAGTTTTTGATCTAACAGTTGCTTTTGTAGGATTAAATGAAAAGCAACTAAACAAAACAGATATTAAATATGAGAAAATATATATACATCCAAACAACCATGCTGGTTATTATCCTGGGGCCATTCCAATTACTTTAAAGTTGCTTTTTGAAACTCTAAGTGGTAAAATCTTAGGAGCTCAAGCTGTTGGAGGCCCAGGGACAGAAAAACGTATAGATGTAATTTCAACTGTGATAAAGTTTGGTGGAACGGTATTTGATTTGGAAGAATTAGAACTTACTTATGCTCCTCCATTTGGTTCGGCAAAAGATCCCGTAAATATGGCGGGGTTTGTAGGGGCAAATGTTATCAGAGGCGATCATCCCATATGGCATTGGGAAGATTTAACAGAAATACAACAAAATAACAGTTTCCTTCTTGATGTCAGGACTCCAGAAGAATTTGCAATAGGAAGTATAGAAAATGCAGTAAATATTAATGATTTAGAGTTAAGAAATAGATTAAATGAGATACCAAAAGATAAAGATATTTATGTGTTCTGTGAGGTTGGGTTTAGAGGGTATTTAACAACGAGATTATTGATACAAAAAGGGTTCAATAACGTTTATAACCTTACTGGGGGATATAAACTTTTTAAGACTGCAGTAGCTACTACACAAGAAATTGCCGAAGCTTGTGGACCACCAGAAGAAATCATCGAAGAAATGATTGAAAGAAAGACTATTGAAACCGATGAATTTATGGAAGTTGATGCATGTGGCATTTCTTGTCCAGGTCCATTAAATGCTCTCATACAAGGACTTGAAAATCTATCTCAAGGTAAAAAATTGAAAATTTATGCAACAGATCCAGGCTTTAAATCAAGTGTAGAAGCTTATGTGAAGTTGAATGAAGGTGTTGATTTACTAAAGTTAGGAAAAGAAGAAGGAAAACTAGTTGCAATACTCGAGAAGAATGAAATTACTTCGGATGAACTTGAAGCTCCAATTAAAGTTAAGAAGAAAACCAGATCGGAATTAAGAAGTCCAGATGCCCCCGCGCTTTCAGAAATCAATGTTGATGAGCTTTATGAAAGACTAGGTACAGAAGATTCTCCTGCAATAGTAGTAGATGTACGAGAACCACAAGAATACCAACATGGAGGTCATATTAAAGATGCGAAACTAATTCCTTTAGGAAAATTAATGCGTAATCTAGATTTATTAAAGGAATATAAGGATAAAGAAATTGTAGTATTATGTGCTGTTGGTGGAAGATCGATGATGGCTGCTCAACTTTTAGCAAGAGAAGGCTTTAAAGATGTACGTAACTTATCAGGTGGGATCAGAATTTGGCAAAGAAAAGGATATCCTTTAGAAAGAGAACACAAATATCATTTTGAAATTTAATTTTTAATTTTCTTTAATTCATATTTTTTAAATTATTTAGCAACTAGGCTTAATATCTATAGATTATAAGTATAAAAGTTAAAATAAGCCAAATAATTATAATCTATACAAAATTCATTTATTACTAAAATTCAAAATTAAACATATGAGGGTAGAATTATGAAAGAAACAGCAAAAAAATTGTATACTGCCTATGTTGGTGAGTCTCAAGCAAGAAACAGATATACTTTCTTTTCAAAAATTGCTAAAAAAGAAGGTTATGTTTTGGTTTCTAACATTTTTCAAGAAACAGCAGATCAAGAAAAAGAACACGGATCTTGGTTTTATAAGATGCTTCAAGGTTTCAAAAAAGAAGAACCATTCGATATGATGAAAGTATTACCTGATGCAGAGTTCCCTACGACCCATGGAACGACTATCGATAATTTAAAATCTGCAATAGCAGGAGAGAATATGGAGTGGCAAACTCTATATCCCGACATAGCTGAAACTGCAGAAAAAGAAGGTTATCCTGACATTGCAAAAAGAATACGAGGTATTATACGTGCTGAAAAGCATCACTCAGAACGTTATGGAAAACTGCTTAAACTAGTTGGCGACGACGCATTCTTTAAACGAGGCAAAAAAATTGTTTGGGTATGTATGGAATGTGGTTATGAAGTAGAAATGGATCATTTACCAGAAAATTTTAAATGTCCATCATGTGATCATCCTAGATCATATTATAGGAAGAAATGCGAAGATTTCTAAAATATATATAAAACCTTTAATTTAAAATCAAAATGGTTAAATATTAAACTGTATGAAATTCAGTGTAAGAACAACAATTTATTAGAGTGAGCTTTATATGCAACAAAAGGAAATATATAAGTGCGAAATTTGTGGAAAAGTTATGGAAATTCTTAATCCTGCGGCTCCAGAAACCATTTGTTGTGGTCAACCTATGAAGTTAATGGAACCACAATGGAAAGAATGGAAAACAGAAAAACATGTTCCCAAAATTACTATCGAAGGTAATAAAGTCACTGTTGATGTCGGAATCTCAATGGGTACCCCACATCCTATGACAGAAGAACATTGGATTATGTGGATTGAGGTTATCTGCAAAGATGGTTGTTATGAGAGACGATTTTTAAACCCTGGTGATCAACCTAAAGCAACTTTTACTTTTGCTAATCCTGAGGGCCTTATAGCAAGAGAGTATTGTAATATTCATGGGTTATGGATTTCTGAAAAATAAATTAAAAATTTTTCTTATTTTTTTATTTTTTATATTGCTGGTATTTAAAATTTAATAATTATTAAATGAATTAATAGAAGAATAAAGAGAATTTAACTGAGTAGCCATATGTCCTTACTTTTACAAATTTTTATTTTAATATGCTTTATAATTGTAATAATTGCTCTTTTTCGGGAAAAGACAGACTTTTTAGCTTATAGCATGGCATCTATGTTAGCAGCAGCCACAGCCACCTATTTCTTTTTTCTAGAATCTCCGACACCAGTAAGTCTTGAGCATTTTTTTCTGGCGATTGATTGGTCAGTAATTTTTTTTTTAATTTCAATGTTTACAATAGTGGCAATTTTAGAAGATAAACGAATTTTTAATGAAATTGCGTTAAGAATTACAAAGAAATTCAGCACTAATACTAGGAAATTTTTTTGGGTAATATGTTTAATATCAACTATTAGTGCCGCTTTTATTGAGGATGTTTCAGTTGCGGTCATTTTTATACCTATGATAATCATCACCAGTGAGAAAATGCGAATAAACCCAACTCCTATATTACTTGGAGTGACTATTTGTATCAATCTTGCGGCCACATTAACTCCTTTTGGTTCAGCACAGAATGTTTTAATTGCAGACGAATTTTTTCTTAATACAAATTGGTTTTTCATCAGTTTGGGGACGTTTTTTGTGTTTGGAGTTTTAATAACATTATTTTTATTAGACCAATTCTTTCTTAAAAAACATTTAAAAGATATTTGGGTTCCACATTGCGTTGAATACGAAGAACCAGTAGATTCAGAGCATTTAAAAGAGCACGAATTAATTATAATGGAAGAACCAATTAGTTCAATGGTATTTTACAAAAATCTTATTGCGTTATTAGTGTTCTTTGTTTTGTTAATTGTAATTCCAAATATCGTATTTGTAGGTATCTTTGGAATGCTAATGTTTGTATTTATTAATCCACGTAGAAAAGAATCGGGTAGAAAGCAACCAGACATTTCACATTATCTCAAAGAAGTAGATTTTAAACTGATATTTTTCTTTATTTGTTTATTTATTTTAGTTTATTGTTTTGAGGTGGCTGGTATTATTGGATTAATTGAAGATTTTATAAATTTGTTTGCCCCAACTAATATTTTTTTATTATCAGTTTTAATTTTAGTTTTAACATCAATCCTTTCTGGATTTCTTGATAATGTACCAGTAACCGTGATTTTCATACCTATTATACGCTTTTTAATTTTTTCAGGATTTGCACCAACTCCTCTCATTATTGCATTTATATTAGGAATTAATTTAGGAGGCAACTTTTTACCACAAGGCTCCGCAGCAGATATGATGACTTTGGAGCTCTCAACGAAATACTGCGTAGATGGTATGAATTATAGAAAATTGTTAAAGATTGGTGGATTATTTGCTTTACTTCATATAATTATGGGAATTGGCTACCTTGCTATAATTACTTTCTGGTTTTTTTAAAAAATTTTTTAGTATTTATAGATTTAATTTTAAATGAGTTAAAGATGGCAAAGAAAAAAGCAATTATTTTGGATAGAGAAGAGTATAAAAAAGACTAATACCCTTAAGTTCAGCATTAATAAACATAGTTTTTAGGACAATTTTTTCGGTGTTGGGCATAGTTAAAATTATCTTAACCATATTAATTACCTTTTAATGACACGATAAACAGTAGGGGTCAATTGTTAAATATTTAAGTATATTCTTTTTATTTGACTTGGAGTTAACACTCTGAGAAAGAATTATGAAAAAATGTAATTCGCTCTTAATAACAATTGGAATTTTTTTCGTTTTATCAGTTCTGATTAATATTTTATTTGCTATTGACATAAATGGAAGCGAAGAATTACCTGCTTGGAACTTTTATGTTAATTTATATAATCCAAATTTGAAAAATTCTAAAATAACAGGAATAATTTATATAAATGGTAATGCTGGTTGGCAGAATGCTAAAACTATGGGCATTTGTAAGGGTGAAGGTACCTATTCCAACCCTTATATTATAGAAGATTTAATAATAGACGCGGGAGGATATGGAAGTTGCATAAAAATTGAAAATTCAGATGTATTCTTTATAATTGAAGATTGTACCGTTTCCAATTGTGGCTTCGATGAAGAGAATGCAGGAATTAAATTGTCAAATGTTCAAAACTCCTTATTAATTAAAAACCAGTGTTTAAAAAATCATGGTCAAGGAATATATTTAGAATATAGTGATTACAATATAATTTCAGAAAACATAGTATACCACAATTATGATGGTGGGATAACCTTACGTTATAGTAATTACAATAAGATTTTGGGAAATACAGCAAATTCCCATGATGTTGATGGAATTTATTTATACTATAGTAATAATAACATGATTATGAGAAATATAGCGAATGGAAATTTTAATAAGGGTATAAGATTGAGTCATAGTAATAAAAACATCGTCATTGGAAACACAGTATTATTAAATTATGCCGGAGGTGTCTATGAAAATAATTGCGAAGGCAATATTTTTTTATTTAATTTTTCTGCAGTTAATATAATGAATATCTTTCTTATCATCAGTATAATCATGATCCTCATATATAAAAATTATAAGATTAGAAAAAGTTTAGATTTTAATTTAAAAGTTTTCTGTAAATCATTATCAAGTAAAAATGTAAGAAAATAAAATTAGAAAAAAAATAATATTAAAAATAATAAAAAAGCTTAACTTCAATCTCTTTTTTTTCCTAGAAAAGGCATTGCATGCTCATATCTTTTTAAAACAAACCTAGATATTACAATTCTTTGAACTTCGCTCGTTCCTTCATATATTTGATATAATTTAGCGTCTCTAAATAATTTTTCGACAGGATATGTTCTCAAATACCCATACCCCCCGAAGATTTGAATTGCTTCAGTTGTGACGTTCATAGCAACATCCGAAGCGAAAGCTTTAGCAATTGAGGAACTCAAATTATTATCCATACCTTGGTCTGCTTCCCAAGCTGCTTTATAGGTTAGTAATCGTGCCGCTTCAATATCTTTATACATATTAGCTATTTTTTCTTGTATCATTTGAAAATTTTCAATCGGTCTACCAAACGCTTCTCTTTTTTTAGCATAATCAATGGAATATTCCATTGCAGATCGAGCACAACCTACAGCAAAAGCACCAATAGCAGGTCTTGTATGGGCAAAAGTTTGCATTGCTAAGACAAATCCTCTTCCTGGTTTTGCTAAAACATTTTCTTTGGGTATTCTTACATCTTTTAGATTTACTGCCACGGTATTAGATGATCTTTGACCTAGCTTAGGAATGTGTTTCCCTAATCTTACACCTTTGGCTTTAGTATCAACAATAAATGCGGCTATCCCCTTATGCTTTCTTTCTGGATCGATAGTAGCAAAAATGCTAATATAATCCGCATAACCACCATTAGTGACCCAAAATTTGTTTCCATTTAGTATATATTCATCTCCATCTTTTTCAGCTTTGCATCTCATTCCAGCAACATCAGATCCCATAGTTGGTTCAGAAGTAGCAAATGCGATTAATTTAAACTCACTTATTAATTCGGTTAAGATTCTTTGTTTTTGTTCCTCATTTCCTCCAATAACTATTGGTTCGGCTCCAAGATTATTATCAAATATCGATGTTGCTATACCAGGACAAGCTGATGAAATTTCTTCAACCACAATACAAGAGTTTATTAATCCATATCCAGGACCTCCATATTGTTTAGGAATTCCTAAATTTAGTAATCCTTCTTCCCAAGCTTTTTTAATAACAGGTAAAGGAAATTCTTCTGATTCATCATATTTTGTTGCTACAGGTAAAACTTCTCGGATTGCAAATTCTCTCGCTTTTTTTTGAAGTGTTATTTGTTCCTCGGTCAATTTAAAATCCAATATTTTCTCCCTCTTTTTATCCCATTTTTTCAACTAATTTATCAATTATAATTTTAAAATCTAAATCTTCTGGTCTCGGAACAAATTTTAACTCTACTTTTTCATCCAAAACATCTATACCGGTGGCCTCTAGTTCTTTAATTATTTCTTTTACTGCTCCTCCGCCCCAACCGTAGGATCCAAAAGCCATGCCTATTTTATTCATAGGTTTTAATCCTCTTTGATAACTTAAATACTCTGCAACTAAGGGATATAGCCCATTATTTAATGTTGGGCTTCCTATTAAAATAGCTTTGGCTTTCATTGCCTCAGTAATAACATCAGAGTAATCTGCATTTGTTAATCTGAATCTTTTTACTTTTATACCTCTGTGGTTGATCTCTTTAAATAAGGCTTTAGCAATTTTTTCAGTACTACCCCACATTGTATCATATACAATCAATACACTTTTTCCATCGATTTCCCCTGCTGACCATTTTTTATATGCTTCCATAATTGTGCCGATGTGTGTTCGCCAGCAAACGCCATGGGAAGGACAAATAATTTCAATAGGCAAAGCTCCAACTTTTGGTAATGCTTTTGCAATAAGTCCCGATAAATGAAGTAAAATATTAGCATAATATTTCTCTGCTTCCCACATTATCTCCGAAAGATCATTTTCATCGTCCCATCGCATTGATGTAGCTAAATGTTGCCCAAAAGCATCATTTGAAAATAATATATTTTTCCCATTTTCATCTGTCATAAAAGAGACCATCGAATCAGGCCAATGAATCATAGGTATAGGTACAAATGCAAATATTTTTCCATTTCCAATATCTAATGTATCACCTTCCTTGACTGCTCTAATCTTATCAAATACTTCAGGTTCTACTTCTTCATGGAAATGAAGCCTTAAATTATCAACTCCTCTTTGGGAAGCGATAATTTCAGCATTTGGTAAATGCTTAAGTATAAGGGGAAAGGATCCAGAATGATCCATCTCAACATGATTTATGATTAAATAATCGATTTCTTTTGGATCACATACATCTTTTACATTTTTTAAGAAGTAATCAAAATAAGGACGCTTTACGGTATCTATTAAGACTGTTTTATTTCCTGATTTAACTATATATGCATTGTAAGAAGAACCTTTATGTGTAGAATATCCATGGAAACTTCTGACTTCAAAATCGATATAACCAACAAAATATACATCTTTCATTAATTCTAAATGTGTCATTCTTCAAATTCACCAATTTTTAAGATTTATTCTATTATCTATGTTTAGTTTCATGACGATTATAAATTTAATTTCTATATCTCATAAAAAGTTTTTAAGATTGAATTAATTGGATTATAACTTAATGAATTATTTTATTTCTAAAAAAAATTATTCTAAAAATTAAAAAAAAGAATTTATATTAATATAATCTTTTAATCTGAGATTTTTGTGAAGAAACTCTTATCTACTCCACATACAGGACATACCCAATCATCAGGTAAATCTTCAAATTTAGTGCCTTCTGCATTTTCATCATATATATAACCGCAAGCACCACATTCCCATTTAGCCATAGTGTAACCAACCTTTTGTTAAAAAAATAATTTTAAATTATTTGGATTCGTTAATTGAATATTTATTAAAAATATTAATTTAATATTTTATAAATACGATACTATTCTGATTGTTTAATGAGCTTGAATTCAAATATAATTTTGTATAAAAATATGGAAAATATAAAAGAATTCGATATTTTAAGAGGATTTGCCATAATTTTTGTTGTTATAATCCATACTTTTGGTTTAGTTTATCACTATAATGAAGGGATTGAATATCTTTTAACATATGGCATTATTTTTATCTTAGCACAATCGGCTGTACCGATATTTCTTTTTATATCTGGTTATTTTTTGCGTTTAAAATATATAAGTCAGAATTCTTTAAAATCAATTTTTAAATCTAGAGTTAAAAAAATTATACTACCTTATTTATTATTCTCAATAATATATCTTTTGTATAATAACTGGAGATTCGATCTAAATACGAATTTTTTAGAAGGAATTTATCAAATATTAACATTTTCGGTAGAGTTTCATTTCTGGTTTCTTGGGTTATTAATTTTCTTTTATATATTCTTTCCGTTATTAAATAAATGTTTTGAAAAATTTGGTAAGGTTAAGCTTTTAGTGGGCTCAGCCATTTTACAACTAATATGGATTGTTCTTGAAATTACTATATATAAGCAATTTTTATTTAACCCAGATATGCAAGTCTTAATTTTTTTTATTAAATACGCTTTTATCTCTTACTTCTTTTACTTTTTTTTAGGTATGTATTTTGTCGAGAATTATGACCAAGTTATTGATAGATTAGATAATAAAAAGAGCCTTTATATACTAATACTATTGTTAATCCCTTCAATTTTGTTAAGTTATTACTATATCATGGATTTGGTCTACTTTAAATTAATAACTATGCCCATAAGCATACTAGCAATATTAATTTTTTATAAAATAAGTTTTAATTTGAAAGAAAAGAAAATAGGTAATTTATTTGAAATTTTCGGAAGATATTCATATGGTATATATTTAATCCACCCCTTAATCACTAGTTTGTTAGGTTATATATTTGAAATTGGAGCTCTGTTCTACTTAATACTGTTTATTAATGTATGCGTTTTTAGTTTGAGCATAATATATCTTATCAATCTTTTACCTTATAGTGAGATTTTAATAGGAAAAGTTAGGAATTAACTTTTAGTTATTCAAGTCCTTTTTGATAAAAAAGTTTTTAGAAGCACGACATTTTGGACATTTAAAATTATTTTCTAATTTATCAAAAGGTACTTCTTTTTGATCGTCAATATATAAATAATTACATCTCTTACATCGATAAGTTGGAAATTTAACTCTCCCTCTAATAAAATTTATTATTTAGCTAATACTTGAGAAAGAGAAGAATTTAAGTCTGCAATATCTTTTTGAACTAATTTTATCTCTTTTTCTCTTTCTGCAACTTCTTTTAAATGGTGATTCAAAGATTTCTGTTTTTCTCTAAAATATGACTTTATTATCAAACCTTTTTGAGGTGATTTATTTTCCTTTATTATATTTACATATTTAACTTGTAGTTCTCCTAATTTAATCCGGACATTAGCTGCATGTTCTTTTGCTTTTGCTAGCAATATTTTATTCTTAGCTAAGATTTTTTCTAGTTCCGCGATTTTCTTATGGTGTTTTGCCATTTCTAGTTGAGTTTCTGCCGCTTTTTCATGATAATCTATAAAATTACTCTCATTTCTTATTATTTCATCTGGAACTTTTAGTATATCCTTAACTTTTATTCGATTTTCTAATAAATTCTTATTCTTTTCGACTAAACTCATTCTACTTTCTGCTAATTCAAGTTCTTGATCAACAAATTTTTCCCTCGATTTAGCTTTTTTCAGTAGATTATTTGCCAATTTCTCCAATTCTGAAGCAACAACTTTTTCTTTTTTAGCAATAATTAAATTCTCATGAGCTTCCATATCTAACTCAAACAAATCTTCCATATAAAATTCACAATCTTTATTTATTAAAATATTAAAGTAAACAGTAAATAGAAAGAAAAAAAGATATAAATGGACATCCCATATAATTTAAAAATCATTAAAGGCATAATGTGTGTTTTTTAAGGAAAATTGAAAAAAAGATTTAAAATTTAAAAGAATCATCAATTTAAATAAATACTTGATCTTACTCTTTTTCAGTAAATGCATCTTTTGAACTACCGCATTCAGGACATTGAAAGGTATCTGGTAAATCTTTAAAAAGCACATCCTTTTTGGCTTCATCATATAGCATTCCACAATTTGAACATTCGTAAATATGGATTTCTAATAATTCCCTAAGTTCATGTTTATCTACATCTTCTTCCATTTTATTATAAACATAAGAAATAGCTTTATTATCGCCAAACAAAATAGCTCCTTTGAGTTTATTATCTTTCAAAACGATTTTTTCGTAACAACAATCTTTCTTATCAGACTTTCTTAAAATATCCCATCCACCACTTTCTTCTTTTGAAGGATCAATAATTCCTATAGAAGTTAAATCTATTCCAACGATTTTTAGAGTATTTTTTGGAGTCGTTCCCTCATATTCAACATTTTTCGTACCAACGACTGAAGCAGCTACTATTTTGGACTGTTCCATGCAGGCGGGAATAATACCCCAAATTTGATTTTTATATTCAATACAATCTCCAACAGCAAAAACATTCTTTTCACTAGTTTCAAGGAACTCATTTACAATTATTCCTTTATTCGTATGAATTTTTGCTGCTTTAGCAATATCGATAGTAGGTACTATTCCTGCTTGGATTAAAATAATTTCAGCAGCAAATTCTCTTCCATCTTTTAATCTAATCCCAGTAACTTTCCCATTCCCTAAAATTTCTTCTGTAGTAGCATTTAAAACTACCTTAATTCCACGGTCTTCAATTTCTTGTTTTAACATATCGCCACATTCTTTATCTAATTGTTTAGGTAGTAATTGAGGGAAAAATTCTACAACTGTAGTTTCTAACACAATATCTTTTACTTGATTGGCTAATTCTAATCCAAGTAAACCCCCTCCAATTACAATCACTTTTTTAACTTGCTCATTTTTAATAAAATTCTTAATTTCTAAAGCATCATCTATACTTCTTAATGTAAATACACCTTTTTTCTGTTGATACATATTTACTGCATTTTTTATTGGAGGTATACTAGGAGTACTTCCCAATGCTAATATTACCTTATCATATGAAATTGGGCTATCCTCACCTTTAATAAATATCTTTTTAGTAGCTGGATCAATCTTTTCAACTAATCTCTCTAAATTTAACTTTAAATTATTATTTTCATACCACTCCTTCTTAAAAACAATCAAATCATCAATTTTCACCTTTCCTGAAATCAATTCAGGTAATTTAATCCTCGTATAATAAGGATATTTTTCTTGAGTGTATAACTCGATATCGATATTTTCATCAAGGTATCGTATGTTTTGAGCGGAAAATGTCCCACTCACATTATTCCCTATAATGATTACTTTCATAGAATTATTAGTTTTTACATTTTATTTTAAGGTTTTTATTATACAATGTAAATCTAGGTCTTTGAACATGTTCAAATTAAATTTTAAATAATAAGGAGTTTTTTTTTAAATGAATTTATGATAAAATGAATTAAAGAAACCGATTAATTATGGAAAACGAAAGAATTTCGTATCATAAGTCTGTTCAAAAAGTATATGAACGTATCAAAAATGATGGAATGACAAATATTTGGGATCGTTTTGAAGCACAAGGATTTGGAGGTGTTCCTGATAAACGATGTCCATTTTGTTTAAAAGGTGCTCGCTGTGATTTATGTTCTAATGGTCCTTGTCGCGCTGATGCTTCTATTGATAAGAGAGGAGTATGTGGAATTACTGCAGATGGTATGGCCATGCGAATGATGCTTCTTAGAAATGTAATGGGAACCTCAACTTACCATTATCATACCGAAACTACTCTAAGAACATTAAAAGCCACAATTGAGGGAAAAACTCCCTTTAAAATAAGCGAACCTGAAAAACTAATAAATTTTGCCAGCCGTCTTGGAATTGATACTTCTGGTGATGTTGACCAGATTGCGTTGAGATTGTATAATTTTGTTAGAGAAGATTTTAATCGCTCTTATACGGAAACAAGTAAAATTGTGGAATTTTTAGCTCCAAAAGAAAGACAAGAAGTCTGGAAAAAATTGGGTATTTTTCCAGGCGGTGTTTACGGGGAAATGATGTTTTCTACAAGCTCATGTTTAACTAATGTGGATGGATATTATGCTAGTCTTGCGTTAAAAGCAATGCGTTTAGGAATTGCAATGGCATATCAAAGTCAAATCGTAAATGAATTTATACAAGATATTTTATTTAATATTCCAAGACCCCATAAAATGAGAGTCGATCTAGGCGTACTTGATCCCGATTACGTTAATGTTTTACCTAATGGCCATGAACCATTTTTAGGATTTGCTATGGTTCAATTAGCACGTAAACCCGAATGGCAAGAAAAAGCTAAATCTGTGGGCGCAAAAGGATTAAGAATTATAGCTAACATAGAAACTGGTCAGGAAATGATCCAAAGATGGGAAATGGATGATACTTTTTATGGTTTTACTGGTAATTGGATTATGCAGGAGGCAGTTTTTGCAAGTGGGTGTGTTGATGCATTTGTGTGCGATATGAATTGTTGTATGCCTATTGATCCTCTATATGCAGAAAAGTACAAATTTAAATTAATCCCTGTATCAGAGGTGGTTGTTTTTGAAGGGATTGATGAAAGAGTTGATTATATCCCAGAAAAAGCGGAGGAACAAGCAGCTAAGCTACTTCAAATGGCAATAGAAAACTTTAAAGAACGACATGCGAATATTGAACCCGTTACTGGACTCGATATGAATGAGGCTGTGGTTGGATTTTCTGCTGAAAGTATATTAGAGGCATTGGGAGGCACACTTGAACCATTATTAGGTGCCATTAAAGATGGAACAATAAGAGGGATTGCAGGATTGGTATCCTGTACAACTCTTCGAGATTATGGTCAAGATGTTCATACTGTTGATATTGCAAAAGAATTGATAAAAAAAGATGTTTTAGTATTATCAATGGGATGCGGGAACGGCGGACTCCAAGTTGCTGGCTTATGTTCACCCGAAGCAAAGGAGTTTGCAGGACCAGGACTTAAAAGTCTTTGTGAAAAGCTCGGTATTCCTCCAGTTTTAAGTTATGGAACTTGCACAGATACCGGTCGTGTAGCAGATCTTGTTGCAGCAGTTTCAAATGCCTTAGGAGGGGTTCCGATCCCAGATCTACCTGTTGTTGCTGTTGCACCCGAATATATGGAGCAAAAAGCTACGATTGATGCTATTTTTGCCCTAGCATTTGGACTTTACACTTATGTTAATCCAGTTCCTACAGTCACAGGAGGTCCTGATTTGGTAAAGCTCTTAACCATAGATTGTAAAGATATAACTGGCGGTATTTTACACGTGGAAACTAATACTAAAGAGGCTGTTGATGCTATGTTAAAGCATATTGAATCAAATAGAAGAAAACTCGGAATTTAAAATTTTTTTTTTATTTCTTTTTTCATTTAGGCAATCATTAACTTCTTGTTGAATGATGTTTTTTTATCTTTAAATTAAGTATAAGTTTATTTTTAGAATTGAATATTAATAAAAAATGATTGTAGCATGACCCTGAAAAACCAATTTAATATTAAGACACTAGTTTTTGATTTAGGGGGTGTATATTTTACCCCAGGAACTTATTTAGCGATTGAAAAAATTAAAGAAATATATGATATTGAAAATCAAAATCTTTTAATAGATATCTTCAGTGATATACTAAATTCTGAAGGAAATTTAATAAGAAAGGGTTTAATTACAATAGAGGAATTTGAAGAGAGATTATTTTTGAAAATGAATATCCAAAATAAAGAAAAAGATCACATTAGATATATTTGGTTTGGATCTTATTGTTTACATTATGGAATAGAAAAGATAATAAAGGAATTGAGGAAGAATTATAGATTAGTGGTATTTAGTGGTAATATTAGAGAAAGGGTGGAATATCTCAATAAAAAATGCGAATTTTTAAAATACTTTAATGATGCTGTGTTTAGTTATGATTATCATACAAATAAAAATGATCTTGAGTTTTATAAGGAATTAATAAAACATATTAATTGCAAACCAGAAGAGGCAATTTTAATTGATGATGAGAAAAAAAACATTCAACTGGCAAGATCTCTTGGTTTTAATGGGATTCACTTTTATTATACGGAAAAACTAATCAAGGATCTTAAAAAATTTAATATAAATTTAAACATTTAGCTATTTACATTATGGTATCGGAATATGGGGGTCATATCTTGCCCAATAGATACCTATTATAATAATAACTAGCACTACTAATGAGAATCCTAACAATATGAAAAATATTGACAAGTGATCGCCAATTTGATCTAAAGAAATATTAAGCCTATTATGATAAACCTTATAAGATCAACAATCAAAATTACACTAAAGCAAATTGGTACTATATAACTAGTTTTAATTTTTTTTGCTTTTTTTATTTCTTTTTTCTTCAAAATCTAATATGGGACATATCTCCTGCCAAATAATATTTCTTGCTCAATTTTTCCCCCATGATACGCTATAAGAATACCTAT
>JBHLPZ010000029.1:0-15638 GCA_048885325.1 Candidatus Odinarchaeota archaeon
TAAAAAATGGGTAGAAATTATAATCCCCCACCAAGAGAAAATCCTTATAGAGTAAGAAATCCATCTGAAAATACTCCAAAAGCTGTGAAAACAAGGGACACTCCTATTGATTTTGAAATTAACCGTATTTGCCCTGTATGTGGCAAAGTTATTAAAATTAATCATAATTTTTGTAAATTCTGTGGAGTCGATTTAAGTAGTATTATCCCTTTAGGGGATTCAGATAGAACTTTAATAGAACTAGCAAAAACAGCCCTAACAGATCCAAATGCGGACGTTCGAAAAGATGCTGTTGAGACAATTGGAGATTTAGGAGAATCTGAGGTACTTGGTATCTTAACTTATATTCTTTTAAACGATGTTGATGCTTTAGTAAGAAAAGAGGCTGCGGATGAGATTGGAAATAAACATAATCCTATTTCTATTGATATATTAACTAAAGCTCTAAAAGATAGAAGCCCTATTGTTAGAAAAGAGGCAATAGAAGGATTAAAAAAAATAAAAAAGATGAGTAAACCAAAAGAAGAGCTCGAGAGAAGAGTTGAATATGAAAAAAAGATGGAGCAAGAAATAGAACACAGACAAATTCCTAAAATCGAAGAACCAGAAGATAAAGAACCAGAAGTAGAAGAACCTGAAGCAGAAGAACCGGAAATAGAGAAACTCGAAGAGGAAGAACCAGAAGAACAGCCTCTTAAGGAACTTGAACCAGAAGATAATGATTTCTACAGCTTATAATTTCTCTATAATTATGTTTTTTTTTTAAAATAAGTTTATTCCTATTATTAGGAAGTTTTGGTAATTGCTGTTGAGCTGGTTCATGTCTTATTATATCTTCTGATTTTTATCTAATTCTGCTGATTCCTCTTTTTGTTTAGCTGTTTGGCTTAAATTTTGTTTTGTAGTTTCTTTCTCCTTTAATACTTCAATAACTTCTACTATTCCTTTTTTATCATCAAAATATACTCTAAATAAATTATCGCTTAATATCATATTACCTTTAGGTACCTTTTTAACTTCTTCCCATACAATATCAACTACGTTTTTCCCAAATACATCTGTCACTTTAGAGACTGCTCCATAAAGCGTATGTCCTATAATTAAGTTTTGTCTCTCATAGTTCTCAGGTATTTCTAATTTCAAGATTTTCTCTTTAATTTCTTCTTTTTCCTGTTCTGAGAGTCCAATTGCTCTTTTAATTAAAGAAGGATTCACCATTTCAGATGATTTAAGTTTTCTTCCCGGAACACCCATAGCAAAGGAAGAAATGACAACATCTTCACCCAAATCTGCAAATCTTGGTGTTTCTTTAGCAAGATGCTCAGCTTCTTTTCTTTTATCCCTCTCAAAATTCCTGATATAATGCATATCTGGTAATCGTTCTTTAATTACCATCGATTCTAAGCGAAATGCATTAAGAAATTCTTGTAATTCATCCCCTTGGTCAATGGATACTATTTTACATCTATGATAACGTGGATCACTTATAAGCTCTTTCTGCAATTCTTGGGCAACTTTTGAACTAATAAAACGTTTTCTTACAGGAGATTTGGAACCTTTCCAAATATATATTCTTCTTAAATCTTCGCGGACAATAATAAGCACTTGCTCGGGATTTAAATGATCTTGAAGTTCTTCTTGACTTATTTTAAGTTTTCTGCGCTCTCCTGTATTTTCTAAATGAAATACAATGAACTCATCGTATGCTTCTGCCATAGTTTATTACCAAATTCTACTATACCAATACTTTTATACGATATTATAAAATAGATTACTTTACTAGTTTGTTCAATTTACCAAATTATAAAATTACATAAATAAAAATTTATTTAATCGATTAAATTGGATTTATAGTATTATTATTATTATTTATTATTCAATAGATACTTTATCCTTAATGATTTCATTGAAGTAATTTTAATTAAATATATTAAAAGTTATCTATTCTTTTCTTTTTCGGTAAAACATTAAAAAAAGTCTATAACGGTCTAGGAAATCTACCCCTGTGATAAAGTCATCGCCAAACCGGACCAGGTCTGAAGCCTGGGCCCATTCCAGCTGTATCATGCAGCACGTTATCTATGGATAATACAAATCCTACCAATATTCTCCTATCTGTCTCATTGTCCAATATTTTCAATGCATAGGTATCTGCGAAATCAAACATACCTCCCAGAAACACATCTCGCCATCTATCTGCTTTTTCAATTTCAGCAATTAACTTATTTGTAGTAACTTCATAGACTTTAAATGACCATCCCATGAAGTTTCCGATAGCTTCATACCATCTCGTGCCATCTGGCGATTCCAAATAGAATTTATGCTTAAAAAATGTTAGTATCTTCCTTTTTATTCTTGCAATCATATTTCCTGCAGGATCTTTTAAATCTTGTGCACCTCGAGCTGAAAGAATTTTACTATGAATTGTAGCAACAACAGTTCCATCAACTTCCTGAAGTTCGACTCTCCGTCTAATACTAAAAATAATCCTATTCATCTTTCCAATTAATTTTCCCTTCTCATCCATTATATCACCAAATCCGCTGTCCCACATTCGTTCTTTGATTAAGTAATAAGACCGATTTAAATCAAATAAGCCGCCTTCTTTAGGTTGCTCTGGTTCAGGTGTAATACTTACTGTTTTTGATTCAGATTCCTTACTTTCAAATTTTTTTTTTAATTCACTTCCGCACTCTTCACAATATTTCTGATCTGCATCTTTTATTTTCATACCACAGTGAGAGCAATACATATTAAACAAATACAGTTCTTTTAATTGATCAAAAAAAAGTAATATAATTTAATAAATTTAATGAAGATCTATAAACCTTTATTTATGAGTTAAGGAAATTTTATAATAGATTTTAGCTTTAAATTACTATAATAGGAATTGAATTTATAATATCATGTCTAATATATCAAGCTTATTAAAGCTAAAGGATTATATTACTCTAATTGGAACAACTCTAGGATTGCTTTCTCTTATTTCTGCTTGTATAGGTACGCGTGATGCTATTTCTTTTGGATTTTTCTTTATTTCTATTTCAATAGGTACAGATTTAATTGATGGTTATATCGCTCGAAAAACTGGTACAGTTAATGAGATGGGAAGAGAACTTGATTCCTTAAGTGATTTCCTAACATTTGGTGTTTCTCCCGCTATATTAACATTTCAAGCTTTTAAAACCGGAAATCCTTATGATTACTTTTTATTAATTGGTTGTATTCTTTTTGCCATAGCTGCTATGTTAAGATTAGCAAGATTTAATATATCTACTGAATCAGGATTTACAGGGGTTCCTACACCTGCTAGTGCTCTTTTAATAATTACCTATTTTTATGCTAACTATTTTTATACATCTGCAATGGGAGGAATAGGGTCTTTTCTAGAAATTGCTTATTATTTAACACCGTTTTTTATGATTTTAATTGGATGGTTTAATATTACTATACATATTACTTTTGGGGAGAAAGGAAAATCTATTTATGTACTTTTTATATTAATTGCTCCACTTTGCCCAATTTTTGGAATAGTTGGAATTACAGATCCAAATTTTATAGTATCAGTAATCGTAGCTTTATTCTTCGTAACTTCTTTCTTTGTCTTAATAGGGTATATTCTCTTTAGATTATTTTTAAATCTTTTTAAGATAAAGAATTCCCCTTAAATTCTTAAGGATTAGTCCGCAATAAAACGTTATATATTTATAAATTATAAAATATGACTTTTCCATTCTTCAATTTTTTCAATTATTTGCCTTACATCATTTGGGGTTAAAAGCTCTATTTGCTCTTTATATTGAGTTATCATGCGTCGTAATTTATGTAAGGTGACTGAAAAACCCTTATTTTCTAAAATTAGATCAGCGACTTTTTGCAGCTCTTCACTAAATTCCTCACCTTTAAGGGTTCCTAATTTTTGAATTAATGTGTTAAAGGCATTATTAATCAAAAATCCCGCCTCATCTCCCGCTTTAGGTTGTACTTTTGCGATAAAATCTGAATGCTGTTCAATTTGTTGAGATAAATTTACACTTGTAGTTGGAGGAGTGACTTCTTGCTGTGGTGGTTGAATTGTACTGGGTTTCTTGGTTTGAGCACTAGGTAACTTTATTGGTGTTGGAGTAAACTCTTGAATTGGAATTTTAAGATCGATTGGTTTTTCGTCCCTACTCATTGAATTACTTATACCAATTGATTTTGGAGCTTGATGAAAATCTGAAGTTGCCTTAATCCAGATTGAATCTATAACAGGATCCATTAACTTGATCAAAGGCTTATAAGTTGTACCAAATCCGATAAAATCATCTAATTTGTTTCTTGTTTTAATTCTAATACCTATAACTAAATAATCATTATCTGATTGTAAAATAAAGATGTTTTCATTCTTAAGAGATCTATAATCAAGATTTTTAATTATTTTCAGTTGTTTAACACTACTATTCGTTTGAGCCTCTGAAGAAGCGATTTTTATCTTAAGATAACTGGATGCTGTTGAAAATTGCTGCTCATTAATAAATCCCTCTAAATTTGGAACGATAAAAAATATTTTTTTTTTAGATCTATTAATTAAATTTATGATTTCCTCATTAACTTTTAAGATATTATTTACGATCCAAATATTTTCTATCTTTATTTTTTCTGGTGTTATAACATTCTTATAAGTTTCCATAACATTATTTATTGGATTATTTAGAGCTGCAATTGAATCAACAGAATTTTTTATAATACTCTCTAAATTATTAAGTATAATCTCTTGGAAACCTTCTAAATTATTGGATATAGATTCTTTTTTCATTTTCAGTAAATCAAAAATAGAAGTTAATTTTAACTCAAAATTATTTATAGTATTTAGTAATAGCATTTTGAAATCATCTCTGAATTGAAAACTGGATTCAATAATATTGTTTAAAGATTCTATTGTCTTCTTTATTTCCTGTTCTATGAGTTCGTGTAAGTTAATAGTGAATTGTGAAGTCAATCTATCCAAATTTTTTTCGAACGATTCCTCTATAACCTGTTTTATATCTTTCTCATGCTTTTTAAGTTCTAAAGTTCCGATATTTTGGTTAATCTCATCTTTAATACCTGAAATTATCTTTATTAAATTTCCAAATTGAGTTTGAGTAATTCCTTTTATCGTTTGGTGTAGATCCGCTAAAACTGTCTCCATAACTCTAAGATTTTCCATTCCTTGAGCAATATCCTCAACTTCCTGCTTTTGAATTATTGTTTCTTCTTGAATATCTTTTCTTGTATCTTTTATTGATTTAAAAATAGAATCTACTTCAATTAAACTATTATTGTTAAATACCTTTTTTAATGAATTAGCTAATAATTGATGTAATTGATTTTTTATACTGCCTAAATGACTATTAATATTTTCTAAGTAGTTTATAATTGGATTAAATGGTGGTAATGCCAAATACTGGTTTAAAATTCCTGAGGATTGAGGGGTAATTGGAATTAATAATCCTATCGTTGTAAGTTCATTAATTGTATTTAAATATTCTTCTTGAGAAAGGGTAGGTACCATTGAATACAACTCATTTGAGGATAATGGTTTCCTCCCTAAACTATTAAGATAAATTTTAATCGCATCTTCCGAAAGTTGGATTTGCTTCAAAAAATCTTCCATATATATGCACTAATTATTTACTTATTTCTAATAACCTTATTCACTTATATTAATAAGTAATATCAAATTTTACTTTTTAAAATTTTGGAAGATAATAAATATTTAAAAAATAAAATTCTTAAATTAAATTAAAAAGAATATAGGTTTTTTATTTCATGAAAACTTCCTATGAAGATATTTTTTTTTATTTAGATCTAACAAAAGATATATTAAAGAAGAAAGAACTAATTAAAGCAATAAAGTATTATATTTCTGAAAAGAATAAGAGTAATCTTAAAGGTCATTATGGATTATTAATTTTTCAAGAAGAAGGAAATCCAATATTCATTATTGATAAAAAAGATTCAAATATTATAACAAATACTATTGAAGAAAATTGGAAGACGCGTCCTAAAAAAAAATCCTTTTTTGAAAATGGCTTATTCTATATCTTTTCTTATATTGCCGAAACCACGAGAAAAAAGTCAAAGATAAATAGAATAATTGTTATCACAGATACACCGAGTGATTTATCAGAAGATTATACTGACGCCTTATTTAATCTCGTATCAAATGTCAAAAATCTTCCGACTTTTATAGATATTATACGAATTTCTGTAAAAAGCGATAGATTCTTTAAAGATGATGTAAAACTAAATATCTTAGCAAGTGATACTAAAGGAGGAATTTATTATCTTTATGATAAGAAAGATTTTATGAACATTATAAAAAAATTAGTGAAACCTAAACAATTAATTGAAATTCAAGAACCAAAAATAAAGATTAAAAAAGACGATTATTATTTTTATTCCCATTTGGCAAAAACGTTAAAAAAAATCAAGCCAGAAACAGGGATAAAGTGTTATATTTGTCAAGAAGATATCTGTCCTTTCTGTACTAATATTTATGATATCCCCCTTATGTGTGAAAATTGCGGGAGTATTTTTCATAATTGTTGTATTACTAATTATACTATCCAGCATAATATCGGTATTCCTCATATATTTAGATGCCCTAATTGTGATATCCTTTTAAAAATCAAGCAAGAAGATATCGTCAAACCTGAAGATGATAAAATAAAAACAGTTGAAGAGTATATCGAGAATGAAGATATTAAAACGATAACAAAAACTCCCAGAATTCAAGAAGACATTATTAAAGAATCAGCTAATCAACAAAAAGATTTTTTAGATGAGAGTCAAGATCAAGGCTTAGAGTTTTTAGCTACTCCACAAAACTCCCCAAAAACAGTAAGAATAGGTGGTTTTTTTGGAAAGGTATACACTGTAAGAAAGGAAGGAGATAAATTAGTCTATCAAAAAATTTCTCAGAATTCTAATCAGGATAAAATAAAGAAAACCAAGGACGCTTATATTACTTTATCTTTAAATAATCAAAACTTGGAGAGAGATGAAGATGAAGGAAATTTTATGATTTGCCCTGAATGTCATTCAAAATTAACTAAAACAGTAGTTAGTATTAACTCTTGTCCTTATTGTGGATATAAATTTTCACCCTAATATTCTCACTTCTGGGGAGATATATATTATCTTTCGTGAAACTACAGAATAATGAATGATCAATAAAAATAAATAAAAATTCTATTATTAGTTTAAATAAATTCCTATTCATATTTTGTTATAAATTTCTTCTTAAGAAAGGTGTTGAGATGTTTAAAAAAGCGACTGTTAATTCAGAGGAATTCATATTTTACATTGATCTTTTATCAGATTATCTGAAAAAGAAGGTATTAACAAAAGCTATTATTTCATTTATTAAAGACAAAGATAAATTCAATAGTTTGAGTTCTTATGGTCTTGTTTTATTTCAAGAAAAAGGAGCTCCCATAACTACATATGATGAAAAAGAAGCAGATTCATTAATACATATTTTAAATGAATATTGGGAAGGTCGCGAAACTAAAAAAAGTTATTTAGAGAATGGATTATTTGAGATCTTATCCTATGTCTTTAGGAAGATTAGAACTGCGAGAAAAAATTACAGGGTAATTATAATATCTGATACTCCTAGCTCACTCTCAGAAGAATATCATAATGCACTATATGATTTATTACTTAAAGCTAGGAAATTTGACACATTTATTGATATTATAAGAGTAGGAAATCAAAAATTTTATGAAGATGACGTAAAATTAAAAGTCATTGTCTCAGAAACTCATGGAGGCGTTTTTTATTGTAATGATATCAAATTATTTCAAAACATCTTAGGATCGTTAATTCAAAATAAGACTGAATTTAATGTAATTCAAACAGATGAAACTGAATATATCTTAGAGGAAGATAAAGTATTTTACGAACGACTAGCCGTTGATTTAATCTCTTTAGATGCCGAAGAAGAAGAAAAATGTAATATATGTGAACAAGAATTATGTCCAATATGTGAAGCTTATTCCGATGAAGTACATAAATGTTTTAATTGTAATGCCAGATATCATTCCTGTTGCGCGGCAGAATACTCCATCGTTAATAATATAGGATTTAAGCACTTGTTTAGATGCGTTCAATGTGATACTCTCTTGAAGTTAGATGAGGATTTTGTAAATTTGATATACCAAGAGAACCATCCAGAAGAATTTGAAGAAATTTCTGAAGAAGTTATACTAAATGAAATCCCTTCTGAAGAAGAATATTCTGAAGTCGATAAAGTTAAAGATCAATATATTGATGAGCCATATAGTGAAGAAGAAATTGAACCAGAAGCGACCCATTTTGAAAGTGAGGCACCATCATTAAAGAAAGTTCGTATAGGTGGATTTTTTGGGACGGAAATTATGATACCATCAAAAAATAATAATAAACCAAAATTAATTGATCCAATTTCTAATAACACGGTTAATGTTTCTGAAGATTCTGGTGATTCAACATTAGCCCAAGAAAAAATATCCATTACATCATTACGACCCCCTAAGAAAAAAACAATAAATCTCTGTAGAATTTGTGGTACTACACTTAGAAATGCATTAATCTGCCCTAATTGTGGTGCAAAAGTAGATTGAATATTTTTTAAACAAAACAATTAAACAATTGATATCTTTTTAAAGCTTATATTCCACATTTCTTATTATTTAGTATATATTATTTTTCATATTAAATCTAAATAAATTAATAGAAGAATAAGATTGGTTTACATGTTTATTAAGAATGAGCTAGAAATGTATCAGAAAAATAGACCAAAATCAAAAGAACTTTGGCATAAGGCGTTAAGAGCTCTACCGGGGGGGATTTCGCATAGTATTCGTACTTTCGGTTTGGATTTAATAGGAGCTTTTCCATTATTTATTAATTCAGCTCATGGACCATACTTAAGGGATATTGATGGCAATGAATACATTGATTGTTGGAATGGTCATTTTGCTATGATTTTGGGACATAATCCCCCAGAAATTCGGCAAACTTTAAAAGAGCATATAGAATATGGATGGCATTTTGGAACTAATACTGAATATCAAGTTGAATTAGCGGAGACTATTATTAAGGGGAATAAAGGTATTGAAAAGATGAGATTTTGTGTTAGTGGAACAGAAGCAACAATGTATGCATCAAGGTTAGCTCGGGCTTACACAGAAAGAAGATTAATAGCTAAAGCAAAATTAGGATGGCATGGTGCTAACGATACTTTATATTATAGTGTAGGAAATTTAAAAAATGATCAAACTTCACCAGGGCTTCTTGATTCAGAAAAAGCAGGAATACTTACATTTGAAATTAATAACGAACAAACATTCAACTTAATTAAAGAGAATAAGAACGACTTAGCCGCTATAATTTTAGAACCCATATTAGGAGGCGGAGGAGGATTTCCTGTAAATGTAGAATTCCTAAAGAGATTAAGAGAAGAAACTGAGGAACACGGTATACTACTCATATTTGATGAAGTCATTACAGGTTATCGATTTTTAAATGCTCTAATTCAAAATAAATTAAATATAATACCGGATTTAACTACAATGGGAAAGATTATAGGCGGAGGAATGCCTATAGGTGCTGTAGGTGGGCGAGAAGACATTATTGAGCGTTCTAGCCCGCAAAAGGAAAATCAGGTATTAATTGGAGGTGGAACTTTTTCTGGTTTTCCACTTAGTATGATAGCAGGATTAAAGACCTTAGAAATATTAGATAAATCTCAAAAAGAATATACTCGAATAAATAGTGAAGGCGAAAAATTACTTAAAAATTTAAATCAATTCTTTAATGAGGAAAAATTACCTCTTCTAGCAATAGGATATAAATCAATAATTATGCTTCATGTACTCTCAAAGTGGATTGAAAAACCTTCGATCAAGGAAATTATTAAAAGTACTGATAAAAAACGTGAAGCTCTACTTCAATTAGCTCTCTTTAACCGCAATGTATCAGGTTTACACGGATTAGGATCCCTTTCAATGGCGCATAATCATGATCATATTATGCAGATACAAAATGTAGTAGAACAGATCGCACACCCTATTTCTCAATCTTAATTTGATTAAAAAATTTTTATTTAATAGGAACTAAAAACTATAGAGAATGTTAAATGAATACCAAGTTTAATGTGATACAAGTTGGTTTAGGACCAATGGGAAAGATTATAGCCAAGCTCTTTCTCGAAAGAAAAAATATCAACCTTAAAGCTGTGATTGATATTGATCCTAAATTTAAAGGCATGAATTTAGGTAATTTATTAAATATTGAAAAAGGAAAAGATATTATTGTTGAGTCCGATTTAAAAACTGTTCTTTCTAAAGGAAATGTTGACGTTGTTTTTATTGCCACTGCATCTTCCTTAGAAAAAGTTGCTCCATTAATTAAATTAGCAGTTAAATCACGTAGCAATGTGATTTCGATCTGTGAAGAATTATCATACCCATTTCAATATTATCCTAAACTCTCTGAAGAATTAGATTTGCTAGCAAAATCTAAAAAAGTAACAATAGTTGGTACAGGAATCAATCCAGGTTATCTTATGGATCTATTGCCTATTGTTATCACTGCTCCATGCCAAAAAGTAGAATCAATAAAAGTTACTAGAATGATGAATTCTGCTAAAAGAAGGGAATCTTTTCAACGCAAAATAGGAACCGGTTTAAATCTCGAAACATTCAATGAAAAAATCAGTAAAAAAGAAATCACCGGTCATGTCGGTTTAATTCAATCAATAAATATGATCATTGCCGCTCTGGGTATTAACTGTGATGATATAAATGAATTTCCTCCCAAACCAATAACCGCAGAAAAAGAATTTACTACAATATATGGAGAAAAAGTACCAAAAGGCTATGTATGTGGTTTAGAAAGCAAAGCAATAGCTAAGCAAAATGATAGGGAGATAATTATTTTAAATTTCACAGCTTACGCTGGTGATCATGAAGAATACGACAGTATCGAAATAGAGGGAACCCCAAACATCAATCAAAAAATAATCGGCGGGGTTCATGGAGACTTAGGCACGGCAGCAATGGTAGCAAATTTAATCCCTAAAGTGGTTAATGCAAAGTCAGGGTTATTGACTATGAAAGATCTTCCTATTCCCTGTTATACCGAAAACATATGGAAGAAGTAGAATCTCTTATCTATAATGGGTAAATTTTTTTTCAATGCTACTTTAAAAAAATTATTTATCTAGTTAATCAAAACAAAATATTTTGATCTTTTAAATGCCAGAAAGAGAAGAAAAAGGATTCTCAAGAATTAAAGAGCTTGAAAGTACTAATTTGGCCACGGATGAAATCAGAGATCAAGTAATCCAAACGAAAAAAGAAATAGAAGAGGATAACAAAAAACTAGCTGAACAGTTAAATAGCAAATTTAAAAGCCATAAGATCAAATCATATGACATTGTTGGCGCTATAGGTGCAGGGAAAACTGCCATTTTAGAGAGAATAACTGAGAAATTAGGTTTAAAGTATCGAATCTTAGTTATTTGTGGAGATATCACTACAAGAGTAGATGCAAATCGTATAGAACAACATAATGCAGAGACGATTCAAATTAATACTGGTCGAGAATGTGCATTAAACGCATATCATATTCACCAAATTATTAAAAATAAAGATTTAAAAGATTACGATTTAGTTTTTATCGAAAATGTCGGAAATTTAATATGTCCATCTGAGTTTATACTTGGGACAGATAAACGTATAGTAATTGTTTCGATCACAGAAGGAGAATGGGTTATTGAAAAACATCCAATGCTGTTTAAAATGTCGGATATTGCCATTATTAATAAAATTGATTTATTAGAGAGACTAGGGACTAATATTACCAAAATGATTAATGATGCCAAAAAAATTAATCCCAAAATTGAGGTCATAACTACAAGCGCTAAATTAGGAAAAAATATTGATGAATTGATGCAATTATTAGACTTAAAAGTTTAAAATAAATAAATATAAAGACTGATAATGATGGATGAGAAATTAAAAGAGATTGAATTAATAATTAGTAATTCTAAAAAAGTTAAAATTAACGAGTTAAAAACAGCATTAGATTCGTTTTTTTTATCGATTCATAATAAAATCGATGATTATGTAGGAGATTATCCCACGTTCATTGAGCCTGTACATTTAGGAAATAATGTAAAAATTGGGGATGATGTTCTATTAGGACCCAATGTATATATAGGAAAAGATTCAGAAATAGGAAATTATACGGAAATTTCAAACTCAATAATTTTTGAGAAGGTTAAGATTGGAGAAAACTTGAAGCTTGAAAACTGCCTTATTATCAAAAATAGTATATTAAATTTTAGTAATTCTAAATTATCAAATTGTATCCTTATGGGTTCTAGTGATTCAGAACAAAAAATTAAAAAAATTAAGTTTTAAATGAAGAAATGCTTATTCATTTGTTCCCAATTACTACTAATTAAAACCTTGAAAAATTGCTTTAATTCATCGTGAAGTGTGTAATAAACTACTAATTAATAATTTGAAAGTAATGAATTTATATCTATAGCACAGCTTCCAAGTTTAATAAACTGATCATATGATTTTAAAATAATTTCTATTAAATTTATAAAGGGAAGGGGAAAAATGAATGCCTGGAAATTAAGGTTCATAGTAATAGGCCTTATAAATGCAATTATAGCTGTTATTTTACTCATTTCAAGAGGTTTTGCAATACTGTTCATAGCATATCTTGCTGTCGCAATAATAATATTTGTGATCGGACTTATTTGGAAGCCTAAGGTAAAATCAATTGATAACAGCACGAACTGAAGGATTCTTTCTGACATTGTGACCAATACAATTTTATAAATTATTGAAAAAAACCTTGAGAAAATTATAATATTAAACTTATAATGTAAAATTTAGAAGATGCATAATAATGATTAAAATTGAAAATTTAACCAAAAACTATAGAAATTTGACTGCAGTTGATAAATATTTTGAAAAATTGCTTTAATTCATATTGAAATATTATATAATAAACTATTAATTAACAATTTGAAAATAAAAAATTTATATTCATAACACAACTCCAGAGTTTAATAAACTGACTGTAAGGTTTAAAAATAACAAAAGAGGTACAAAATATGGCATTGTTCTGGAATTTAAAAGCAAGATTCATATTAGGGGGATGTATTGTTGCAATTATAGGCATCATATTGCTCATTATACGCCCTGATTTGTTCATTTCTTATGTACTAATAATCGTGGGAATAATTGCATTAGTGATCGGGTTAATTTGGAGATCTAAGGCGAAACCAGATGATAAGAGTACAAATTGAAGGAATAAAGTTTAAAATGTTAAAATTATAATAAAAAACCTTAGAGTGAAAAAATAATGATTAAAATTGAAAATTTGACCAAGAAGTACGGTAATTTAACAGCTGTTGATAATTTATCTTTACAAATCGAAGAAGGTGAAGTATTTGGTTTGCTTGGTCCTAATGGAGCGGGTAAAACAACCACAATTAGGATGTTATGCTGCCTTATCTCAAAAACGAGTGGTACTGCGACATTGAATGACTTGTCCATTGGTAATAAAAAAAGCTGTCTTGAGATTCGTAAAATGATCGGATTATTACCGGAAAATGTAGGTCTTTATGAAAATATGACCGCTTATAAAAATCTGGATTTCTATGCAAAACTTTATCATTGCCCTGAAAATAAGCGAAAAGAGCGAATTGAATATTATTTGAAAATGTTAGATTTATGGGGGAAAAAAGATGTGATTGTAGGCACATTTTCCAAAGGAATGAAACAAAAATTAGCTATTGCTCGATCAATAGTCCATGAACCAAAAATCTTATTTATGGATGAACCAACGGCAAGTTTGGATCCAGAAGCGACTAAAATGGTGAGAGATTTTATCCTTGAACTGAAAAAAGAAAAGCGGACCATTTTTTTGAATACGCATATGCTCGATGAGGCAGAACGAATCTGTGATCGCGTGGCAATTTTGAATACCCATCTAATAGCCATGGGATCCACAGATGAACTACGTAAATCCTTGTGGAGAAAGAAATCTGTTGTTGAGGTGGATGCTGTTACGGATATGATCCTTAAAAGCATAAAATCTCTTGGATTTGAACAAATTTCGATAGATAAAAATAAAATGACTATTGATGTTAATGATCCCCACCGCGATAATCCTTCTATCATCCGCGCAATACAAGATGCGGATGGACAAGTTCAGTCTATCTCAGAGCTTCTTCCAAGCTTAGAAGATATTTATTTGAAAGAGATTAGGAGGAATGATTAATTTGAATACTAAAAATGTTTGGACGATAACTACAAAAGATATCGGTCTTTTTATAAAAAAAAAGTCGATCCTTTATTCCGCATTGATTTTACCGTTAGCTCTCTCAATTGGATTACCTATGATAGCCTGGTATGTTATAAATCACAGAAATGTGTCAGCTCCAGTCTTATTTCCAATTTTTAATGCGTTTAGTTTCTTCTTCCTCGTCCTTGCCGCGATAATTCCAACTGTCATTGGATCTTACAGTTTCGTGGGGGAAAAAACCGAAAAAACTCTTGAACCCTTATTAGCAACTCCAACTACTGATGATGAAATCTTACTCGGGAAGAGTTTGGCTGCATTCTTACCCGTAATATGCATGATATTTATCAGTGCTGTTATATTCATGGTTCTTATGGACATTTTTACTTTTGCTAAAGTTGGTTATTTATACTTCCCAAATTTGAGCTACGGGATCATAATTCTTTTAAATTCTCCGTTAGCTTGCGTCATGAGTATAGAATTCAGCGTCATAATTTCCTCTCGCGTGAATGATGTTCGATCCGCTCAACAATTAGCAGTCCTCGTAATCATTCCATTCTTTGCACTATATTTACTTACTGAAATTAGTGTAATTACACTCGACGTTAACACATTGCTACTGATTGCGGGAATTATTGGTATAATTGACGTTTTCTTGTTTTTTTTCAGTCGAGTCGTATTTCAACGTGAAGAGATTTTAACGAAATGGAAATAAAAAGGAGAATTTTTCATCTTTCCTAAATTCTCGGAAAATGATATCAAAAAAATTGAATTTTAAATTTTAGAAATGCTTTTTTTATCTTTTCATAAACCAGATTCTAATTAAATACTAATCTATTTCAAGCCCAATTTATCCATTCTCTTTAATTTCTTCTTTAGTATTAACGAATTTAGAGCTTTTCTGCTCTATGGGAAAACCATGGGAAGAAATTACAGAAATCTTTTTCTAATCTAAGATATTATATAATTTAAATAAAGAATTTTGTGTTTAAGAGTATGAATGGTCCTGTTGAGCCTTTTAAAATTAAAATGATAGAACATGTGGGAATGCCAGATGAAAATAGAAGAAAACAGGCAATTCAAGAAGCAGGTTATAATACATTTTTGTTAAAATCTGAAGATGTTTTCATTGACTTATTGACTGATTCTGGTACTTCTGCAATGTCAGATAATCAATGGGCAGGTCTAATGTTGGGAGATGAAGCATATGCTGGTGCACGTAATTTCTATCATTTGGAGAAATCCGTACAAGATGTTTTAGGTTTTAAATATGTTGTACCTACTCATCAAGGACG
>JBHLPZ010000029.1:15738-21916 GCA_048885325.1 Candidatus Odinarchaeota archaeon
AACATTTTTCCGTCACTAGAATTAGTACGATTGACAATTCCAAGAAGGGTTTATACAAATACACACATGGAATATACTGCTGAATCTATAATTCGACTTTTTAAAAAAAGAGACATGATATTGGGTTTGAAAATGGTTTATGAACCTAAATATTTAAGATTTTTTCAAGCTAGGTTTGAAAAAATATAGGAATGGAATATATAAGGATTTAAGCACAATTAATCACAAATCTTATTTAATTTGCTTTTTTTGTTGTTTCTTTCATAAGAAAAATTATTCTTACAAAGATTTAAAGATTAAAATAGATATTTTTTTTTTGTACATTAATTTGAAATCTAATTCGTAAAAAGCGAAAAAAATCATAAAATTTATACTAGAGGTTGAAAAAAATGTTATTTATTTCATATTGGGAGCTTAATCCGGATTTAGATCCTACTGAAATAGCTGAAGTGGCTCAAGAGTTAATTAGCAAAAAAATATATCCCGCAAAAGGAATTAATGATATCGTTTTTCATGTAAGCACCTCAGATTATTGGGGGATTAGTCTTACTGAAGCTGAGAGTGAAGAGGCGATGATCAGAAGTACTAATATGTGGAGAATTGCACGGCCTGGCATGATCAAATTTGTAAAAACATCCCCCGCTATGGAAGTTGCGAAAGTTCTCCCAATTTTAATGAAACTAAAAAAGGAAGTAAAATGATAATATCAAAAAAACTTCCTGAAGTTTTATATCAGGATTTAAAAGTAAATTATTTATCAACAAACTAAAATCTTACTTTTTTTCTTTATTTACTATGCAATAATCATATCAATAGGAAAGAAGATCGCAATAGAAAGAAGTGCTGCTGCAGGAAAAGTAAGTAACCATATTAAAACGATTTTCCATAATCCCTTGCTTGTTGGTGCTCTTCTAGCCTTTGCTAATCCTACCAATGAAGCAACTAACATATGTGACCCAGATAATGGGATTCCTAATAAGGTTCCGAAAAACAATATAACTGCGCTAGGAATTTCACTAGCAAAAGCAGTACTCGGATATAGTTCTGTAATAGTTCCAACATTTTTTATTACTCCTCTTCCTAAAATCACTATCCCACCTGCAAAGCTAAGCCCAGTAATTATTAAGAGGATAGAAATATCTATTCCTGCTCCAACGCCAACTACAATGCCAACTGCATTTGAACAGTCATTCCCGGCTCTTGAAAAAGCAGTCCAACAGATAACACCTAGTAGAATGTAAGAGAAATATTTTTCTGTTTTTTCAAAACTTCTAAAACCTGAGAGCCGTTTAATAATCACCTTGTGAATTGCTTTATACGCAAAATAAGTAACAATATAACCAATAATTGGCGATAATATCCACCAAATCCCCATCTCCAGAATAGTAAGCCAATTTATTCCAAAACCTCCACCTAATAAAAGTCCTACTCCAATAATTGAGCCAATTGTTGCGTGTGTAGTAGAAATTGGCAAACCTAATGCTGAAGAAATAATTAACCAAACGGCTGTGGAAATTAATATTGTTAATACAATTGAAATAGTAACCTCAATAGATAATAGATCTTTCCCCACAGTTTCACTTACTCCCTTTCCTAATATTAATGCGCCCAAAATAGCAAAAATAGCAGCAAAAATAAGTAATTCTTTCATTGATAATGTCTTTGAACCATATAACGTAGCCATAGTTTCATCATTAGCACCTATTCCAAAACTAATAATGATTGAAATAACTAAAAAAATAGTAATGATATATATTAGTTCCATATCTTTTCTACCGTCTATACTTTATCTTGTTGGGTATTTTATTATTAATCCTCTTAAATAATCTGAAGTTTGTTCAGCCCAAGAAGCAATATCATAAATATATGTTACAAGTTTAGAAGTTAAGTAAATTTTAGTAGGATCATCTTTTTTTTTAAACAAATGATCTAATAATTCAAATTTTGCTCTACGAGCTTCTCTTCTTATTGATTCTACGTTAAATGTTAATTTATAGGCTCCATCAAAATCTGTTTCTATTAATGTAGCACAATTTATCAATTCTTTAACTGTCTTATAACAAGAATCACATAAGGTTGTAAATTTTTCCTTAATGTCAGTATAAAGCTTGAATGGATAAACTTGGAGAGACCGAGCAAAAAATTCTGCTTTGTCATTAACTTGATCTAGCTTCATAAGAATATTATATCTATCTTCCACTAAGAATGGAAGTGCTCTTTTATTTTTAAATAGAATTTGAACATATTTTTCTTTAATACGGTCACATTTTTTTTCCGATTGGATTATTTCCTCAAGTTCATTCTTATTTAATTTATCATTAATAAATTGACTAGTTGCATTATGGAGAACTTCAATACCAGCCAATGTTTCTGCCAAAAATTCTTTATTTATTTCAGCTAATTCATTCTTCTTTTCTTTCAATAATTTCATCTTAAACACAAAATTATGCTTTTATTCTTTATTTAATGGATTAAAAAGATGATGTATTATTTTATTTATTTTTTATTCTTTAAAAGGCTTATATCTTTTATACACTTTATAGTTATTAACAATAAAAGTAAGCCTTTTTATAAAATCATCATTCATTTGAATTAATTTATTTCGAACTTTGAAATATGATCTTTTGCCAGCTATTAAAATTAGTTTGAAAGATATTGTTTTTGATCCTAAAGTCCAGACTTACTGTAATAATTCAAGATTCAAATGTCCAAATTATAACCATTCGTGGGCATGCCCCCCTGAGGCCTCCTTCATGGAAAATGAAATCTCTCATTTTAATAGATTCTTCTTGATATATTATAAGTTCAATCTTAAAAATTATATACAAAAGGTTAAGTTAAAAAATCCGCAAAAACGCGAAAACTCTATAAGATATTCATTCTATCGTAAAGATTTTATTCGAGATTACTTAGAAGAAGAGATTTGGAGTTTTTTAGATACTTATAAAGATTATTATGATGATAAATTAATTTTATGGGATGGTTATTGTAGAGTTTGTTATAAAGAAAACAAAAAATGCACGTATGATCAAAATAAACCCTGTCGTTATCCAAATGAGATAAGATATTCAATGGAAGCTGTTGGAATAGATGTTGATAAAACAGTAAAGAACATAAATATTAAAATAGAATGGCCTCCTGTCAATTATGCTTATAGATTTGGTTTAATTTGCTTTAAATAGAGGTGAATCTATTTATAACACAGCACATTCATATTCGTCTATTAGAAGAAGCTGATCGAAAATGGGTTTCCCAGCTTATTAAAGAAGAGTGGTCATCAAATAGAATAGTTACTCGCGGAAGAACTTATAATGTAGAAAATCTTCCCGGTTTCATTGCAGTTTATGAGAATGAAAAAGTAGGACTCCTAACCTATAATATTGAAAACAAAGAATGTGAAATTATAACATTAAATAGTTTAATTGAAAATATAGGAATAGGAACATGCTTACTAAGATCATTAGAATCAGTTATGCCATCGAAAAAGGTTAAACGAGTATGGGTAATTACTACTAACGATAATCTCGATGCTCTACGCTTTTATCAAAGGAAAGGATTCCAAATTAAAGCGATATATATTGATGCTATTAAAGAATCAAGAGTACTAAAACCTGAAATTCCAAAACTAGGTTTTTATGATATTGAAATTAGAGATGAGATTGAATTAGAAAAAAAATTAAATTATTAATTATGAGATTGAATTTAAAATATTTCATTTTCTAAAACGATAGTATCATTTCTATTTGGTCCAATAGAAATCATTGCGATATCTGTCCTTAATTCTTCTTGAATGGCTTGAATATAGATTTTCATTGTCTCGGGTATTGCATCATACCCTTTTTTTGCCAACTCTGACCATTCTTCACGGGAAAGTTCATTCCATCCATTAAATTCTTTATAAATTGGTTTACATTTTTCAATAATCTCATGTTGAATAGGCCAACTCTCAAGAATTTTTCCATTTAATTCATAAGTAGTACAAATTTTTATCGGATTAATACCTTGTAAAGCATCTAATAATGTTATTATAATCTTATCAATTCCATTTATCATTAAGCCATATTTGATGTTAAATAAGTCAAGCCATCCTACTCTTCTTGGTCTTCCTGTAACCGTTCCATATTCATGCCCTTGTTCTCTAATTTTCTCTGCAACTTCATTATATAATTCAGTAGGAACATTACCTTCTCCTACTCTCGAGGTATATGCCTTTATAATACCATATAATTTCCCAATCTTTTTAGGTGGAATTCCTGTCCCAGCACATATTCCTAAAGCGTTAGCATTAGATGAGGTTCCAAAAGGGTACATTCCATGGTCTATACCTAATAAACTGCCTTGAGCGCCTTCAAAAACAACCTTCTTACCCGCATCTATTGCTTTATTCAAATAAAATGCTGTATCAATTACATAAGGTTTTAATTTTTCGCCATAATCTTTATATTCTTCATAAATAGAATTAAGATCCATATTCCAGCCTGGTTCATACACGTTAATCAATGTTTTTTTAATTTTAAATAATCTCTCTAGTTTTACTTTTAAAATTTCAGGGTAAATTAAATCAAAAATCCTTATGCCCCATCGAGCTGCTTTATCGGAGTATGCAGGACCAATCCCTCTTTTTGTAGTTCCAGCACTATATTCACCCTTTGTTCTTTCTTCTAAGTCATCTAATATTCGATGAAATGGGAAGATAACATGAGCAGTTGAACTTAACTTAAGGTTGATTTTTTTATTTAATTTTTTTAAATTTTCGATTTCTTCAAGAAGAACCTTAGGATCGACAACACATCCATTTCCAATAATTACTTCTTTTTCTAATGGAGCACCAGAGGGTATTAATTTGAATTTATACTTAATTCCATTGGCATTAATCGTATGTCCTGCATTATTTCCGCCATTGAATCGCACTACAATATCAGATTTTTGGGCTAAGAAGTCAACAAACTTTCCTTTTCCTTCATATAGGGTTACGTGCTCTTTGCATCGTTAATCTCCCCAACTTAGCCCAATTACAGCGAGAGTATTAACTTTATTACTCATATCTCAAATTTAAATCCATTTAAATTTAATTTAATATCATTTGTGTGTTCCAAAATGGAATATTCATTAAGATTTAAAAAGTTTTTAGTCATTAGGTTAGCAATACAATAATTTTTAAATAATAATTTACTTGAAAGTTATAGAAAAATGCTTGAGAGAACTATTCTTTTTGATCTATTTCATAATGAAATGTTAGATATTGATGAAAACGACTTCTCTTATTTTTTAAATCTTCTCAAACGCTTTAATTTGAAGATAAAAAAAAATGAAAATAAAAATCTAACGAGTAAATTGCTAGAAAATGTTGATATCCTAGTTATGGGTAATCCAATTGATGATTATTTTTCAAATATAGAAATAAAAGACATTTGTAATTATGTCAGAATTGGAGGAAGCTTATTATTGATTAGTGAATATGGTGCTGATTATCTTCAAAAAACCAATTTGAATGATCTCTCTGGAATAAATTTCGGGATTTTTTTTGAAAAAAACCTTGTTAAAGAATTAAATTCTAATGATCAAAATAGCTCGAGTATTATTCATATACAAAGTTTCCAAGAAAATGAAGTTTCGAATAATTTAAGAGAAATTATTATTGGAGGTGCTTGTTCTTTATTTTTAAATAAGAATAGTAGGTCATTAATACAATCAAATGAAAAAAATACATGGTCGGAGATATTTAAGAGTTCAAAGGAACAATGGGTTAAAGATAAAGAACAACAACAAATTCTCGCAGCTTATACAGAGTATGGTCAAGGAAAAGTTATTGCTATTGGTGATATTGATATATTTACTAATGATCTTAATATTGGAATAAATGCAATGGATAATCACCTTTTCATACAAAATTGTCTTAATTGGTTATTGAAACCTGTCGAAGAATCTAATGTTTTTTCATTTACATTGAATCAACTAGGAACAATTCAAAGTGAAATAAAGGAATTAACTAACACAATTAACAACATGATAGAAACTATGACTATTCTCGAAAAGAGGATAAGTATTTTAGAAGAAGCTTCTAATAAGAATAATTCTAACCAAAAAAAACAATAAAATCTGGAGAAACAGACTTTTGAAAATAAAAATTTAAAAGAAAATCAAGTTAAAATTTTCTTTTTCTTTATTCTAGTTTGAA
>JBHLPZ010000030.1:0-21747 GCA_048885325.1 Candidatus Odinarchaeota archaeon
AGGTTTAAATAGGAAGTTAGAGTTAAATAAGCACGCTTATAATACCATCAAAAAAGTTTATGAGAGGGCATACAAGAGGGGGCTTTTAAAACTTGAAGGCATGACAAAAGAGCGAGAAAAGATGGCATATCTCCCAAAAGGTTCCACTCCCTTGCCAAATACAGTAGGGACGGCTCCTGGAGTTGGGATATCTGAAAAAGACACTAAAATTTTTATACTTCCCGGCGTTCCAGCAGAAATGAAAGCGATGTTTAGAAATGTAATAACACCACTCTTAAAGGAAAAACAAGGTAAATTTATAGAAAAAAGTTTTCTTTTTTCTGGAATTGGGGAAAGCCAGATTGCTCCTTATATTACTAAATTAGAAGAACAATATCCACAACTTTGGATAAAAACACATCCTAAAATAGGGTTATCAGTAGAAGTTGAGGTTTCTATTACCTGCTTCAACGTGGATAATGGAGAGGAATTAGTTAATGAAGCCCTAAATGAAGCTAGAGAAATAGTTTTAAATCTAAATGGAAGAATAAAGGAATAATATCTCTAGATGCCACCTCGCAGGTGGATTTCTCCATAAACACTCACCATAAAGGTGTTTAAGTTTATATCAATGACATCATTATAAATTTTGGATTTCTATATTCTCTATATTTTCATTAACTCTGACTGTTCCTGGTTTTAGAGAATCGATTGTTCCGACAATCCAATTCTTAATTCCATTACTTAAAAGTGTATTAGAAAATTCTTCTGATTTAGCAGAGTCAACAGCTATCAACATACCTCCAGCAGTCTCATGGCAGGTACAATCTTCAAAAGCATAACCTAATTCTTTTGAGAGCTCTTTTGATAATTTTATAGAAACAACTTTTTCTATAACTGCTGATAAATTAGAATTTTGTAACATTTCTTTTGTGTGACCTGCTAATCCAAAACCAGTAACATCAGACATAGCGTGTATGAAAGAGAAATCTTTGTAAGAATGTATGGTTGTTACAACATTTTGGTTTGGTGTGGTCATAAGTTCAATGGCAAAATTTATAGATTTCTTTAGCTCATCTTTTGAATATTGCTCTAGCATTTCTGGAAAATCTTTTAAAAGTCTGTATGCTGCCATTATAGCTTGTAATCCTATTGGTTTTGTAAGAATTAATTTATCTCCTTCTTTAACTCCTTGTTTTTTAATAACCTTATTACGTTGAACGTATCCCGATGCTTCTCCGCCTATTAGCGGGTCTTCAGAATATATAGTATGCCCACCAACTATTCTTGAGTTTACTTTTTTCTCCATGAAATTCTTTACACCAATAAGTATTTTTTCAGCGATTTTCATTGGCATAATTGTATTAATACCAAGAAAAACCAGCATTCCGGAAATTTCAGGTACATTCATGGCAAAGATATCATTTGTTACATTACAAGCAGCAATTTCACCCTGGAGTTCAGGTTCATCTACGATTGGAGTAAAAATATCCAAGTTTTTTACTAAGACCAAATCACTATTAGGCACTGGTAATACAGCAGCATCTTCAAAAGCTCCTACTAAACCAGCTTTACGTAGTAAATCTTCTAAATTATTCGGTCCAAGTTTACATGATCATCCATGTATTTTAACTTGTGAAGTAAGTCTATACTCTTTTTGCTTTTCCATATGTCACCTCAAGAAAGATTTTAGTTTTTCTTTAAACTTGTAATTAGATTTTATAGTTTATGTATTTCAGAATTAATCTTTACTTAATAATTGATTCATTTCTTCGATATATCTATCGAATTTTTCGATAAGAATTGATATTTATGGCAAAAGGAGATCAATTTTTTTTGTTGTTTTCCGAGTGATATCAAATGGGTCTCTATAATATAGATTGAGGTTAATCTCATCTACAGTTGGATCTGCTAAATTTTTCTCAATATTTCTGTCTATTTTAACAACATAATTAAATTTAAAAACACTTCCAGATTTTAACTCATTTAGGTATAAATAGCTTGGAAAGCTTTCTTTTTTGATAAATGAAAGATATGACGGAATCTTGAGTGAAATCTGGATTTCTCGAAAATTAAAGTTTGTTGGATTATTCAATTTAAAATTTAAATACATTTTATTTCCGATAGTTTTAATATTTTTAAAAAAGAGTAAATCCTTTGTTTCGATAAACTCATCTTCGATTTTCGGTGAATAAAGATTATCATTTATAATTTTAGCTTTTAATTTTTTCTTATGAATATAATTCAGGATTAAATCTTTTAGATATTCGATATCTACTTCTAAATACTGTGCTAAATTATCTAAGTTAATTGGATTTATTACTTCTAAATAATATTTTATTTGGCTTAAATAAATTTTATTATATCCCTTTTCTGAAAAGGCTTTTAGCTTATTAATAAGGAACTCTTTTGAAGACACAAATTTTGTAATATAGGGTCTTACGTATAAATTAAAAATATCATTTTTATCCTCAATGACTTTACCTATAATATTATCAATCTGAGCTTCATAATCTTCAATGAAATTTTGAATTTGGTTTGAGTTCATTTCAATTAGTTTTTTTGCATCAGAAAATTCACTTTTTTGAATTAACATCTCTAATTTGGAATTTAATTTTTCAAAACTATCATTAAATCTTTTAAAACCTTCAATACTCTGAGTTATAATTGATTGAATATGCCCTTGAAATAATTGGAACCCTAATTCATTTTTAATACCATTAATCTTTATTTCTTGAATATTATCTTTAGTCGTTTCTATTAAATAATTTATAACATTATCTTTAATTTGCTTTATTTTTTTATCTAAATCGCTTAAGTACTCTTGGATTTGGATTTTGGTAGCAACCCAATTTCTCAATAAATCTTTGAAAACTTCATTAAATTCTACATTATCTACCAGAATCTCTCTAATATCATCATCGAGTCTAAATAAATAATTTCTCATTTGAGTAATTTGTGTAAATCTTTCTTTTACCTCTTTATCTTGACTCTGACTCATTAATATACTGTCTAAATCATCTGGAAATTTATAATTTTTGACAAATTCAAATTGAGCATTTAATACCGAGATTCTATCCTGAAGTACTTTAATTTTTGATTTTAGATTTAATGTAAATTCCCCCTTTTTTTCTTCAAATATTTCAGAAATGAATCCTTTTATTATACTTAACTCATCAATAATGAGTAATTTGGTCTCTTGCCAATCTTCGATTAAATTAAATGCAAGTCTTTTATATTCGAATTTATTTATCTTTTTATTGAATTTCTTTATCCTTTTGACGATATCAGAATAAATGTTGTTTAATTTAATTTCCGTTTCATGAAATTTGAATTCTTTTATGTAAGAGTTCATTTTTTCACGAAATTGAGCAGGTATTCTTTGAAATTCCTTAATTGTCTTATGAAAATTATCTAAATCTTCATTTACCTTTTGAATGATTTTATCAATCTTGCTAAAATTTAGTTTAATATTTTTTAATGTAAATAAAACTTCTTCTTGTACATCAGCATCAGTTTCAATTTTAAATCTTTTTTCTAATTCAACATAAATCCAAACCGCAATTTTTTTACTCTCTAAAATAAAACAAATATTTCCAAGTAAATTTAGAGCTTTTTTTCGTTCTCTCCAATACTTAGATTCTAATCGATACAATATTTTTGTAATTTCATTTTCAATCTCAACCTGGTATTCTTCAAATAATCTTTTGAAAACTAAGGCAACGGCATCCCTAACATTTTCAGATGGATTTTCGAGTTCTTCAAAGATATAATTAAAAATTTCTGTAATATTATTTTGACTTAGATGATAAAGGGCGTTAATTATTACATTCTTAAAATCATTATCGCTAGTTGTATAAAGTGTATTAATTAAATTTGACCAAATTTGATCAAAATTATTTTGAGCAATACTTACAAGAGCATCAATTACTTTAATCTGAATCCTATAATTATCTTCCTTTAGAAGATTAATTAATTTGGGAATAACAGGGATTATTTCTGAAGATTTCTCCTTTCCAATTTCTCCAAATAACCATATAATCAACTCTTTTACTCGAGGTTCCTCGTTGTACAATAAATTTAAGAGGATATACATGATTTTTTCCTTGGATAGAAAATAAATACCAATAATTTTAAGCAATTCTGCAGCAGATCTAGCAACATCATCATCCTCATCTCTAAGATTTACAATTACGATTGATAATAAGGGTTCTATATCTCTAATCTTAGTATAATCTTGATTTAGAATTTTCTTTACGGTTTTAATTACTTCTAATTTAACCTTCCAGTCATTATCCATTAGTTTTTCTGTGAATTCCTCTATAATGGTTTTTAAATCTTCATGATCAATATGTAAGGATATAATTAAATTTCCAATTATTTTAACTGATAATCTTCGGACGGCAGATTCATGATCATAAAAACGATTCCTTATTTTCTCTATAAGATCTATTAATAAATTAGGACGATATAATGAAATTTGATAAAGAATCTCTAAAGAAATTAATCGAATCCATGAATTTGCATCATTTATAATAAGATCGATATTTTCTACTACACGCTCTGAAATGGAAGGAGATTTATCACAGATTAGATTTAATAGGTTTAGACTTTTGTATATTAGCTCCTTATTTGAATTATCTTGATCCTCTAAAATTTCAAAAATTTCATCTGCGGCTTTTTCGTAGTTACCGCTCGATATCAAATTCTTTACTTTTTCTTCATCTAAGCTAAGAGATTTCAATAGAACTATTCGATTTTATTATGTTTTAATTTGAATACTTGCAATAAACTCTTTTGTCGTAAAACTATAAAAATGTTATTTCAAAAATAACATAGCAATTTGATTTTTTAAAGTTAATGAGTATAAAAATCAAAAAGAAAAATATTTAGATTTATTGTAAAAATATATTCTAAAGTAAACTTATTCAAATAATTCTATAATTGCTGTACCAGGAGTGGCAACACGTTCTCTAAATGAAAGAATTCCTTCAGGAACTTCTTTTGTTTTTACTAAACCTCGTTCTATATCTTTTTCTGAAATGTATCCTCTTTCACCTGCTTCAAATTGTTTTACTATGTTTCCACTCTTATCTTTAATGTCAATATTAGTAAAGGTTATTTGAGTTATATCAAAAGAAACTCGTTTTCCTTCAATTTTAATAACCTCTCCTTTTGTAATAAGTAAATCTCCGCACCGCACCATGCCTCTCATTTCTACATTAGTTTCTATTAATTTTCCATATTTATCGTGTTCAAGAAAATCTTCAAATAATTTGGTAATAAAACCAAAGCTAAAGAGTCCATGTGCAATAACTCCCTTTAACCCTGCCCTTATCGCTATTTCATCATTTGTGTGAATAGGATTAGTATCTCCTGAGGCTTTAGCATAGGCTCTTAATAATTCTCGTGTAATTCCCTCAAATTCGTTTTTTATAACATCTCCAACTTTGATATCAGATATTTTTACCATCTTTTTTACCTCCAAATATTAAATTAATAACCCCCTGGCCTTACACCCGCAGTTACAACGGGTCGTACGACCATTTCTCCATTTTGATTTCTTACTTCTACATGAAATTCAGCTAAAAGCATCATATTTTTTTCAATTAACCATACTTTACCCCATTTAGCAGTAATGTTGAGTTTATCTCCTTGTTTAAGTTCTACGCAACCCTCCCAGTCATATTTTTGGCCCATATGCAATAATTTCCCCGGATTTGTTATGAAAGGACGTTCCTTACCGTTTTGCTCTAATTTCATACCTAATAGTAGTTTATAAAGAGCTTTTACAGTAAAGCTATTCGCAAATGCATGGCAAGCGATAACTCCTACCTCTTCTGAACCAACATATTTAGGATCATTTATCCCATAGATCTTAGCAAAATCAACTAGAGTTTTATATCTCACATTAAATTTTACTGTACCAGGAACTTCTTTACCAGCAAGATTGTCTATCAAAAATTCAGCATTCTTCTTTATATGTTTATCATCCATATTAACCACATTTAAATAAATTTTTAATTTTTATATAAAATATTTAGCATTGTTTTAATTAAAACTTTAATTACATTTATACCATTTTATTCAAATTAAATTTAAGGCTGGAACCTTCTACTCAAAATTAATTTTAGAATAAATTTTATTATTTTGGTCAGTTTTGGAAAAATACTTTAATATTCTTAGATTAGGACTAACTCCATTGAGAATTATTAAACTAACTTTATGTAAATCAATGAGTTTAGTTAAGTATGCATCAATAGGTTTAGATTGTTCTTTTATATCTGATGAATATGCATTAGTTTTAGCTAAATCGCCTTCTTTCTTTAATTTTATAAATTTTTTTGTAGTTAAATCCCTTATAACATTATTATTTATATCTAAAACTCCATCTACATCTTTAATTAAAAAACATTCATTTAGCCCAAGTTTATGAGCACAGTATAATGAAATTGAATCTGAAGTTACATCCCAACTATGAGGTAAAGGATCAATGAGTCTGAGATATTTGTATGGTAAAAATATTGAAAAAATTCTCTTTTCATTCTTAAGAAACTCAAAATCTTCGATAATTTCTAGATGAGGAAATTTTAATTGTAATTCCAATCCATTAAAATTCATAGAATATATAGCAATCCAATGAGCTAATTCATCATCTATTTTAAATTCTAAATATAAATTTCTAACAAAATTGGCTAGGGTTCCTCCACCAGGAATTAATATAATTTTTTGAAGAATATTATCTTCATATAATTGAGTTAATTGAGCTATGGTATTAATCAAATGTTTACTATTGTCTAAGATTTTACCGCTAATTTTAAAGATAGCTGCTTTAATTACCATTTTCTTTGTCATTATGTAATTTATAGAATAAAGCTCCTGCTACTGCTATGGCAGAGGCGTTTATTTTATCAGAAATATTAGTTATTGTTTCATAATATTGAATATTGTTGAACCCTAATCTTATTAATGATTTTCTAATCAAAAAATCTGCTGCTAAACCAGTTATTATAAATATTAAATTATTTTCAAATTCTGGTAATCTAGAATAAAGAGATTCCATAAATTGAGAAACTTCTGATTGTATAATTTCCAATTGCTTTTCATATATATAATTGGCAATATTATATAGATCATCCTTAGCTATAGTCTCAATATCCATACATATTATACGGGCTAAACGCGCATAGCAATGATCAATTGACTTTCCTCTATTGTCAGCAGTCTCATTAATATATTCTTTTTCTGAGATATTATTAAGAATTCTATGAATATCTGATATTAAGGCGAATTTTTCAAAAGAAATTCTTACGTTTTTACCCTTATACAGAACGAAATGGGTAATTGAGGGTATTGTTGCCCTTAAACCTCCAGTATAAATTAACTCATGATTAATTAAGCGTTCTATATCGGTCTTACCAATAGTTATAGGTCTGGAATCTAAAATTGGAATAATATCTATTGTAGTAGATCCTGCATCAATTAAAATGCATTTTGGAATAAAATTTCCTAGAAATAGGGATGTTGATACCCAATTTGCGGCAGCAATAGATAAATAATTATTTTTTACTTTGTCAAGTTTGATAAATTCAAAATCTGTACTAATAAAAAACATTTTATCTTTATTAAACACCTTGTTTAAAGAATTTACAATTATTTCTATACCCTCTCTTTTTGTTTGAAATGCATCAGAAAGCTCTGCTGTAATTGTAATAGAAATATAATCAAGATCTTTTTGTCTTAGCTGATTTTTATTTACTAATTTTTCAATAATTCTTTTAAATAAATTAGGAATTTGGTTTAAATTTCGCTCCCAGAATGGAAAATATTCAATGTAAGAGGAGGATTTCTTAATTTTTAATTTATTACATTGAATCAAAGCAGCTTTAGTATTTGCTCCTCCAATATCTAACCCTAAAATATTTAAATTAACCATATATAAACCTTTTTAATAAAAATCAGTATTAAATTAAATTAATTCCTCCATATCATATTTGTTTTTTATAAAAGAACTTAAAACGTCAAGGTTTTCACCAGTTAGGGCATTGGTCATAATATAATCGTTATCACTTAATCCTAATCTTTCTTTTAAATAATTTATTTCTGATTGACTTGCTAAATCCATTTTATTCAATACTATAAAAATTTTGATCTTCCCATCTCTGCTAAAACTATTTTTTATCTCATTAAACAATTCTATTTGAGAATCAACTGAATAACCACATGCGGGAGTAGGATCAAAAATGAAAATAATCAAGTCTGAAATTAAACGTAATGCTAATATTGCTTGAAGTTCAATGTTATTTCTCTTTGACATAGGGCGATCTAAAATACCAGGAGTATCCAAGCATTGTATTTTAATTTTATCGAATTTTCGTTTTATCTCAATATGACCCATAATTATTTGCTTAGTAGTAAATGGATACTCCTGAACTTCTATTTTTTTATTTGTTGAAATATTTTTTACTAGACTACTCTTTCCAACATTTGGATAACCAGCAACAACTACACACGGTAATGAGTAATCAATTGATGGAATTTCTCTCAATTTTCCTCTTATATTGTTTAAATACTCAAGGTTTTTATTTTGTTTACTCAAAATTGAAGAAACTCTACCAAATGCGGCTCTTCTTATTTTATCTCCATCTTTTGGGGTTTCAATCCGGTTTAGTTGTTTTGAATGATCTCTTTCAATTTGGCTTAATATTGGTAAAATTCCATTTAATTTGCCCAATGTAAGTTTTAATTTATCAACGTCTACTATTAATGAAGCTAATTCTTTATAAAAATCAGGTAAATCATCTATTATTGGAACACTCTTTATGATTTTAAGAATTCTCTCAACTAATTCTTCTATTGCTACTTTTATACGTTTAGATTCTTTTTTTTTAGCTTTTATCAAAATGGGTGCATTTTTAGATACTTGAGTAGAACTTTTCATAGCTCTTCTAAAAGCTATATCCAACAACTCTTTTGAGTTGGGAACATGGTAAAATTCTGAGAATGGATTTTTCATAAAATATCAAGGAATAAATAATTAACTACATAACTGAAATATTTTAATTTATATATTATTCTCTAGTTGTGAGATTTTTTGTTTAACATGAGAAACCTCATCTTTCAAATCAACTGTTTCTTTTGGGATTGATAAATATAACTTTAAAATATATTTATACCGCTCTAGGACTCTTCCTAGTTTATTTAGACTTTCTTCTCTAGCAGCTTTTTCCTTTATTAAATTAATTTTTTCTAATTTAGCTTTTACTTCAGGAGGTAAATTCCCCATTCGTTCTACAACTCTCTCTTGATACTTTATATAATCTTTTTTTATGGTTTTAACTCTCTTCTGAAATTCTTCTTCACTTTTTTGTCTTGATAATATATAAGATTCAAATTTCTTTTCATGCTCTTTTTTATAGCGATCTACATTCCATAATTCTTGCTTCAGTACTTTTACCTGACTGCTCCAGCCTAATCCCGTAAAGATTTCTATTGCTTTTTCATAATTCAATTTAGCCTCATCATATTCTCCTTTTTGAACACATTTTTTTGCTATATCTAAAAATTCTTCTGCAATTTTTTGCAATGTATCCTCTGCTTGTTTTTGCTCACGCAATTTTCTTATTTTCTCTTCACGTTCTCCCATTATTTGTTTTCTCTGCTCTTGTTGTTCTTTCAATAATTTTAATTCAGTTGTTCTCTTTTCCTCCTCTAATTTCTCTTTTTTAGTCCGTTGTTCAAATAATTTATATGATTTAGCTACCTTCTTTTCCTTGAGTTTTGTTTCGATTTCATCGGTTTGAACTGATCTTGCTCGTTTACCATCTTGTAATTGCTTTTGAATCAATAATCTCCTTTTTTCAGCTGCTGCTAATGAAATTATATCTTTCACTGGAACTTGGATACCTTTAGCCTTGCGAGATTTTCCCCATTTTTGATATTCTTTTATTTCATTAATTTGCCATAAAATTTGTTTGCATTCATAAGTGTGATTTATTTTTTTAAATATATCATAAGCTTCATTATACATTTTAATTGATTCACTTAATTCGTCATTTAAAGCTAAATACCTTGCTTCTTCTAATAGCCGATTTCCTTTTGACTCTAGAACATCTTTACCATTAATTTCCATTTTAATTTCTGTATCTTTAGGAGGAGTTATATCTATCGTTGGAGATCTTGATTTAATTTCTTCCTTTTTCGGAAAATTTGGTTTTATTTCTTCCTTTTTCAGAAAAACTGGTCTTGCTTCTTCTTTTGCAAGGTTTTTCAATCTAACTATTTCCTTGAGTAATATTCCGACTTGCCCTGTAAGACCCAAGCGCGTATAAATATCTTTAGCATTTAATAAACACGAAATGGCAACATTGTAATTTTTATTTTTAATTTCATTTTTAGATTGTTTTTCTAAATTTTCTGCTTGTTTTAATAAATCATCATCGATGTTCTGCATTTATCTCACATAAATCAGTTTTTTATGCAATGTCTATAATAAATCTAACACTTAATATTTTAATAAAATTATTCAATGTACACTCATTTTAAATTTTAAATTTAAAATAACAGATGGAGTGATTAAACTCTTGGAAAAATTAAAAGTTGGAATATTGGGGGCTACTGGGATGGTAGGGCAAAATTATATTAGATTATTGGAGAATCATCCTTGGTTTGAAGTAGCAGATGTTGCCGCATCACCAAGATCAGCTGGAAAAACGTATGAGCAAGCAACAAACCATAAATGGCAGATGCCTATGGAAATTCCAAATAATTTGAAAGATTTAATAGTAAGAGACGTACAAGATTTCGACAATATTGATTCAAATATTAGTTTTGTATTTTCTGCAATGGATCTACCCAAAAAAGAAGATACACGTGAGATTGAATTTAAGTATGCTAAAGAGGGATTTCCAATTGTAAGCAATAGTTCTGCTAATAGATGGACTTTAGATGTTCCGATGATTATACCTGAAGTAAATCATGAACATATAAAAGTTATCCCTATTCAGCAAAATAACCGAGGATTTTCTAAAGGGTTTGTTGTAGTAAAACCAAATTGTTCAATTCAAAGCTATGTAACTCCTATTTACGCGTTAGAACAATCTGGGTATAAAATTGATAAACTAATAGTTACCACGCTTCAAGCACTTTCTGGAGCAGGATATCCAGGAGTTGCTTCTTTAGACGTTGTAGATAATATCGTGCCATTCATTAATGGAGAGGAAGAAAAATCTGAGAAAGAACCCGCAAAAGTATTGGGAACCTTAGGTGAAAATGGAATATTAAATGATGAGTCAATCAAAATTAGTGCTACTTGTACGAGAGTTCCCGTTAGTGATGGTCATACTGCATGTGTTAGTATTCAGTTTAAAAATGAAATTCCTTCCCAGGAAGAAATCATAAAAATTTGGACTGAATTTAGATCACTCCCCCAAGAGTTAGAATTACCATTTGCGCCTAAACAACCAATTATTTATTTAGAAAATAATAACAGACCTCAGCCAAAAAAAGATAGAGAGAACGATAAAGGGATGGCTGTAACTATTGGAAGATTGAGAAAAGATAACGTATTTCATTTCAAGTTCGTAGGATTAAGTCATAATACAATACGGGGAGCGGCTGGTGGAGCAATTTTAAACGCTGAATTACTAAAAGTGAAAGGATTTTTAAAATAATTCTTTTAGAATTCATGTTTGTCAATAATCATCGATAAACATAGTTTTAAAAGTGATATAGTTCCCTTTTTCTTTATTAATTGATAAGGTGGTAATTTTGGATAAATTTGAAAGTATTCTTCTTTTTTAATCGTTTTAAGGATTTTTAGAAAACAAAGTGGTTTAATTTTGTAAAACTTGAAGATTAAGACAGATATTATCATTTGAATAAGATTCTTATCTACTTTAACTACGATTGGATTAATTCCAAATTTTTCTAAAAAAGAATTTCTAACTAAATCAAGTGAATCGATTTTTTTATCTGCTATTATCTCTGAATTATCAATTGGGACAACTTTTCTCAAGGAACTATTCTCAATTTCTAATAATAGAGAAGTTTTAGTGAAAATTCTGTTTTTATTCGCAAAAATAAGTAAAATATTTGAATTTAATCCGAAATATGTATCTATTAAATTAAAAAGCAGATCAGGAATTGCCCAGTGAGAAAGTTTTTTCAAATTAATATTTATTCCTAACAACCGCACTAAAAACCTTATTAATGTATTGTATATTCTTGGGCGTGGCACAAGATTCCAATGAATTTCAAAAGATCTTATCCCATAAATGAATTTTTGAAGTATTAATTTGAAATTTTCTTTTTTTATTGGAATTTTTAAATCAAATAAGTCTAAACAGAATGAAATTAAGTAGTTTTGGTTAAGACCCACAACATTTTCAGAGTTAGTTTTATTTTGGATTAATAATAAAGAATCATTCGTAGTTAACAATTGATTTAATTCTAAATCATAATCTTTAGTTGTTGTTATATCAATAGAAATTTTGGATTCATTGAGTTTTGAATCTTTTTTATTTATTTCAGTGATTATATGTAATCTACTGGAGTAAAAAACTAAAATACTGGCAAAGTTTGGGACAAAGCTTTCAATTCTTCTAAATAATGTCGACAACTTTAGATTATTTAGAATTTTGAAAAAATCTTTTAAAAACCTATAAATATTAGGTTCAGGGAGTAAATAAAACAGATTTTGATCAATTAGTTTCTGAATTAAATCTAAAAAACGATATAGAAATTCATATGTTGAATATTTTTCTAGGTTAACACAATATGTATTAATTAAATCTATCCCTCGCCTCGTAAATATTCGAATAGAGGAAATTTTTACCCTTTTCTTATCAATGACCTGAGATTGTACCATATTAAATAACTGACTCAAATCTATAATGTCTTTTTCTTTTATTATCACTAAATCTTTCGGTAGTTTCTCAATTGATTCATGGATTCCTGCTTTTTTTGTCTTATATAGATAAATTCCTAGCACTTTATTTTCAATGTCATAATCTGAAAGAATTATGTCCAAAATATTTTGTTGATCATTAATGAAATTAGGATAAAGCAGTTCAAATAGATAATATAGCAAATAACCTTCAATATGTATAGGTGTCAAGGGAATTCTTACTTGTTCTCTTATTTCTTCTGGGCTCTCTACTAAATTTATTTTACTATTGTAATTTAATATTTGCTTCCAATTGTCTTTAAAGTTATTATTGAACATATTTACTTTTCTCTCCTATTATTTCATAGCCTCAATTTTCTTAAAATCTACAAAAGTGGTTATTAAATTATAATACAAATTCAATCCTGGAACTTCATTCTTTCCATAGTATTGAATTATTGAAGAAATACATTTTAAAATATCAGGAGGGCAACCAGGCAATTCTAAAATCTGTTTGTTCGATAAAATTTTAGTTTTACCTTTAGTTTTCTTTTTCTCTTCCTTTTTAATTTTACTTTTAGCCTTTTCAACTAGATTTTTACCTTTTTCTATAGTTAGTTTTCTGAAACTACGATCTTTCGTGCTATTTATAGCACAATCGCCAAAAATCAAAATATTTTCTAAAGATTCTGGTTCTTGGGGTTTTTCTCCAATTAATAATGATTGCGATTTAATGTATTTTAAATCTTTAGTCATATTCGATTTCATAAGATTAAGTAGATGATATGCCTGGTTAAAGCACCCAGAACAAAATCTCCCTTTTTTTATGTCGGTATTCTTTACTTCCACATCTTCCAATTTAGATGCACAAAAATCTATTTCCAATTTATTCTTGTCTATATCTTCACCAATTAATTTAATTTTGGAATGATCTGTTATACCAACTTTTTTTTCACGAGCTTCTATTAATAGATCATGTTTATTTATATCAACATTTAATAACTCTAAGGTAATAGAATCAACAGCTAAAGCATCATTACCAATTACCATAAAGCCGGTTTTTTTTAAATTTGAATCTTTATAAATAAAGGGTCCTGCACCTTCTAAAACATAGAATAAATCATTTATTACCAAATCTGGTTTCTTTATCATAAAAACCGCTAAAATATTCGAAATTAGATCTTTTTTATATTGATCAAGATGAAGATAATCCTTTCCCGCTCTTAGCTGCTTTTTAATTTGTTGAGCTTCATTCGAAATAATGGAATATGAATTAAGCAAGTTCAAAGTACATGTGAATATAGGATCTACATTTACTTGATTGATTGAAATCATTTTATCGCATCTTAAAATTGCCGATGGTACTTTAAGCTCTTCATTCTTCAGATTTATTATCTCTTGAGAATACTTTTCTTCATCATCTAATAATAATAATTTAGCTCTAAACTTCTTAAAAATTGATTGAAGGCCTAAAGCTTCAGTTAAGGCCTGTATTTTAATATGTTTGTCTGGAAAACTACCAACATATATTTCCTTAGCTCCGGCATCTATACATAAAGAAATTACTGAACTTATAACATCAAAGTTCGTGTTAGTAGGAAAACCATTCGGGTTTCTTAAATTAATTTTTATAAAAACTAGGTCTCCCTCTTTGACAAATTTTGAAATCCCACCTAATTTTGAAATTCCTTCTAAAACAGTGTCCTTTGGAGTAGTACTTTTTATTAGAGCAACTTGCGTAGCTTCTACTTTTGATGAATTATTATTCATTGTAAAGTTTTATGGAAAATTCATTAATACAATAAATTGTTAAAATTACATAATTAAATAAAGTTTTAATAAATTCCTTTTGGGTGGTTATTATTTTTAACCAAAATACTGCTAAGGTTCAGATATCTTCGTTTGAAAAAAAATATTTATCTAATAAAGTTGGAATAGATATAGGTCAAACTCTTACAAAGATTGCATATATTGATATGGATAAAATGCTTTTATCAATTTTTCCAACAAAACATAGTTTTGATAAAATAACTGAAGTTATTGAACTTAAAAAGTCTGATTTTGAACAAATTAATTTTACAGGAGGAAAAGCTTATAATCTTTTTAAAAGTTATAAGGAACAATATCAGTGTAAATTGATTGATGAATTCGAAGCAAATATAAAGGGAATTGAATTTTTGTTTCAATCTAATAAAAAACAACCTTTACCTAATTTTCTAATGGTGATGATTGGCACTGGCACTTCAATAGTTTTAAAAAAAGAAGAATTCTCACATATAGGAGGTACTGCTTTAGGGGGCGGATTTTTTATGGGTTTGAGTAAATTACTATTTAATATAGAAGATTATCAAAAAGCAATTGAAATTGCTAAGAAGGGAAATCGATATAATGTTGACTTAAAAGTTAGTGATATTTATCATCCTGAAGATCAAAGAATTGATTTATTATTCAGGGAATTTACAGCAGCATCATTAGGAAAAATTGATTTAGATTTCAATATGAATAATTTAAAAGACCAAGATTTTCTAAATTCAACAATATGTATGATTGGAGAAAATATAGGAACTCTAGCAAATCTAATGGCTGAAAATAACGATATTTCAAATATTATTTTTTGTGGAGGATTTTTAAAAGATAATAGAATAGCGAGGAAAATTTTATCATTAATTTCTAAAGTTCACCAGAAAAAAGCAACATTCTTAAGCAATTCAGAATTCTGTGGCGCAATTGGCGCATTATTCTTATAAAATGTGCGCTGATTTGGAGATTTTTAGTCATCGAAATAAATTTCTTATAAAAACACTATAAATCAGCGCAAAATAAATAATGTTATCTTACTAAATAATTTTTAGTCTTAAATAAGAATTAATCCTAAAATTAGGAAAGAAAGTTAACTTCAAGAAGAATACAATATAAATTATATAGATTCTGAATGTCTTTTAAGTAATTCTTGATTAGTTTTACCCATTTTAATCGCTAATTCTGCTATAATAGCATCAAGGTATACAAAAGCAGCTATTTCAAAAGCAGTACCTTCAGGTGTAAGGATAGCAGTATCATCATGACGGTCAATTATATCTCTTTTAGTTCTTCCTTTCAATTTAATGGTAATGTCTCCTACCCTTCCAATTATGGTTTCTGGATGCGATGTAATCGTTGCAATTCCATAAGGTTTTACAGTATTAACATAGTTTTTAAGTAAACTTACAACTATGGAAGTAGTTCCTGATCCTGAGAGAACTATTAGTAGATCGTTCTTTGTTAAAGATGGAATAGACGCTAAATTTGTAACCATATATACTTCAGCTCCAAAATGGACTAATCTAGTAGCAAAACATTGTAAAATAAATGCAGATCGACCGCTAGCTAATAGGAAAAATTTTCGCTTATTTACAAGACCATCATAAACTAGATTTATAAATTTTTGAGTGTGTGTAAAATATTTAGGTTTACTTAAATGATCCATATTGGCTTTTAAGTTTTTCATAATGAGTTCCATGGATTGAAATAATATTTCCTTAGCTTTACCATTTACTTTAACCTCATCATTAACTTTATCAGCCATTTTAAACCATCTTTTCACTTATGTAGATACAATATTTGTAAGGAAAGGATTTAAAAATATATTTGGGTTATTATAATTTTTAATTTCAATCCTTTAAAATCCAATTATCAAAGGATTAATTTTTATATTATGAGTTTCTTATAGCCCCATAAGAATCCAATTAAAAAATTAAAAAATTAAGAGGTGTAATCAAAATAAGACAGTTGGATAAGATCGGATTGGTATTAACAATCATAGGGGCGGCTATTATCTTACCTGCAATCACTGTTTTTGTCTTTTATTATGGAATGTCTGTACCTGTTCCTTTTTTGAGGACCTTATTTAGAGTTATTATTATTGTGTTTCTAGTAATAGGCAGTTTAATATTTATAATTGGGATAATACTGCGAATAGTAGATCGTATTCAAGGAAAAACGTCATCTAGGTATTCAATTAAAGAGAGAAAGACTGAAAACGAAGTTATAGAGGATATAATTAATTACTTAAAGAATAATGAAGGGAAAGCTTTTACTCTTAAGGCTTTAATGAATAGAATCTATGAAGAAAATTTAATTGAAATCAATAAAAATATCATAGAAGACTTATTACAGGTGTTAATTAATAGTAATAAAATTAGATCTCAATTCAAAGATGGAGAAATATTTTATTCCTACTAATATCGAAAAGAAGAATAAAAAAAAATAAATTAAAAATATTACGTAGAAACTTTATGGCAAATCCTTAAGGATATCTAATGATTTTTCGAATGGGATGGCCTGTAATGTTTCTGTTCTTATCGCACCTGTACTACCTATAGTCATAAGAGCCTTCAGCACTGCCTCATAATTGGGGGCCTCAGTTATCGCAATAAAATCATAACGCCCCAATGTATAATAAAATTCTTTAATGGATCCCCCAACTGATTCTGCTACTTTTTTTGCGGCCTCAAGTCGCTGTGGAGACTCCTTCATGTTTTTGATCCCCTCTTGGGTATACCTACCAAGAATTATAAATAGAGCCATTTTTGCACCTCAATTATTTATATTTTGTAGATTTAGGTGATAATTAATTAAGATATGATGTTTTATATACATTTTTGTAAATTTAAGATTTACTAAAAAGGGTTTTTTTGTAATTAAGTAAAAAATAAATAAAAATTTGACAATATTTTATAAACCAATATAATTTATATTTTTTGATTAATTTTGAACGAAAATTTATTAGAATTTTTAAAGGGAAAATTTGAAAATAGTAATCTTAATCGTCTCCCAGAGAATTACGGAGGAGGTAAAATTTTCTCTCATCCATTAATCGGTATTGCTCAAGGGAGCGATCCTATTTTTCAAAAATTTAAAGAGACTGTAGGGCCAGAACATCTTACACCCTCGGAAATATGGATGGCAAGTGGTCAAGAACAAGTACCAGCGTCTGATCTACATACAGTATCTATAATATTTCCGTTTACTGATAATATTCGAAAGGAAAGTAATACCCCGGTTACATTACCAAAAATGATATTACCTGCTGAAATTTACTCTGTAGCCAGAAATTTTGCTAAGGATTTTAGGAACTATATAATGAGTCAAACAGTTGATTTCTTTCAAAATGAGGGGTATACTGCTATTTCTGGAAAACTTAGCGATGCCTATACTTTAATTGCAAGAAAAGATTTTTATTCCACATGGTCCGAAAACCATGTTGCTTTTGCTGCGGGACTAGGAACTTTTGGTTTACATGAAGGGCTTATTACCGAAGCAGGGTGCAATATTCGATTAGCTTCGGTGATTACAAATGCACCATTAACAGTTACTCCAAGAAAAAGTGATGAACCTTATGCAAACTGTTTATATTTTGCAAAAGGTACTTGTAGAGATTGTATAAAGAAGTGCCCTGCTAATGCGATAACAGAAAAAGGTTATGATAAAACAAAATGTAATAGGTATCGTGTAAAAGTTGCAAGAGAAATGGTACCACGCCTCAGCTCTATTCTTAAATCATATAGTCGCCGTATCAATTGGAAATATAAAGCACATAATTTTCCTGTAGGTTGCGAGTTTTGTCAATTCGGAGTTCAATGCATGGAAAAAAACCCAATGACTAGTCGCTATATCCACTGGGATTGATTTAAAAATCTTAATTTCTATACATTTTCTTATTCTTGATTAAGATGGGTTTTGAATGGAGCAGTAGGCTCACCTAAATAAACTGGCAAGCCTACTACAATCCCACCTTTGCTCCTGCTTCTTTACACCCCTCTGAAACCCAATTCATTAAAGTAGCTGTATTTCTATATTTGTAATCTATATTTGTAATCTATCATTTTTGATATTCAATTAGGGCTACATAAGAAAAAGATAAGGATTAACTTAAATGATATTTAGTCCAATATTTATTGAACTTATAATTGCATTATCATCTAATTAGAAAAATGGGAGAACATATTGTCTTAATAAACCTTAGTTTTTCTAATGGTTATCTATTTGATTAAAAATTATACTTATAGCAATAAATCTCGTTCTTTAAACTAAGCAAAATAATTAAAAAAAAAGAAAAAAATTGAATATTTTATCTTTTTGAAGCCCAGTAATTTATTTGTATTTAATAGACAAGAGCAAATCGTTCTTTGTGATCTTCTTTCTGTTCGCATGCATTGTAAATGCTCTTGCTTGTTCTGTAAGAGCACTTGCTGTTTTTTCAAGATGATCAATTAATAAATCAACTGCATTTCTAGCAACAATACTAGCGCCTTGCTGTTTCATTAATCGGCGGATTGGGCTCCATGCGAATGAATGTTTCTTTTTAGCCATAATTTCATTCCTCCACTTTTTTGTGTAAATTTTTTTATCTTTTTAATCTTTAATTTTTTTTGAAGTTATTTTTAGAGTATCTTAGATAATAATATATCGGAAGAGTTATTTAAATGTTATGTGTAGTGTGAAGAGGGTGGGAAAATAAATGCATAAAAAATCACGACAAAAAATTTTTGTTTTGAAAAAACGCTCATCATCTGTGATATATTAGAAGCTGATCACACATAAAAAATGAATTAATTTTGTTAGTATCACAATTATTCAAATATTAATACAGTGTGTAGGGTCTTTTACTTTGATTTCAATATGATTCAATGGAGAATTAAAAAATATATAATCAAAAAAAATTATCCATAATAAGTATCACATAGTGATCCATCAGATCATATTATTGTTTACCATTGAAAAAAGATGAATTGAATTTATTAGACTCAAAATTATTCAATTATGCATATTGAAAAATTCTTAGTATATATTGAATTTTATATGATAGAATGGAGATTAAAGAAATTTTGAATAAAAAGTTCGCATCCTCAGTAAATATTATTTCATCAATTATTTGATCATAATTATTAAGTTATGATCGAGTCAAGAAAAAAACATTAATTGTAATCCAGAAATCACATAGCTTATTGTAATAGGAACAACGATAAAGGTAAATTAAAGGTAAATTTTATTTATAGAATTATATCAAACTAATTTTTCTATATAAAAAGATAAAAATAAAAAAATAAGAAGTTATTCTTTTAAAAATAACTTTTTCATAAACTTTGGCAGAACAAAACCTGTATAAAAGGAAAAGGCAGCAATAATTACAAATGTTCTTGCAAGAACTAAGGTTAATTCATTATATTGACCAACAAATAATATATCAATGATAGCACCAATTGTAAATGTAATAAAAGCTATTAATAAGAATTTACCCTTTAACTTTATTTCAGAATCTGCTGATTTTAATGCCTTACCTCCAAAAACCAATCCCGTAATAGTAAAAAAAACTGAGGATATTAATAAATTTATATCAATAAAATCAGTCCATTCTACGTAAAAAACCGTTTGGCGTATTCCTACTGAATTATAATCATTTATGAATATGATTAAAAACAAAATCTCGAATAATATTCCCCAAATTGTCAGAGATACTAAAAAAATCTTTTTTAAATTTGGTTTTTCACTAATTACTAGATCTGCAAATGCTTTTCCCCATGTAAAATAAATAGGAGCGATTAGTGCATTTGCTATAAAAAAGTAAATTGCATCAGGCAAATTAATCACTCCACCTGAAAAGATTAATAATACAAAGGAAATTGAATCGGGCCACCACGGAGAAATCAGTAAAATCCATGTTATACCTACGAGGAGTAACTTTTTATCCCTTAATGAAGAATATTTTTTAAGAATCAACAAACCTAATAATAAGGAAATTAATGTAAATGCTAAGGTTAAAATTCCCTGCAAGATTTCTAATCCCGAAAGTACATAAATCATAACCACCTCAATTTATTTATAATATACAATTTTATTTAGAGATCACTAGATCATTTGTTGTTAAATAAATTTACTTTTTAGAGCTTTACATAAATAATCATAATTTGTTATAATAGTCACAGAACTAAAATTTAAACTTTTAAATTATGTGAAACATTTAATGCAAATTTACCAAGACAAGGTCTTGATAATAATGTATATACAAAAATAGTATTTTTTTATTTAACAGAGTCCTTCACAGTCTTTTAGATGTGGGATGTGATAATGGTATGCAAACATTAAAACAAGAAATAAAATTAATAATATTTTTTAGTTTAAATGAACATATATCAAGAAAATAATAAGTGACTGGTGAAGAAATTTAAGATAGCCTTAATTAATCCTGGACCGGGGGAGATTTTTGAAAACGGCATTGAGCTAGCAAATATACAGCATATTTATCCCCCTTTAGGTATGTGTTATTTAAGTGCCATTTTAAAGAATGAGAATTATAGTGTTGATATAATTGACCAAGCAGCAACAGGTTATGATTCACAACAAATTATTAATTGGATCAAAAAAAAAGATCCGGACATTTTAGGATTTTCTACATTATCAGTATCAGGATCAGGGAATAGTGCGGCAATGACCGCAAAAGAAGTGAAAAGGTGGAATCCTAATATTAAAATAGTATTTGGAAATCGCCATGCAACTGTTAATGATTATAGAATCTTAAATAAATATCCTCAAGTAGATATATGCGTGAGGGATGAGGCAGAATATACTTTTTTAGAACTAATTAGAGCTTTTGAGAAAGGCTCTCCTTTAAAGGAGATTAGAGGGATAACATATAGAAATAATGGGAAAATCATTAGAACTGAAAAGAGAGAACTAATAGAAGATCTTGATGCTTTACCATTCCCCGATAGAAAATCTCTGAATTTTACATATACTGGAAATTTTGGTAATTTAGAATTTGCTCCAAAAGGTTTTACATCAATGATTTCATCCCGTGGATGCCCTTATAAGTGTACTTTTTGTTATGGAAAAAGGAATGTTAG
>JBHLPZ010000031.1:0-21198 GCA_048885325.1 Candidatus Odinarchaeota archaeon
TTAGAAAACTATCAAAGTAATATAACCATTAAAGTTTTAAGCGATCAAATTAATAATTTAAAACTTAAAAAGAATATAGAACTTGTTTCTTTAGCAGATTTGAGATTTAATTTAAAGAGAGACAAGTATATTGAAATTAGAAATAAAATAATGACAGTAACAAATAAAAACTTAATTCAACTGTTTAATAATTTAGAAGCTTTAAAAACTTTAGATTATAAAGGAATTTCACTAGCCAAACTATTAGAAATTAATTTAATCGTTTTGTTTAATGAATATCTTGGGCAATATGAATTATTAAAGAGCATTTTAAAAAGAGAGCAATTTGATAGAATTATTTTGTTTAATTTCAGTCGTGTTCACCTTCCCATATTTCGATCTTTAAATTTTAATTACAATATTGAGGTATATAAGGATAAATTTTTAACTAAAACTCATAATTTTCTTAAATTAATAAATATTTCAATGTGTATTTTAATTTCTTCAGCTTTATTTATAAAAAAACGATTATTTCATAAAAATAAGGCTAAGAATCGCTCATTTAAGAAAAAAAAAGATACAATCTTATTTTTAACTGACACAAAAAATCAATTTTATAGTGTAAAACCCGTATATGATGGTTTATTGGAATATGGAAATATTTCTCCAAAACACTATTCCTGTGAAACTTTTCTTGAATTAAGTAAATTAGCAGAATTATTAAGATATTTATTAAGGATTAGAAAAGTAATTTCTATTAATAAAGAAAAAATTGTTCATGGTTTGAATCATGAATCCTTCAGTTTTTATACTATTCTAACAATTTTTTATGATTATAATCTTTTCATTCATCTAACAAAAATTTTTAACATGGTAAATAACCTGATAAAATTCATTGGCGATAATCTTCCAGTTTTAGTTGTAATTGCTAATGATTATTCAATTAGAGGAAGATTAGAAATTGGCTATTTTAAATTGAAGAATATACCCCTTGTTTATATTCCTCATGCGGGAATTCCTATAATGGAGGAACTTGCAACAACTTCGGAAGTAAGTTATATTACAGTATCTGGAGAATTTGAAAAAAATTATCTTGTAAATAAAGGTGAATCGAAGGAGAAAATCAAAATAACAGGGAGACCTCGTTATCAAAACTTTCATAAAGGAAAAATTCAAAGACTTTTAGAAGTTCAGGATATATTTGATGCTAGAAAATATAAATTTAATACTAGTAAGTTCACAGTTTTATTAGCTACAAATCCCATTGATAATAAATCGAATGAAAAAATTATTACGTCAGTTGTTAATTCTTTAAAAGATTTGAATTTGATTGATAATTTAATAATAAAACTTCACCCTCGCGAAAACGGATTATTACATAAAAAAATTTTAAATAAATTAGAAGTCAGTCCAATAATAGTAAAGGATTATAATATTCTAGATCTTATTAAATCGTGTGATCTATTATTATCAGGAGTTTCTAACACCATTTTAGAAGCAATGATAATAGGAACACCAGTTGTCCAATTAGATTTTATTAATGTAAATTTCATTTATACAAGTAGATACATATTTACAGAAGATCAATCCATTGTACATGTAAAAAACCAAGAAGAGCTAATAGCAGTTCTACAGAAATTTATATTGAATAAAGACTTTTATTCTAGCTATTCAGAAAGTCTTAAGAATCTTTCAAAGGGATATTCTTTTTATGACGAAAAAGAAAATCCAACTAAGAAAATAATAAATTTGTTTTTAAAGGAAATTAAATAAAATGGTATAGGTTTTTAATATGTTCAGGTTTTTAAATTCAAAATTGGATAACTTCAGACAAAGGATAAAAAACGTTTTAAGTATTAAAAAGAATTTAAAAATTTTAGCTGAATATAAAAGTGTTCCAGTTATTAATGCTTCTTCTAAAACAAGGTTTACAAAAAGAACCTATTTGGGAAGAAACTGTAAATTTAATGGTATAGAAATAATTGGCACTGGAAAAGTAATTATTGGAGATAACTTTCATTCGGGAGAAGATATTTTAATAATGAGTTCTATTCACAATTACGATAACGGAGCTACTATTCCATATGATAGGAAGTTAATTAGTAAAGATATAATAATTGAGGATAATGTTTGGGTTGGAGCAAGAGTAATTATACTTGGCGGTGTAAAGATAGGAGAAGGGGCAATAATATTAGATGGTAGCGTAGTTGCAAAAGATATTCCAAAATACGCAATTGCACGAGGACATCCCGCAGAAGTATTTAAATACAGAGATATCGATCACTATGAAAAATTAAAAAAAGAAAAGAAATTTTTCTAAAAATCTTTATTATTATAGAAATTCTAAAGTTTTATTTTCTTTTTTTTAAAAACCTTATTCTTAAAGGCTAATATATTTGAATAAAACTCAGCAACTATATACAACATAATTTTAAAGAAAAATTTATAATTATAATTTAAATAGAATTGTTTATCAACGGTAATAATATAAAAAGCATATCTTCTTAATATTTTTAGATATTTAGATAATAAAATTATAATTCCTATCAGAAATAAACCCAGATTGATAAATAAGAGAAATGGGGAAATAAGTACATATATAGAAAGCAATACTAATAAAAAAAATTTTAGATATCTTAATTTATCTCCTTTATAAGGTGTTTTTGTGAGGCGATTTTCTAACCATCTTCGATTTTGACGGATAAATGCCACAGTCTTGGTGGGAAAAGCACCCTCAACACTTGATCTAAAATCAGTTAGTTGATAGATCTTAAAACCTTTAGATAAAACATCTAATCCTCTTGTTCGATCGGAGGCACCATATATTCCCACTTCAGTAAATTTTCCGATTGTTTTTATTACATCAAATTCAAAAGTGGTATTTGATCCAGATATTTGTCTCTTTTTATACCTTTGAAATTTCTTATCAAAAAATGCATTTCTAGTTAGGACTAGATATTTGACTAAATCAATATTTTCATCTTTCTTATATGGTTTTGCCAGCCCTGCGACAACTTTCTCTCCACTATTTACGATGGGTAATATCATTCTAATTAATACTTCATCATTTATCAAGATATCAGCATCTATTGAGTAGAGAATACCTTCTGAAATATATTCTAGGCAATCATTAATCGCTTTCATTTTTCCTTCAGGTTTTTGGTCTAATATTATAAAATTTTTTTTATTACGGTAGGATTCTGCGATTCTAATAGTTTCTTCGCTACCTCCAGCATTAACAATAACTTTTAAATTTGGATACTTTAAATTTCTTATAATTTCTAAGCATTGTATAAACATTTTTCTGTTTTTCCACGCAGGTACAGTTATATTTACTAGAGGAATGTGATTTAGATCTTCTAGTTTAACTTCTTCCGGATCTTTATGCTTTTTAAAATTTTTAATAAATATCTTATCTCTGATTAAAAACATCAATAAATGATAAATTATTACAGATGAGCATAAAATTAGTATAAAATTCATTGATGTGAGGAACTTATAAGAGGAATCAATAAATTCCAGTATTATTTTAATCAGATCCATAAAAAAAAAAATATTATTTGTTATTTATTCCTTCCCAATTCTATGTAAGTACTATTAAAAAAAAAGTAGATTAGATATGAAATTAAAAAACATCGTGATCAGCCATAGTAAAATAGTTATTTTTTTCTTGGAATAATAAATTTTCATCTATCTTTTCTGAATTACTACGAATAATATAAACTCGATTTGTATCAATATAACGAAAATTATGTTTATGTAGATAATCTTTGAAAGGATGATATCTATTTAAGAATAGCGAAATATTATTTATCTTTTTCTTCCTAACATCGTTAATAATAAAATTTAGAACTGATTTGTATATCTCAATTTCATTCGGAAGTAAAAAATCTATTAAATGGAGGAATTTTTTCTGTTCTTTCTGAAAATATTTTGTAACAAAGTAAGCAACCATCTCACCTGTTTTATCAAAAATCTTATATTTGTAATATTCAATACCAGGTTTCTCAACAAATCTCCAACCTAAATATTTTCGGGTCCTATTTAAATAGATTGGAATATTATCTTTAAAGTTTTCACTAAATCCTTCAAAATCTCTATCGAAACTTTTTATTTGATAGATCTCAAATCTGGATGGTTTTTTGGCACTTAATTGAGTTACATTTTCGTTTAATAGCTCTGGGATCGTGCATAATCCATGCCAACCAAATTTTTGCCCACCAGGCCAAAAATTTTCATTGGGAAAGCCTGTTGAAAAAAGTATATCTTGTTTACCTTCTTCTTTAAAATGGTGAGCACCTAAAGTTACAAAAATTCCTTGTCTTCTGTAATCGGGATGAGTTCCAGTGTCAAAACTTAAGGATGCCATAACCTTTTTCCCAAAATAAAAAGCCTCATATCTCTGTGTTGAATATTGACCAACAATTTTTCCATTATCATCCGCTAACCAAGTCTCAACGGGACCCCAAGGCCCTTTTAGATATTCCCATTCAAAAAATTCTTGAGTTTTATGCCTACGTGCTACATGTTTTCTCCAATCTAAAAAATTTTCAATATCTCCCTCGTTAAATTTCCTTAATGTCCAATTTGCCATGGTTTATACTTGCTTAATATTTTTAACAATTTTTGCTATTTCAAATGCTTCAGAATAATACAATTCTTTAGTTTGAATTGAGTAATTAATAAAGCTATTTTTAATAGCCATTCCTTTTATCATTTCAGCAATTAGATCCATATTTTTAAATTGTGATTTAAATTCACGAATCGCTTTAATTTTTAAATCCAATAACTCTTTAGAAAAATTTATAATATAATTTGGAAGAAATTCTGGAAAAACCGAATAAATTTCATATAATAATATTTCATTTATATACCTTCCAGCACTCAATATAGCATAACTGCATTTTCTATGATCTTGATGGCGATCATTTCTTGAATGCGTATAAATACGATCTGGAATAATCTTATTTATTAATTTTTCAACCACAGAGATTGTAGATTGATTAACTGTTACTTTAGGTAAATTTAGAAAGTGTGGTGTGTCTTTTAAACCCAAAATTTTTAAAGCCTTAATAGATTCTTCTCTTCTCATATCGGTTCTAGTATAATTTCCAGACTCATCTCTACCTCCATCTGTTAAAACAATTACATGAACTTCATGACCAATATTGATATGTTTTGCTAGAGTAGCTCCCATTCCAAATTCGACATCATCAGGATGTACGCCAATCGCAATTACTTTCATTTTCTAAGGCAAAATTTTTAAATTATAATAAAAAAACATGAATTTTAAGCTAAAAATTTTTTTGCTTGAGAGTTATTAATTATTTGTTTTTATTCCAATTATTCCTAATCCATCTATCCTATTTAATAATATTTTAATATTATGTGTTTTAAAGTATTCATCTATTGCTACTTTTTGACCTTTCCAATAACCATAATCATCAATTATAATAACACCATTTAGAGATAATTTTGGAAATAGATGAAAAAGTTCATGATAAGTTGATTCGTAAAAGTCTGTATCTAATCGAAGGAGTGAAATTTTTTCTGGAGCAATATTTGGTATTGTATCTTCTACTTTTCCTTTAATAAATGTAATATTTTCTTTTGGGTAACCGGTTGAGTATAAATTTTTTTTAACCTCATCTAAAGAAGCATAATCCCATTTGTTGAATTCTTTTCCTTGGAGTTTTTTCCATTTTTTTAATGCTGGTTTATTATCATAGATTCTTATATCCTTTTCGGAAGGTTTACTCATTCCTTCATAGGTATCATATAGATATATGATTCTATTTTGATTATTCATTTTTAATAGCGTGAAAGCACTAATCATCATACTCCCCCCTTTCCATACTCCACATTCTACAATATCCCCCGGTACATTATTATCTACAATATATTTTGTTGCTTTATACAGTGCATACATTCGTTCTACAGAAGTCATAGTAAATTGTTTTGTTCTTAAATAAACTTCTTTAAAATCATGATCCATATCATATGGGACTTGTTTTTTTGAAAGATTATTATAAAGATCCGTTTTAATTATAGTATAACCGAATTTATTTAGTACTTTCTTTATAAGGTTGTTTATCATGTGTTTCCTATACTCACTTAATTTCTATATTATAATTATTTTTAAAAATATCTAAAGTTGATGCAATTTTTGGCATATCTTTCTTCAATCCCATAAAAAATCTCTATTTTTAATAGGTTAGAAATCGTAATGCAAACTAAATTTATGTTTTTCATCGATTGTCTCTTCTTTCTATGAATTTAGGGAACATATAGCGACTACATTCCCTACATACATCAATAATTTTACCATTTTCCCAATCAGAAAGAATATTTTTCCCATTTTTACTATGAAGAATATTCAGTAAACTATCATCATTAATATTACCTATAACTAAACCATCATGTTCTGTTTCTTTAATTCTGCATGCACACAATCTTACATCTCCATTTGAAAGAATACTAATTCTCCATAGACTTTCGCAAGGAAATTTTCTTATAAGGGGGCCTTTCTTTAATCTCATCACACCAAGTAAATCTCTTTTAGAAACAGTTCCACACCAATTATCATAAGCTGTTTTAAAATCAATAAGAAAATATTTTTTTTTAAAAAAGTATCTAAACTTTGTACTTTGAATTGTTTGCCATATCTTCCTAAATGATCTCTCTGCTCTAAATGCTATTATTATTTTTATACGCGACTTGGTCTTTTCTTTATATTTTAGTAATTTTAAAATTCCATTTATTTTTTCAATTGCCAATTTTTCTGAAATACCAAAAACCTTTGCTTCATAATTTGGGTCTAGATCCCCTGTGCTTATAGAAATTTCATCAATACCTGAATCAATTATCTTTTTGTAATTTGTATTGATATCTAATAAAATGCCATTAGTAAAAATGGTAATATAAAAATCCTTTCCCTTAGCGTAGCGAATTTGTTTAAAAAGATCTCTATTAATTAAAATTTCACCGATAGTAGGAGATAACATTAGTCTAGTTCCCCCTAATTCTTTATACTCATCAACAGCCTTTTTGAATGTATCAAATAGCATGACTTCCTTTTCATAATTTAAACATCGATAAGCACAAAAAACACAAGAAGCATTACATAAATTAGTAGAAACTATTGTTAGCGCTCTAGGTGATTTTGGAACATGTAAAGGAGGCTTTTTTCTGTTTCTTAAGATATAATAATTGATAATTGTAGTAATATCAGCCCTTAATGGCGACAAATAAGTCCGATAGAATCTAACTAGGAACAAAAAATACTGAAAAATAAATGGTCTTATTTTAAATTCAAAATATTCTTTCCAAGATTTCTTTATACTTACCATAAATTAGTTTTTTTACTTTTTCTTTGTAATTAAATTTTATTACGTAATCGTAAAATTGTTTATTATTATTGACTTATTTATTTACTAATTTGATTATTTTCGTCATTTTTAAAAATATTTAATGCATTACCTTGCATATAATCCATTTTTTTGATTCCAAAGAGTTTTAAAATCGTTGGAGCGATATCTGTATAATTTACATATTTTAATTGGTTCTTTTTTATATTATTCCCATAAGCAATAAAAAAGCCATTCTGGATATGGCTCATTGTATTTCTTCCTCTTATCACATACATGGAAGGATTATGATCGAATAAATATTTATCCTCCAAAACTACAATTATATCTGGAAAACCATCGATTTTTAAAGAAATAACTTCCCTAACCCTTTTATCTTTATTTAGTTTTCTAATTATTTCTTCTTTCTTACCTTTCTCTTTTTCATTTAAAAATATAGCTCCCACGTTTCCAAATAAACTCATAACTTTACTCTCTTCAAAAGCATCCTTAGAATATATAAAATCTTTTATTGCATCTTTAAAAAATCTCATTTTTATAAATCGAACTTTTTCATAATTGATTCTAACAAGCGGTCGGATTAAATCAAATAATTTTGAAACTATGCTATAAAATTTACTCTTCTGAGATTTATTAATATACATTAATCCCTTTTTTTCTAACCATCTACATATATTAAATTCATAATCATAAAATTTAAGACCATGATCACTAAATATAATCAAATTATCAAAACTAAATTCATTTAATATGTGATAGAGAAAATCATCAATTTTTCGATAAGCTAAATTAATGTAATTAATTACTTTATTACGTTCTAAATGTGTATTATGAGATAATGTATCTGGTAATCGAATTACATAAGTTAATAAATTGAAATCTTCTTTAAGTTTCTTCAGAAAGAAACCTTTTTTAATATTAAATGCTTTAAAGCATTCTTTTACTTCTTTTGCGTCCACTATCCAGTCTTTTCTCAGAAAAAATTTTAGTTCAGTAGGATAACAACTTGTTGAAGGTGACATCATTCCTGATATCATTTCACCATTTATTTTCCATGCAGGATAAGTACCAGGAACATTTAAAACAAATTGCCTTAAATTATTTATTGAAAAGATTGATTTTTCTTTCCAAAATCCTGAATTAAATAAACCTTTCTTAGGATGATCAAACCAATAATATCCTAATTGTTGGGGCGTTATACCCGAAAATGAACATGGCCAAGAAGGTATTGTAACGGGAGGGATAGTAACTTTTAATTTTGCTGCCACACCCTCATCGATTAATTTTTTAAAATTTGGCAATAAGTTTTTCTGCAATAAAGATTCAATGCTCTCAAAACAACCCCCGTCTATGCCTAGTATAATATTCTTTATGAAGTAACACCAAATTGAATTAGATTGACCATAAATTTATTATCTTCTTAAATTTGATTCCTTATTAATTTATTTATAAAATCTTTAAACATTTCAATTTCTTTTGAAATTGTATATGTTTGGAATACATAATTACTTGCTGAATTCTGTAAACTTTTAAATTTTTCTGGTTTTTCCATCCATAATCTATAAACTTCAAGGATTTTTTGAATAATTTCATTTTCTGATAATTCTTCAAGAAAAAATGCAAAATCTTTTCCTTTTAATATATCAAGTGCTCCAAATGTTTTAGTAGAGATTATAATTGACTTCCCTGCTAATGCTTCAATAATTACTCTTCCAAAGGGTTCTCTACGTGAGGAGGATATAAAAACATCACAATTCTTAAAGGCCTCAACCAAATCTTTATATTCTATATATCCAAATAATTTTATATGTTGAGGAAATCTTCGTATTAAGTCTTTTGTTTCTTTTTCTAAAGGTCCAAAGCCATATATTTCAAATTTTACTTTTAATTCTTTATATTTCTTAATAAAGCCTTCTATTGCTTTTAATAATACTCCTATCCCTTTATGCTCATCATTAAGAGCACCTGCATACATTATTATTAAATTTGGATTTCTTTTTTTCTCAAAATCTTCATTAAAGAAATTTTCGATCTCTAATCCTTCAACTATATGAAAAACCTTATTCGAAACATAAAAGTTTTCTAAAAAAATTTTTGCGTGTTGTGAAATTGTTTGATGATAAAACCTTTTTTTAAAGAGAGAGAGAAGAAGAATTGAAAGACGATATTTTAGATTGTATAGAGACAAGAATTTGTCGCTATATAGTGGTCTATGATATCCAAGTATAAACTTAACTCTTGGATTTAAAAGATACAAGAGTATAAACATCAAATTATTTTTAACGTTACTAACAGATAAATATACTACATCATTTTTTTTGATTCTTTTATGTAAACGTATAATATCTAGTGGATATGGAATGCTAAATTCTCTATTAAGAACGTTACTTGTAGCAAAATTCATTCTTTCAATTTTTTTGAATTTAAAACCTCTTTCTTTTAATTTTTTAATTGTTTCACCTTTACTTAAAAATTTATCAGCATAATAAAGGTTTGTATGAAATAACGTGATATTATAATATTTCTGTAATCCAGCAGCTAGATCCATAGAATATATTTCTCCACCTCTTCCATATTCGAGAGATACTGGAGAAAATATAAATATATTTACCATTTTTATAACTATCTTTAAGAATTATTACAATAATTCAATCAAAGTTAAATATTTCAAATAAATTGCTTTTAAATTTATTTTTAATATATAGCTTTCTTATCATCTTAGAGTTAAAATATTAAAAATTCAATTAAAAAAAAAATTTTCTAAAAGTTTTTTCAGATTTTAATGTAAGATTTAAAAACTATTATTTCTACTTTTTAAACTAATCTCAGCATTTACTATAAATAAGAGAAAAAAATTTTTTTTATTTACTTAATTATATACTTAAATGTTTGAAGAGAAAAATGATAAAACTGTTTTTTTTATAACTATAGATGCCTTAAGGCCAGATCATTTAAAACCATATGGATATCATTTGAATACAGCACCCTACTTAGATAAATTCATAAAACAAGGAACTACTTTTAATAATGCATATACAAATGGTCCAGCGACTCCATCTTCCTTTTCTGCTATTTTTACATCTATCTTGCCTCTTTTAAATGGGGGATACAGCCCCTTACCAATTAAAAAGATCACTTTCCCCCAACTTTTGAAAGAAAAGGGAATTTTTAACTACGGGATTCATAGTAATCCAAATTTAGGGGCCTTTTTCAATTATAAACGTGGTTTTGATATTTTTTTGGATGGAGAAAGATATAAAATTGAAAATGAACGTCCAAATAAGAAAGGAATGCGTTATCAATTGATTTATGCAATCAAGAAGATTTTTAATTACAAAAATTTTTCAAGAAAATTGATTTATAGATTTAAAGGTTTTAACCGATTTATAGATTGGATTAGAACTAAATTTCCTTTTATAACAGACATATTATTACCATTTACACCTATGTCTTATAACGCTACTTATATAATTAAAAAAGTTATCTCTTTTTTAAACACTCATAAAGGCTCTCTTTTTCTGTGGGCTCATTTTATGGAAACGCATGGTCCATATAACCCACCCTCGAAAAATGTATTAAATCTTAGAAAATTTGATATAGGTTCTAATGAAAGAGAGTATTTGTCTAAGGAAGTTCTTGTACACCACCAAAAATATAAGGTTTCGCAAGATACTCTAAAGAAATTAATAATTCTTTATGATGGAGAGATCAATTTTTGTGACGAAAACTTGATGAGCTTATTTGATTATATAAATTATCGTTTCAAGAAAAATACTCTAATTATAATAACTTCGGATCATGGAGAATCATTTTACGAACATGAACTTCTTGGACATCAAGGGAGTGTTTATGAGGAATTATTAAAAGTTCCTCTTTTTATTATTGAAAAAGGTGTAAACACTAATTTAAATTATGTTAATGAGAAAGTCCAATTAATAGACATTGCACCTACGATATTAGATTATTTTGATATAGAAATTCCAGAATGGTTTCAAGGGAAAAGCTTAATTCCTCTAATGAAAAGGACACCTCAAAAAAGGGATGATTATATTATATCTGCTTGCTATCAAAAGAATAGATTTATGAAAAGAAATCACAAAGAGGGATATCTTCTAATATCCATTAAAAAAGCAGAATGGAAATACATTTTTGATGAGGAACTAAATCACGAATACTTATTCGATTTAGATAAAGATCCGTCAGAAAATACCAATTTAATTGATATTAATAAGGAAAAAGCCGATGAATTCAGATTAATAAAACAATATCATCTGATTAAATCACAAAAAACGGATGAAGAATATAGGATTAGCTCTGCAATTAGTAAATTAAAGTCTAAATTAGAATAATTTTAAAAAAATTAAAAAGAAAAAAGGTGATTTATAGGTTTAAAACTTTTTTTTGTATTTGAATCAACTCTAAAATTCCTTTTTGACCAAGTTCCAAAATTTCATTTAATTTGTCCTTATTAAATGTTTTTCCTTCAGCTGTACCTTGAATCTCTATAAATTCTAAATCCTCGTTTAAGACAAGATTAAAATCAACATCAACTTTTGAATCTTCATTATAATCCAAATCCAGAATAACTTTATCATTTTTAATTCCTAAGGAAATAGCTGCGGTAACTTTGTAATCTGGAAAATCATAGATTAATTTTTCATTATACAAATAATTAATAGCATCAAAAACTGCCACAAATGCACCTGTTATAGCTGCACATCTTGTTCCTCCATCTGCTTGAATAACATCACAATCTATATGGATAGTTCTTTCTCCAATTTTTTCGTAATTAAACGCCCCACGCATAGATCTCCCAATTAATCGTTGTATTTCATGAGTTCGACCTTTTATTCTTAATCTATTCCTTTCTCGATTATTTCGTAATTGAGTAGCTCTAGGTAACATATTATATTCAGCAGTTATCCATCCAGTACCTGTATCAGCTAAAAAATTAGGAACATAATCTAAAATTGATGCAGTTATGATTACTTTAGTACTACCCTGAGTAATCAAGACAGAGCCTTCTGGATATTTAAGATAATTACGCTCAATAGTAGTCTTTCGAATCTCATTAAATACCCTTCCATCATTCCTTACTTTGCCAAGCATATTAACCGTTCCAAATTTTACTCTGTAGAATTGTTAAAAGTTATATACATTTAATTAAAAAAAAAATAATTAAAATACTTTTAGAAATCAAAATACATCCAAGTAAAGAGATTTTTAAAAACAAGGTTTTACTTCATAGGGTATGATCCTAGGATTTTGTGCCAAATAACATTTGCTTGCATTAACTGAAGTGCTTCTTTAACAAATGGATCATCTTTATCTCCTTCAAAGTCCATAAAAAAAATATATTCCCACCGTACTTTTCTACTAGGTCTAGATTCGATTTTTGTTAAATTTATTTTTGCATCAGAAAATATTTTTAAAACATTGTATAAAGCACCGGGTACATGTTTAGTAGCAAAAACTACTGAAGTTTTCATCTTTTCGGTTTTTGATGGATATTCTTTTTTAGATAAAACTAAAAATCGTGTATAATTTATAGGCTCATCTTCAATTTTTGATTTTAAAACCTCTAAATCATAAATATTACTCGCAAATATCGTCCCAATTGCCGCATAAGATGGGTCATTCAATTTACGAACCCTTCTGATGGCTTCCGCAGTCGAACTTACATTGATCAAATTTACATTAGGTAAATTTTCTTTTATCCATAAACGTGTTTGGGCGAATGCTTGAGGATGTGAGAATATATGTTTTATATCCGATATATTTGATTCCTTTAAACCGATTAGATTTTGAATTATTCTTAATTCAATCTCGCTATAAATAAGGAGTTCTTTTTCGATTAATATATCGATAGTTTCTAGAACAGTTCCTTGTAAACTATTTTCTATAGGGATTACTCCAAATACAATAACATCCTTTTCAATATCATTGAATATATCTAATGAGCTGTTATATGGAATAAATTTTGATCCTGATTTAGGAAATAATTCAAGTGCTGCTTGATGAGTGAACGTTCCCATAGGTCCTAGATACCCAACATTAACGATCTTTCCTTGAACCGCCTTACTGGCACCTATAATTTCATTCCAAATTAATTCCATATTTGATTTTCCAAAAACAGATGATTTTCTTTTAATCCTTTCTAAAACCTCTCTTTCTCTGTTTAGCTGAGTTAATTCCATATTTAATTTTTTTTTGACCTCTCCTAACTTAATAGCGAAATTACCTCTTTTATTTAATAGATCAACTATTTTATCATCAATTTCGTCTATTTCTTTTCTATATTGTTCTAATTCTTCTTTAAGTTCTTCATTATCGTTCAATATCAAAACCTTCAAAAAATGATTAACTTTTTATTGCTCGTATTATAAAATATTTTCAGTTAATAATTCCAAATTCAATTCCATTGCTGCAACAGGGAACTCTAGCTTAAAATTTACCAATACTTCTGGATGTACTTCTCCAATTTCTCCAATGATTGAATCATTCAAATAGATTTCTCCATATCTACCAGAAATGTAAGTTGGATTCTCTGCTGGCTTTACTTGGTAATTTGAGGAATGACCAAGTGATATCATTATAAAGTCTAATGTGGATCGTATCTCTGTAAAATCAGCGTCCTCATGATAGGTAACTGCTGAGAGGTGTACCTCTCTTTTAGCACCTGTTTCTTCTTTAGGAGCTAATAGTATCACGTCCCCCACCTCGAAAATTCTAATTGGTTTCTCCTCAGAACGATTATAAAGAAGGGTTTCCATTAATTTTGGAAGAATTCTTGTACGTGTGGTGTTGTATTCCTTAGAAACTGGATTTGCAATTTGAAGAGATTTTTCCTCTTTAAATTCTTGCTTCATATAATTATAATGTTTTTCTGAATTAGATAATATAAAGTTTAAAACTTCTAAATATCCTGCTCCAACCATAAGGGTACGTACTTTATTTGAGAAGGTTTGGAGGGGATGATACTCTCCAATACAACCTTCTTTAATTGTTTTGGGAATATTAAAGTATCCATAACCAATTCCACATTCTTCAGTAAAATCAACAACATGCATTATATCTCCGCGATAAGCTGGGACCCATATGTCTAAGTGTCCTTTTTTTTTAGAAATTTTAGCATCCATTCTAATCTTTTCAAAACATTTAATCATTTCTGTTGTAGTTAAATTCAATCCGAGATAATTATTGATATAATCAATATTTACTTCCCATTTTGTGGGTTTTAGATTAGGAGTAGTAATTTCTTTTTCACCTTCATAATTTACTTTAACACTTTCTATTGTTGCGCCCATGTCTGCTAATGTTGTTACTAGTATATTTAAGGCTAAATTTACAGCATTAAAATCTGTTCCTGTTAAATCTAAGAAAAGATTTTGTGTTTTTTCTGTAACAGTTGTTAGTTCCCCATTAATTATTGGTGGAAATGAAAGTACTTCGTTATTCTTATCAAAAATAATAGGATATACTTCTTTTTCTTCTAATATATGAGCATATTCAATTCCTTTTTCATGTAATAGTAAAATTTCTTCTAAATTCATGGGATATCCATCTCCATGTAAGGGAGTAAAACTAACAGAATCTGGTTTAACTGCAGTATAGCGGTATGGAGGAACAACTTTATCAAAATCATGGACACCTATTGCTACTTTTTTTCTATCTCTACCAACAGCCCAATGCAAATGTTCTTGAATATTCATTAAAGTAGCTACTTCATCCTCATCTAAATCGATATTACGGATGACGGCACACACAATATATGGTCTTACTTTTTTGACTGAAGGATCCACGTTTAAAACAATTTCTCCGGGATTAATCTCATATTGGGGTAGCCCTAATTCAATTTCATAATAACCTTTTAACATTCTTGCGATACCTTCTGGACTTGAAAAATCAGGTCTATTTGGATTATATTCTACTTTAACTTTTTGTTCATCCTCGTTAACGCCCTCCAAATCAAGGCTAATCCATTGTAAATCATATTCCAAATCTTCAATATTTAGCTTTTTACCCACCAGTCTTTCTAATCTTTCAATTTTTAATTCTAATGTTGGAATTCTTTACACCTCGTTTTTAATAAGCTTGTTGTCTTAACCATTTAATTGGATTGAAATACAAATCTCTAATATCTTCTCGTCCGTAATATAACATTGCAATCCGTTCAAGACCTTGCCCCCATGCGAGTACCCTAGTAGGTTCTTTAATTCCAAAAGGGTAGGTCACTTCTGGGCGAAATATTCCACTTCCCCCCATTTCTAACCATTCACCTAACTTATCATAATAAACTGAAACTTCCATACTAGGTTCTGTATAAGGAAAAAAACCTGGTCGAGTAATAATCTTTTTAAATCCCATTTTTCTATAGAATTCTGATAGAAGTCCAATTAGGTCGCCTAAATTTACGTGATCATCAATAACTATACCTTCTACTTGCATAAATTCTGCTAGATGTGATTTGTCAACTTTTTCATTCCTAAATACACGATCTATACAAAAAACCTTCACAGGTACATTTTCATTATTTTTATAAAATTGAGCTAAACGTCTGATGGTTGTTGCCGTTGTATGGGTTCTTAAAACTGTTCTTTTTGCAATATCTTCTTCCCATTCATAACCCCATCCAATCGAATTAGAATCCCCTCCGTTTTCATGTGTTTCCTTTACCGCAAGTACCCTATCTTTTTCTGGTAATCTTGCCACTTTAGGATTATCTAGATAAAAAGTATCTTGCATTTCCCTTGCTGGATGATCTTGAGGTTGAAATAAAGCATCAAAATTATAAAAAGCACTCTCTACAATAGGACCACGTATTTCTGTAAAACCCATTGATAAGAATATTTCTCTTATTTCATTTATTAAGGCTATAACGGGATGATACTTACCACCTTTCAAGAGAGGACCTGGCTTAGTAATATCAAAAGCTTTTAAGTCATAATTATTCCATGAGCCATTTATAAGCATTTTAGATGTAATCTTACTAATCTGTTGTAATTCTTGGATTTTTGAAAGTTGAAGCTTCTTACCTTTTTCAGTTAGATATATTAATCTTTCAACTTTTTTCGTTTTATTAATCAATTTTCTTTTATTTAGGATTTCAACGAGTTCTAAGTCCTCTTTCGATAATGAAGAATAATTCAAGAAATTATTTTCTTTAAAAGTGTTTAAGAATTTCTCCAATTTGGTTTCAGAGAAGTCTTCCGTTATAAGATATATTCTATTATCTCCTGTTGCCTTACTCTGAGCAATCCAACGATTTTTTTTCATATTTGAAAGGCCAATATAAAAGATATCTTTTTTAAATTTTGATTTCTTTAAAAAGTCATCAATAGAGATTTCTTTAATCTGATCTTTTAACAAAAGTTGTAATAATTGTCTTTCAGGTAATCCATTTATTAGATAACCTTGACCCTCTTTATTTAATGAAATTCTATTAATCTCTTTCTCTTTAAATCCACCTAAATTATATTCAATTAAATCATTTACGGCAGACATAAGCACTATATAATCAATATTTAATTCACGAACTAAATCTTCTGCAATAACTTTTTCCTTCTTTTCTTTTAAAATCTTTAATATCTCTATTACTTGTTTTTTAAGCTTGATTGTCATATGATTAAATCCAAAATTTTTTCCATTTTATTATATAATTTCTAAATTTTTAACGTATTTAAATCTTACGCGCGAATGTTTACTTAAAATAACCCTATCTTAAATTAGAATAAATCTATAGCCACTAAAGAAGAAATAAGTACATTATTATTGATTAATATAAACAACATCCGCAGCCAAGGGAAAAAAGCTTAAAAAATTAATAATTATTCCCTTGGCAAAATAAAGAATTGAAAGAAAAATGAGGCTTGATTGAGATGATATTCCAAGTATAATTTGTTAATAGCTTTAAGCAATTAAATCCCAACTCAAGCAAATAATTAATATAATTCTAAATATAAAGGGTGCTTAAAAAACTTATTACATTAACTGTTCACGAATAGTTGTAGAACTAATCTTTTGATTTTGTTGATCTTTAATGATTGGTATTACGACTATAATTAAAGGATCAAACCCTTTGCTTTCTCTTATTTCATTAATTTTGAGAGCCGTTTTATATGTTTCTTGACTTACGATAATGCTCTCGTAATCAGGTTCATGAATAGGAGGGCCATATGGATCTTTTAAGGGTATAATTTCTACTCTACTAATATCAGCGATTTTATTAATAAAATGCTTTATATTTTCTTCTCTTGTTTTATAAGTTTCTATTTTAGAAGGAAATTTCTTATTTTTCAATAAAATTTGAGTCGTTAAACCAATAATCACTTTTTTTGAGAGAGATAAAGCAAGCTTAATTAAGTATTTGTGCCCTTCATGAAGATGGTCGAATGATCCGCCCATTCCTAATTTATTAAAAATAAGGAAGCACCACACTAATTACAGAATTAACTAATTTATTTCTTAGCTTTAGGTTTTAGTTCTCCTTCTTTTTTTACTACTGTTGGTTTTTTTAATTTTACACTATAGATTTGATCTATTATCATTGACTCATTGCAATCATTACATGGTTCTATTTCTCTAAAAACATAATCTCCGTGCTGATAATTTCTTACTTTTGTAAGTCCACAAATATTACATTTTAAAATAGACAAAGTTTGCATCGTTGGTTCAGTTGAACGCTTTTGAATTTGAAGTATTGTAGAACCTAAGCATATAAATGAAAAACCTATAAACCAGTTAGTGATTTGATTTGTAGTACCAGCTAAATAAACAAAAAGTGCTCCAATTATGATTAATAGAATCATGAGTATAGTTTTTAGTGCACTTTTCAATGAGGTCCCTTTCTTTAATATCTCCTCATCTTCATCTTCATCGTCTATCATGTATATCTCTTAAGCTGTCTGAGTTCTTCCAATTCTTTTCTTTATAATAGAAAAGAATATAAGACTAAATAAATTTTGTTATTATGAAAATTTACTAGATTAAAATTCTAAAATATTAAGACTATAAATATAGAAAGGATAAAGATGATCTTTAATTTAATGCAATTTGGCCAAACTCAAGTAGATCCACTTAGTTTAATAATCCAAGTTTTATGGTTTGTGTTAATATTCGTTTCGATCTTCTATGGAACTAAACTTCAAGCATGGAGATCACAGAAAGAAATTGAATCTGGATTAACAAAGCTTAAAGAATGGGATGAAGAATGCAAACAAATTTTGTTATCAAATTTTAAAAAATTTGCTGATAAGAAAGAGACCGATAAAGATCTAATGATTAAACTCGAAGATTTTTTGACTTTTATTGCAATTACTCCAGTTTCACTTGATCCTTTCGGAATTATTCCAAAGTTAGATCATGTTATTGATGTTAGAGATGATAGATTCCAAGAAGAAGTCGCACTAATGGCTCCAAATGTAATAAAGGGTTCTGCTGATGCTCAGAATTTGGAAAATTTACTTGAAGCAGTAATGGCTGTAGATTATATATATAGACTTGTTAAACATTACTTAATTTTAGGTAAGAAATCAAAATCCTATGTTTTATTAATGCAAATCTCGATGCAAATGAGTTTAATTACTTCAATGGCAAAATCATATTATCATGCTACAAAAGCGTTTTCAGAAGGTAGTCCTATTGGAGATGGCCTTGGTGCTTTGGTCGCTGGAAATTTTGTAAGAAACGTCTCTGATAATGGTGATGTTGAAGCTCGTGAAATTGCAAAAGATACTATTCTCCAAGAAATTAATTTTGAAGATAGAATTGTTTATGTAGTCCGTGCAAAGGGTCCAGGTGGAACTGTTGGAAAACCAGGTAGTGCGATTAAGAAATTAATTGAAGAACATGGAGATGAGATATCTAGAATTATAATGATTGATGCTGGGTTGAAACTTTCGGGTGATAAACGTGGGTCCATCGCTGTAGGAGTGGGAGCAGCTATTGGTGGAATTGGTGTGGAAAAATATTATATCGAAGAATCTTCAACAAAAAAAGAAATTCCTATTGATGCATTGATATGTAGAGAATCATTAGAAGATGCCATTACTACTATGCGTAGGAGTATCACCCAAAGTGTACCAAATATAGTAGAAAAGATTAAAATGGGGATACGAAAACGTACAGAGAAAGGGTCAAAGGTTATTGTAGCTGGTATTGGAAATACAATCGGGATTGGCGTTTAATAAATCTTTTTTTTAATAACTAATTTTATTTCACAAATTTGTTAAAGTTGAAAAAGTAATTTATAATAAACAACATTAAAAATAATATTAGCAATAATTATAATTTAGACAAAGAGTGAAAATCATGAAAGTATTTTCAGAAGAATGGGCTCAAGCATATATGAAAGCCTTAAATGCTAATCCTAATTTTAAAGAAGCAGCAGCATGGTGGGAAGGGGATTTTATTTTTCTTATTGAGCCGAGTGGAAATTTAGATCGCGAAATTAAAATGTTTATCGGGTTTTACAAGGGAGATTGTACTGGAGCAAAAACTTTAGCACCTGGTGAGGAATTTGATATTCTCCCTCCTAATTCACCATCTAGACCTTTAAAGGAAGGTGAAAAAGTAGGAGCTGAGTTTGTTTTTTCAGGCCCTTATGATAACTGGGTAAAAATATTAAAGAAAGAACTTGATCCAATCCAAGGGTTAATGGCAGGGAAGTTTAAATTAGTAGGAAACATGGCAAAAGTAATGCGCGCTACCAAAGCAGCCCAAGAAATGGTTGTAGCGACCACTATGGTTGAGGGTGCCGAGTTTTATTAAGACCCACTTTTTTTTTATAATTAGTAAAACTAGTTCTCATTAAATTTCTAGTGTTATATAAACCAGTGATAATAATTGGACTAATTATTGTAGCTGGTATTGCGAATACAATCGGAATTGGTGTCTAATAAAACTTTTTTACAAACTTTTTTTTCTTAAAGACATTTGACAAATTTGTGTGAATGTTCCTCTAGATCTATTTAATTTGAATTAAATTTGAAAAAATAATTAATAAAAAAAAGTATTTATAAAAATAATATCAACAGAAGATATATAAAAATTTAAATAAATAGTGAAAATTATGAAAGTTTTTTCAGAAGAATGGGCTGAGGCTTATGTAAAAGCACTAAACAGTAATCCTAATTATAAAGCTGCAGCATCTTGGTGGGAAGGGGATTTTATTTTTATTGTTGAGCCGAGTGGAAATTTAGATCATGAAATTAAAATGTTTATTGGATTATACAAGGGTGATTGTACGGGAGCAAAAACTTTAGCAACTGGTGAGGAATTTGATATTCTCCCTCCTAACTCACCACCTAGACCTTTAAAAGAAGGTGAAAAAGTGGGGGCTGAGTTTGTTTTTTCAGGTCCTTATGATAACTGGGTAAAAGTCTTAAAGAAAGAACTCGATCCTATCCAAGGGTTAATGGCAGGGAAGTTTAAATTAGTAGGAAACATGGCAAAAGTAATGCGCGCTACCAAAGCAGCCCAAGAAATGGTTGTAGCAACCACAATGGTTGAAGGTACAGAATTTTATTAAAAAACACTCTTTTTTTTTATAATTAATAAATTTTGGAAGTTTTACTAATTAATTAATAATTAAATTAATAGTGAATATGAACCAATTATAATAATTGGACTATAGTAACATTTAATAGTTCAGTCTTTTTTTGTAATTAATAAATAATTTATCCATAAAAATTGTGATAAAAAATGGGCTTAACCACAAAAGAATATTTTGTAAAAGATTTAGTAATAGATGATGAATATGACACAATTACTACTAAAGCCACAGTTGAAGATGCCGCGAAAAAGATGAAACAATTAGGCATTCCAGATTTAGTTGTTGTTGAAGAAGGAACAG
>JBHLPZ010000032.1:0-20822 GCA_048885325.1 Candidatus Odinarchaeota archaeon
ATAAATAACTTTTATTTAATAAAACCTAAACTAATTTCTATTTATATTTAAATCTAATTTAAAACCAGACAGTTTTAAATTAGAAAGACTCATATTAGTAAACATACCTAAACTTTAATAACCTATATTTTAAATGAATTTAGATTATGATTCCAAAAAATATGGATGCTTTTCTGAAGGAAAGACTCCCAGAAGCTACCCTTAAAACTCGACTTAAAAAAGAGAATGGAAGGTGCTATTTAGAATTTAGTAATTTAGATGTACATCTTCTTTCACGTTTAGGAGTTATTACTGATAAAGTTGGTCCTAAGTTAGTTAGTTGCATGTGGGATGAAAAATCTCCATTAGAAATTGGTGGATATTTAGTTGTAGATTCTCTTGCCATGGGAAATCCTTCTATGGGAGGTATCCGAATGCTCCCAGATATTACACCCTCGGATATTTATAATTTAGCTCGTGGAATGACCCTTAAAAATGCAGCAGCTAATCTTCCATATGGAGGTGGAAAATCAGGTATAGTTGCAGAAAGAAGCATCTCAAAAGAACAACATGATGAGATAATTAAAGGATTTGCACGCTTAATTCAACGTTATAGGGATATATATGTTCCTGGACCTGATGTAGGGACTAATGATTCTGATATGAAAACAATTGCGATTGAAAATGGACTAGATAGTGCTGTATCAAAACCAGCAGATATGGGTGGAAATCGTATTGATGAACTTGGAGCTGCTGCTGGAGGTGTAGTAACCGCCTTACAAACACTATTAGAAATAATGCCTAGGTTGCGTGTTCTACATCAATTTGCAAATTTGAAAATTCCAAAATTAGAAAAACTCACAGTTTTAATTCAAGGATTTGGCGCTGTTGGTGCTCACGCTGCACGGCTCCTAAAAGAAAGAATTCCCCTAGTTAAAGTTACAGGAATTAGTGATTTAGAAGGCTATTTATATAATGAATCAGGTTTACCGGTATTGGAATTATATAATTTATGGAAAGAAGAGGGTCTTATTACCACTTCTTATTTTCAGAGAAATATTATTTCAGAAGGATATAAGCATCCTACAAAATTCTCAACAAATTCAAACAATTTATTACTCGAAGATGGCTTCTGTTTAATACCTGCAGCTCCTGTATTTAATTATTTAGGGGTGTGGCCAACTGAAAATCCTTCAATGCTCGTAGAAAGAATGGGAAATTGGGCAGTAATAGTTGAGGGTGCAAATACTTATTCTCCTGACCCTAATAGAAAAGCTGCTCGAATTCGTATGGAACAAATTGTATATCGTGAAAAAGGAGTTATGATAGCAAATGATTATTTAGTAAATTCTGGGGGAGTAATTTATGCTGCTCAGGAACATTTAATAAAAACGCCTGATCATCTACAAATACCTGAAGAGTATCTTGGAAACCGTAGGGCTGTTGAAAGTTGGTTAGTTAATCATGCTAAGGAATTTGAAGAATTATCAAAAAATCGTTTAATAGCCGGTGAGACTTATAGAAAAAAAGTAATTAGCCGTAATATGATTGAATTAGTAGATCTATTAGCAAGTGACCCAGATACACTTCCTTGTTTTGCAGCCGAGAAGATAAGTCTGCAACGTCTAACAACAAAAGAGAGTGAGCGAACAGCTAAAGATATTATGGTTTCAATACCTACTATTGATGTAAATAGTAGTGTTCAAGAAGCAGCAGCATTGATGATTGAAAAAAACAGTGGGATAGTTGCTGTATTAACTGAAGGTAAGCTTGTAGGAGTCATTACTGATTGGGATATTACCAAATCTACTGCTGAAGGTATACAAGATGTTACGCTTGAAAAAATTATGACGAAAGAAGTAATTAGCGCTTCACCTGATTTTACAATTTTAGATATTATTCGAGAATTGGAACAATTTCAAATATCTGCAATGCCAGTAGTCAAAGATGGTGAAGTCTTAGGTAAGGTTAGCTCAGATTTAATTGCACAACGTTACATTTTAAACTATCTACAAACACAGGAACCTTATTAAATTAAAAGAATGTGCTAATACTAATAAAATCTTACAATATTATATAGCGTAGTTCTTTGAGCTGGCCGTTTCCCAGCACTTCTTATGATTTTAACGATTTCATCCGGTGATAAATATTCTCCAAATTCAGCACCCGCACTCTTAGAGATATTCTCTTCCATCAATGTTCCTGAAAAGTCATTGACTCCATAATTAAGAGATACTTGTGCAAATTTTGGTCCTAATTTAACCCAAGAACATTGTAAATTATCAATATAATTATTAAAAAACAATCTTGCAACACAAAATAATTTCAAATCTGCCATTCCATAGCTCGATTGTAATGGAAAATCTTTTAATCTAGATAAAAGAGGTTTTTCTTTAACAAAAGGTAAAGGCACAAATTCAGTAAAACCATGGGTTTCTTTCTGAATATTTCTTATAATTTCTAAATGCTTAATCCTATCTTCCAGTTCTTCAATATGTCCATACATAATTGTTGATGTGGTGGGAATTCCTAAGTTATGAGCTATAGATATGATGTTGATCCATTCAGTTGTACTTACTTTATTGGGGCATATAATATTTCTTATTTTGTCAACCAAAATTTCAGCAGCAGTACCAGGTATTGAATTTAACCCTGATTTTTTCAAAATCTTCAAAGTATCTTCAATGCTATTACCTGATAATTCAGACATATAATATATTTCTTGAGGTGAGAATGCGTGTATATGAATCTCTGGATTTACTTTTTTTACAGTTTTTAAAATATCTAGATAAAAATCAAATTTTAATTTAGGATGTATACCACCTTGAATACATACTTCAGAGCAGCCGTTAATATGTGCTTGTTGAACTTTCTTTCTTACTTCCTCAATGGTTAATAAAAATCCTTCTTTGCTTGTAATAGGAACACTGAAGGAACAAAATTTACAGCCTTTTTGGCAAATATTTGTAAAATTTATGTTCCTATTTATAATAAATGTGACTATATTCTGCTTTTTACTGAAACAAATTTCATCTGCCGCAGCTTGTAATGCTCTAAACTCTTTTCCTGTCACCTTAAGCAGTTGTAAAGCGTCTTGAGAAGTGATTTCTTCTGATTCGAGACTCTTCTTCAATATTGACTTAATTTTTTGCCTAATTTGATTATATATCTGTACCATCTAAATTAATATTATCTATAATTTTTTTAATATTTACTGGACAGAAATCCGATTTTTGTACATATTTTTCATAAATTGGTAATCTTTCTCTTAATTTAAAACCTAAATTCCTACAAATAGTTTTTAAATTATTGATTTGAGGCCATGAATGATTAGGATTGATATAATCAATTGTAAATGGAGATATACCTCCAAAATCATTGACACCTAACTCAATTGCATCTTTCTCATATCCCCGTATTAAATTAGGTGGTACTTGGATGGCAATCTCGTTTCCTAATATAAGTTTTGCAATACCTGCTATTTTTAGAGTTTCTTCAATAGAAATAGGATTTTCTGGATGATATTGAATTCCCTTTTTTCCTACAAAATTTTGTATTATAACTTCCTGAATATGACCATATTCTTCATAAACCTTTTTGATTAAGTTAAGATCTCTGATCCTATCCTCAAAATATTCGCCAATGCCTAGTAGTAAACCTGTGGTGAACGGAATTTTTAATTTTCCTGCATTTTTAATATGCTCTATTCTTTTTTCTGGTAATTTACCTGGCGATAACTCGTGAACCATTCCTTTTTTAAACAATTCTATGCTAGTACTTTCTAACATTAGCCCCATACTGGCATTAAATTTTTTTAATTTTTCCATTTCCTCAAAAGTCAGTACTCCAATGTTGCTATGGGGCAATAGATTAAAATCTAAAAGATAAGAGCAAAGATAAATAATAAATTGTATATAATCATCATAATTTCTCTCTTTTAATTCTCGTTTAACTTCTACGAAACTATCTGGTCTTTCTCCAGACATTAACAAAGCTTCCTTACAATTTAACTTTATAGCTTTTTGAATTAATCTAATAATTTGTTCATTACCTAAAAGAATGACATTTCTCTTGTCATCTAATTTAGGAACTTTATAATTATAAAAACAATACTTACATTCATTTTGGCAATAATTTGATAAAGATAAGGTAAAATTCTTTGAGTATGTAATGATATTACGGCTCTCATGGGGTAATGAGGATTTTATCTCTCTTACTTTTTCTTTTAGTTTTCGTATTGAAAGATTTTTGTAATAATCTATGTTTTCACTCATTTTATCATCTTTTATACTTTAAAATAACATAATTTTCCCGGTGATTAAGATCGAAGAGTTTAAACCGTTGAGCCTGGCACATTTTATCAAAACCTTCTCCTTCAGCTAGTGTAATGGAGGTTTTTCCTCCTACAATCCATGGTGCTATAGTTAGCCTTATTTCGTCCACTAAATCCTCCTTAATAAAACTCCAATTTAGATTTCCTCCTCCTTCTAGAAGAACGGACCTAATCCCTAAATTATATAAATTTGACATTAACTTTTTAAGATCTACATTTGAACTATTTCCGTTCTTAATTACTTTTATATTTCTAGCTTCAAATTCTTGAACTTTTTCTTGTAATACATTTTCCGTAGCACATATTATTGTAGGATAGGTTTCTGGCTTAAAAGTTATTACCTGTGAATCAATTGGTATAGATAAATTACTATCTATAACAATACGATAATAACCATTATGTTCATAAAATTTAATATGAAGTTTGGGATTATCCTTTAAAATTGTATTTTTTCCTACCATTATCGCATCTACTTGAGTTCTAAGTTTATGAACTTCTTTCCAATCCTCTTCATCTGATATTTCAGAATCTCCCTCTTTTGAGGAAATCTTCCCATCTATCGTCATTGCAGCATTTAAAATAACATAAGGTTTTTTAATGTTTTTCATGAACAAGTTTACCCCTTACATACGTTTTTTTAATATTAAATGAATTAGTTCTACTAATGATTAAGGCATAAAACTTATCAATATCTAATTTTTGTGTATAGTAATTAGGATTATTTAAATCAATTAAAAAGAAATTAGCTTTTTTTCCTTCTGATATCGAACCAATCTGACTTTCGATATTAAACATTTTAGCAGCATTAATTGTAACCATCTTTAGCAAATCTTTTCCGGTTACTGTTATATTCCTGTCCATCACTCTTAAGATCCGGTATAAGTATCGTAATTCTTCAAATAGATCAGGACTATTAGCCATTACGTTATCTGTTCCGATCGCTAAGGGTATTTTAAACTTTAGAATTTTATCTATTGGTGGAAAACCAGCTCCAAAATATCCATTGCAACGTGGACATAATATTAAAGAATTTTGTCTTTGTTCTAGAAGTTTTAAATCGTTTTCAATGAAATGAGTTCCATGAATAAATATATCAATTATATTATCATTAAAAATTTGATTCATTAAATCATTATCCCTTTCTAATTCAGCAACATGACAAGCAACAATTTTTCCAGAAGCCTCCTTACATTTTCTTAGGACTTTTTTAACTTCTGGATGAATTTCTTTATAACTAGGTAAACCTAACCCATCTGCTAATTGGAAAATCTTTTTAATCTCTTCTTTCTCTCTATATCTTCCTAAAACTAAAGAATCAATAATATTCTCTCTTTCTATAGCTTTATATAAAATCTTTAATCCGTTAATTCCCCCTTCCCTAAAATCGATAAAAGAAGTAATTCCATTTGATAATAGTTCTAATATTGACTTTTTAATCCCTTTTATTATCTCTTCTTTTGGAGTTTTATTTAATAGTAGATGCTTAATACCATTTGGTGGTGCGATGACTTGCTTTAAAGCTTTATTAAACCCTTGTTCCTTAGCAAAACTATCTCCAATATGAATGTGAGAATTGATTAATCCGGGTAATAATAATAAATTTGAATTATTACCTGAAACTTGGACTGTTTCTCCTACATTCTTATACGAAATACTCTTAAAATTACCATCTTCACTAATTAGAATTTTAATATCTTTTTTTAATTCTAAGTTATCACCAATTAAACCATAGTTGCTCAAAATTTCTGAACTGTACATAAAAAAAAAAAATTAATTTTGCATTATATCAAAAAATAATTTAATTGAATAATAATTATTAGAATTGGTAGAAACAAATATATTTCGGTGATTTTTAATCAATTTGTTTAAAAAGGATTTACAAGAATCAATTTCGACAGTAGACATTCCTATAGATAAAGTAGGAATTGTAGGAGTAGAAAAAAAAGTAGATATCATTCAAGAAAATAAAAAATATTCTTTTTATCCTAAAATTTCAGCATTAATTTCATTACCTAGTCACAAAAGAGGAATCCATATGTCTCGAACATCCGAAACTATTGAAGAAATCATAAATGAAGTAATATTCAAACCAACTCCCTCTGTAGAAGTAGTAGGAGATAGGATTGCTCGAAAATTATTACAAAAACATTCATATACAGAAAAAGTCGAAGTTAAACTGGAGGGTAAAATTATAGTCCAAGCAAAAGATGATAAGCAACGAACAATACAAAAAGCGTATAATATAAGTTCATTTGTGAAAGCTTGGAAAACCCAACAAAAAAAAATTGATTTTAATTACTATATTGGAGCAAGCGCAGTTGGAATGACAGTTTGTCCATGTGCAAAGGAAATGAGTCAAGAATATGCCGAAGAAATTATTAAAAATAGAAGTGATATAAATATTCCTGATGATACGGTTCAAAAACTTCTCAATATTTTACCCTTTAGCTCACATAATCAAAGATCAATTGGAAGTATAATAGTCCAAATAAAGGATTTAAATAATCATAAGATTGATGTGTTGGATATTATTGAAATTATTGAAGATTCTATGAGCGGAAAAATGCAATCAGTATTAAAAAGACCCGAGGAAGCTAAACTTGTCAGAAGCGCTCACTTAAAACCATTATTTGCCGAAGATGTAATTAGAGAAATGGCGAAAAATTTTATTCTTAGAAAATTTCCAAATCTAGAGGATGATTTTAAAGTTATCTTTAAAATTGAGAGTTTTGAATCCATTCATCCTCATAATGTTTATGCAGAATTAGTAACAACTATTGGGGATTTAAAAAAAAACATCAAATTTAAAGAATAATCCATTAACGAACATCATACAAATTCCAACTTAATTACATTTTCTTCTTTAAAAAATGTCTATAGATAATTTGATAATTTTTTATACTTATTATTCTAGGATTATGTCTAAATTTGGATGGAATGGGAGTACTACATCTTGAACAGAGATTTGAGGTTTTTAACCAATCTTTAAATTCATCGGCATGAGCGGGATATCTACAATTTGGGCAAACAATTATCCCTCTGCCGTTATCATTGGGGAGTTTTGGCAGTTTAAAACAAAAAATACATTTAAAATCATCCTCTGATAAATATGATGCTCTTGGTTTATATCTCGCTAAATTTATAGCTTTTGAAGTTGTTTTTGCAGCTCTAGTTTGAATAGTTTTTGTTGTTTTAGTTTTTTGCCTATGAGATGTAGGTGTTGTTCTAGATGAATAAGATCGAGATCTCGTTGTTTGAGTTACAGTTCTTCTTGAGGGTGATGGAGTAGTTCTAGTTGTAGTACGTTCTCTTTGTCTTTGGATTGTAGGAGTACTTAATGAATTTATTTTTCTAGTCCGTTGAGCAATATAATCTCGAGTTAATGCTGGAAGTGTTCTATGTGAACTAGCTAATCCAAAAATAACAAATATTAATAATGAAGCAATGAATAATAATAAAAGATTAAGATTTAAAGAGAAATGAAGAGGGGTTATAGGAGAATCATAAAATTCTATAACTGCATAAAACATCACCCAATAAATTATTATAAAAAGGATAACTGTGGAAGTTAGGATATATCCTAATATCCTAGCTTTTACTGACTTAGTTCCAAAATAGATTACATTATATTTCTTAAAACAACGATATAAAGAATAAGAACCATAAATTATAAATGGAAATCCAAAAATGAGACTCCACCAACTAAAATATAGATTTGAACCATCAAGAAGATTTTCACCCAATATACCTGTAAAATACCCCCAAATAGAGTAAAAAATTCCGATGAATAACGGAATAATAACAAAAAAAGCAGTATTGTGTGGTGAATTAAATTCGCGATGCTGTTTTATGTTTTCAAATATTTTAACCGTAAAAATTATCCATAAACCAATAAATATCCAAGTTAAAAAAATATTTAATGAAATTGCGATAGAACCATGTATTATACCAATTATCAGAAAAACGACAAATATTATCGCTATACTCTTCTTTTTAACCATGGGTTAATTTTCACCAAAAAATATTATTCATCATATTCTAAATAAGCAGCTTTACCTTCAATAATTGGATTCATAAATTCTAAAATTTCCGGCAACATTCTCACATCTAAATTTCCTTTAATGTCAAATGGTACTGAAAACCACTTCTTTGTTTTAAAATTCGCACGATAAATTTCAAATCCTAATGAAGTCCCATCAATTTGGTATGGATCTATAACTAACGCAATTGCTTTACCCCATAATTTTTGATATCTTGCTTGAGTTCCTAAATCTTCTTTAGACATGAAACATCCATATGAAGGATGGGAATGATACCATCCACAAATAAAAAGGTTATTCTTTTTTATGTCTTTGAATGCTCTAACGTAATTTTTATAATCTTTAATTTCGGCATAAACTGCTGTACCATGTCCCATTGGATAGGCGTCTTCCACATGAAGGACTCCATTAGTATTATCAAATTTTCCAGCAAGCAATCCAATCACTTCAACCCATTCCTCTCTTCGAATTTTAGAATGAGCATATTTTAATGAATGACTAGCAATCTTAAGGATAGTTTTTACTGTGAGAGCTATTTTTGCATGTACTTTATCATTTTTAGCGTATGTTATTACTGGTTCCATTGGTATGGGTTCAAGTTTAGCTTTAACTATTTCTGAATGCTCTAATGGTTGGGTGTTAATAAGTTCGGAAGTTATTTCTTCCCTTAATTCTTCTTCTAATTGTAATTCGGTATATATTTCTTCAAGTAATTCTTTTTTAATTTTCTCTTTAATTTTTTGCTTTATTGCTTCTTTGATTGAATTGTTATCCTTCTCACCAATATTCATTATCATCTCACCACTTGTTCTTAGCGTACTTCTTCACTAAATTTTTAACTTTTTTCTCGAAAAATTTAGGATTTTTCATCATTTCTATTGCTGCTTTTTTATTAAAAACATCTGTTGGGTTTACATATTTACCTCGGGTATTTAACATAGCAATTATAGCTTGAACTACTGTAACAGCTGTTTTTGAAGGACTCCATCCACCTTTTTTCCCAATTAAGGAAGGATCTACTAATGCTAGACAAATATTTCTCTGTCCCTTGTATTCACTTGGTTTTGGCCAAAAATTTGGATGCCAAATCGGAGTATGCATTCTTACAAAAGGAGGTTGATTAGGATACTGAGCAGGGAATCTCATTTCTAGTTTAAAAAGGCCTCCTGCAAATGCCGTACCTTTAGGTCCTTTAATTGTGATAGCTAAATGATCAATACTCTTCTTTTTAGAATTAAATGGTTTTAGTTGAACAATAGTGCCATTATTAAGCATTTTTTTTAATCCCGCAAAATCGCGGGAAACACGACTACTTCTTATACTCATTTTCTCAACCCTTTTTTTTTTTCTCTAATTTCATAATAAAATTCTTCTCTTTTATTTATGTTTTTTTTATTAAATTATTATATAATATATTTTTTAATAAAAATTTCATTTTAATTTTAAGGTTACATAAATTTCTCCACCTTTAAACCCAGCAACTGTAATAAATTCGTAATTTCTTAGGCCGTTTTCAATTGTGTTCTGTTCTAAATCAATTATTTTGATATCATTAAAATCCAATAACGTTAGAACAGGCTCAAAATCAGGTTCTAATTCAAATCCATGTTTCTTTAATGTCTTAATTATGTTTATACAAGGTGATTGAGCTCTCATTTTTATAATCACTCGCCTAATAGATTTACCACATTGAGAGCATTCTGGATTTCTTGGTTTTTCAATATGATACAGTTTCATTGTCATTGCATTAAAAATTACATAATCTTGAATAGGTTCTCCTAATCCTTTATGACCTTTTTTCCAATGAAGGATTTTTACTGCCTCATGTGACTGTAAAGCAGAAATAACTGCATTTATGGTAATTATTCCAGGATCATGCCTATCAATGATTTTTATAATGTCATCTGTAGTATATTCAGGTAAGAAATTATGTTTGTTGACCAATTCATTTGCAACCTTTTGAATAAATTTTATATCAATTAAATCTTTTGGATTTGGGTCTCTATCAAACTTTTCTTTAAATGCCATATCTCCTTTAAAAACACAATGAATCCTTTTTCTGGGGACTCCAACAACTGTACAAGCTGCCATTTCATCACTTTCGCTTACTGGTAACGGATTGCACTCATAGCAAGCATTTTGAAACGGAAAGATAGTATACATATGACCATGATAACCAGATACTCCTGCATCTACAAGTGGTTTTCTAAACCTTATGCATTGAGCATTCAAATTTAACCGTGCGTTCATTGAGTCAAGACCCCCAATTACAACATCGGCAGCTCTATATAATGCAGGATCTAATCTTTCTAGCGAGGTATGATATCCCTTAACTATAATATTAGGGTTAATTTCCTTTAGTTTTCGAGCAGCAACAACTGCCTTAGGTTCTCCTATCTTCGCGTCTGTAAAAAGAATTTGACGATTCAAATTAGAATGTTCAATAACATCTAAATCAACAAGATCTAATTGACCTAACCCCAACATGGCCAAATTTTTAGCAATTTCACATCCTAACCCTCCCACACCAGCAATTAAAACTCTCGAGTTTTTTACTAATTTTTGGGACCATCCCTCGAGACGAAACTGGCGATCATACAAATCTCTTTCTTTTACTGACAATTTTTTTGAAAAAAAATCTGAATCTTTCTCCAATATTATCACCATTAATAATAATAAAAAAATAAAAAAAAAAATGAAGGTCTTAATGCCTTCATATTATACTTTGTGAAGAAAATTATATAAGTTTACCCAGCAGTACTCGCAGGAATCAAAAGGATATCATCGCCATCATTTACATTATAATCTTTTAATCGGCTACTTTCATCCATTGTAACTCCACCTGATGATAAATGAAAATCATTAGGATCAAGGCCATATAGATTTCCTAATGTTTGCTTAATATCACTTACATGATTAGCATCATTTACAGTTAATTTTTCTTTCTTTTCACCAGGTCCAATTGTTGATGTAAAATATAAAGTCAATTTCTTTCCTGCTGAAGGGGTTTTAGTAGATGGTGTTTTAGATTTTACAGGTTCTAATTCCTCATCAAAATTTTCTTCAAAACTCATTTTTTTCAAACCTTTTTTTTTTTAATAACTTTTTATTTTTTAATTTTAATAAAATCACATTAAAACGATATTATAAAACCCATTGGAATGAATTTGAAGTTTTTTTAGTTTTTACTAAAAATAAAAAGAAACTTATTTGGATGCCTAAGAAATTATATTATAAATTGAATGAATGCCTAATAATTATATAAGATTTAAAATAATGTTGCAGAAAGAATATATATTTAGAAAATCCAAATATTTTAACAATATAAACATAAACGCTCATGAATTCTACGAATAATGTCGAATCCATTGTTCTTGAATTAGTAAAAGAATATTTAGAAAAAAAACCATTCTTTTCAATAGAAGACATTGTTATATTTATTAATAATAGGGTAAAATCAAATCCATTTATCAATAAAGCTAAGATTGAAATTAGCATTAAAAATCTGATTAAAAAGAGAATAATAATTCCTGGAACAAAATTAATGAAAAACAATATTATTGAACATCCAGTAAGGAATGAAATTTTTAATTACATAAAGAAAAATCCATCAAATATTAATGAAATAATGAATGCTTTAAATATCGGAAGTAATCAAGCTTTATGGCATTTATCCTGTTTGGAAAAATTTCGATTTGTTAGATCAAAAAAAATTAACAATCGAAGAATTATTTTTAAATACGATTCAAATCCAGAACTTGACGAGCTCTATTATTATTTAAATTTGGCTATTATTCAAGAAATTATTAATTTTATGAAAAAGGAAGATAAAACATTAAAAATTACAGAAATAGCAACTAACTTAAAAAAGAATCATAATATAATTAAAAAATATTTATATATTTTAAAAAAACTGAAATTAGTAAAAATTGAAAAGGAAAAAAAAAGAATTACATTCAAATTAGATATAGAAAAATATTCTAAAGTTAGAAAAACAATTCCAGGTGTATGAAAATAAAAACTTCAAATTTATTCCAATGGAATTTAAATTTTAAATTAAATATTAGAAATTTAGATAATAATTGAATAAAAAAATCATGAAGAAAAAGTATAGAGTTTTAAGTACAATAACTCTTTATATTATTTTTATAATTATCTATATGGCTTTTTTCTTATTCCGTATAGAAAGTATCCCTTTATTTCTCTTTATAGTTATCGGTAGTGTCTCAGTACTATCCACCAGTACTATCTATACAATTATTCAAACTGCGAGCAGTGAGCATGAGACGATAAGCGAAAAAAAGTATGCTAAAAAAGTTAAATCGATTAAAGAAAAACATATTGAACTTATTGAGGATTATATTGAAGCGATGCCTTCAATAAAAGATTATGTTGAATCTAATGAATCATATGATAATGTGGAAATAATTAATAAATTTATTTTTTCTGTGTTTAGCCAGGAAGAATTAGATAAAATAAATCTTCTAGAATTATCAAAAATGGATAAAATAATGTTTATCAGAGAAATGTTGTATTTTGATAAACACGAGAGAAAAATATTAATCGAAAATATGTTAAAAAATAGGGATAAGACTGACGAGGGAATAATTTATACACCTCCTACAAATCTTATTGAAAAGGAAGACCAAATACGAGTTTATATAAGATCATTAGTTGAGCCAGGTGAGAAAACAAAAATCATAATTATTAGTATAACAGAATTAATTATTAGTGTTAAAGAAAGAATTGGAACTTTGTTTGACTATAATTTAACAGATTTTCTCTTATCCTCTGGAGGCATATTATTACATGAAAACTCACAAATTAAAGATTATGATATTGATGATGACGATGAAATTGCTCTGATTCCATCAAGAAAAGAAAAAAATTAAAAAAAGTAGAACTAATTTGATAAGGATTCTTTTTAAATAGATTTAACCAGCAGTACTTGCTGGAATTAATAGTATATCTTCTCCATCATTTATGTTATATTCACTCAATATTGAACTCTCATCCATGGTAATCCCACCTGAAGATAAATGAAAATCAGCAGGATCTAAACCAAATAAATTTGCAACAGTCTCTTTAATATCCCCAACGCTGTTTCCTGTATTTATGAGTAATTTTTGCTTTTTTTCACCAGGACCTATTGTTGACATAAAATAAACTGAAATCTTTTTTCCTGCCGGAACAGCTTTAACTGATGGAGTTTTAGCTTTAACCTCTTCCGCTGGAGTTTTAGCTTTAACCTCTTCGTCTGGAGTTTTTGCAGAAGGTTCTTCTAATTCTTCATCTAAATCTTCATCAAGTTCCTCATCAAACTCTTCATCAAACTCTTCATCAAAATCCATAAATAAACACCACAGTTTTAGAATTATTAATTTTATTGAGTTTTTATATTAATTTTTGTAATTTCTTAAGAAAATAATGGAAATTATAATATATAAATAGAATCTACAAGTAATACAAAAAGAGCCTAATTTCAAATTGCAAACACTTTAGAGTTAATGTTAATATAATTTAATTAAGAAATTAAATGAATTAAAGAACTATTATGAATGATAAACCTATTCCTAAGTATCAAATCCGAGAAAAAACGCCAGAAGAAGAAATCGAAATAATTCCAGATACGAAATTACTTAAAAAGATAAAGGAAGAAAGGATTAAGTTAAACAGGGAAAAAAGTGATTGGGAAAAGGTTGTTAAAAAACTTGAAGGATATCAAAACAATATAAAAGAACTTGAAAAAAAAAGAAAAGAGAAAGAACTTGAAGTTAAAAATCTTCTAAACCAACGTGAAAATTTAAAAAATGAATTAGAAAGAATGAAAAATGGAATAAAGCAACATACAAATAATCTACGTTTAAAAGAACGAGAGTTAGATCAAAAAAAAGCCGACCTAGATAAATATCAAGAAAGGTTAGATGGATTAAAAGACACTCTAGAAAGTGAGAAAAAATATTTAGAAAGAGAAAAAGCAAGGGCAGAAGTTCGTGTTAAAGAGATTAAAACTAAAATCCCTGGAATGGAGAGAAGAGAAAATGCATTAGAGAGAACAATTGAAAAATTAGAAAATGAATTAATGGAGTTGAGAAATGAAATCAAGCATCTTTCAAAAGAAAGGGATAATTTAAATAAAGAAATCGACGATTTGAGAAAGTATATTTTTGATGAAAAAAACCGGATTGACGATGAAAAAAGAAAATTAAAAGATGTAAAAGAGAAAAATCGTATTACAAAAAAAGATTTAAATCTTAAAGCCCGTGAAATTGATAAAAAAAAAGAAGATTTGGAAAATTTCAGAGATAAAATAGAAAATGACGTAAAAAGTTTAGAAAAAAAGAAACAACTACAAGAAACAAGAGTAAAAGAGCTAAATAGGAAAATTCCTAAAGCGGAAAATACATATCATTCATTAGAACGCAAAATTCGTGATTTAGAAGAAAAGCAAAAAAGATTAAATAATGATTATAAGCAGTTAGTAAAAGAAAAATCGATGATTGATACTGAAAAAAATGCGATTAGAAGAGAGAGAGAAAAATTAGAAAGAGATAAAGAGAGATTCCTTAAAGAAAGAAGAGATTTTGAGAGAGAATTGAAAAAGGTTAAAGAGATTCCAAAATATAAAATCAAGGCTAAAACTCCTTCAAAATATTAATTATTACTGATGGGAGATTTATGAAAATTCCTAAAGGAATTGAAGGAGATTATATAGAAACTAAAAATGATAACTTGTTTTTCGATGTGAAAGGAATCCATCACCCTTCTGATCGAAAAATATGTTTTATACGTTTTTATCCTCATCAAGATGGAGATCGAATTAAAAATGGAAAAAAATTTAAAAAGATCTACGATTTACAAGAAAGATTCTCCTTCCTACGGAATAATTATCCAAATTATTTATTCTTCTCTAAACAATTCGATTTAGAGCTGCAATGCGTTAAAAATGAGGATATTAAAAAGATTTATACTCCACGAGAATACTATAATGAATTATCTCAGAAATTTAATCTAAACCATCTTGAAAAATGTTCTAAAGAGTTTTGTGAATTATTTATAGAGAAATCATTACTTCCTTATGATTCAATTGGTATAACGGGTTCACAAATGGTTGGATTAAGTAAAATTCAATCTGATATCGACCTAATTATCTATGGAACAGACATAAGCCGAAATTTCCAAAAAAAGTTTGCTAATATCCTGGAAAAAAATCAATATTGTAGAAAATATACCTTAGAAGAATATCACGCTCATTATGAATGGAGAGTAGGAGGTTCAGGAATACCATTTGAAAGTTTTTTAAAAAGTGAGAGAAGGAAGCTCCATCAAGGAAAGTATAAGGAATTCGATTTTTTTATAAGATATATACAAAGTCCTAAAGATTGGAAAGGAACTTATTATGACTATTCATATAAAAATATGGGAAGAATAAAATTAAAAGCAAAAATCACTGATGACTCCAATGCCATCTTTACACCTTGTTCCTATAAAATAGAATGCATGAAAGCCTATAATAATGTATGTATTTCAAAAAACATTGAATTGGATGATATTATTATGGTAAATTCTTTCAGAGGAAGATTCTGTGAACAAGCAATTAAAGGAGAAACTGTTCTTATCGAGGGAAAGTTGGAAAAAGTCATTTTTAGGAATAAAGAATATTATAGAATATTATTAACAGATCAAAAGATAGACAAAATGATGATTTTAGAATAAAATCAAGTAAAATCTAAAAAAATAATAGGCATCACTCATTATAAACTATAGAATTAAGAAATAAGAACTATGATAGAACGCTATATTAAGGCAATTGAACTAGATTCAGACGATCCTGATGCGTGGATTAATTTAGGGGATGCATATTATAATCAAAATGATTTTGATAACGCAATTAGGTGTTATAAAAAAGCAATTGAGATATATCCTTATTTTTCTGAAGTTTGGAACAATATCGGATTAGCTCTTTCAATGGCAGGAGAATCAGATAAAGCGATTGAATTTTATAAGAAGGCCCTTGAGTTGGAACCTGAAGATGCTACTGTATATTACAATATTGGTTTTGCTTATGAAGATAAAGAAGATTATCCTACCGCGCTAGAATATTACACGATAGCATTAGAATATGATCCTAGTAATACTGATGTTTTGAATAATGTGGCATTGATATATAGAGGAGATAAACAATACCAGAAGGCGATTGATTGTTATGAAAGAGCCTTAAAAATTAATCCAGATGATTCTTTACTTTATAATAATCTTGCTATAATATATTATGATCAACAAGATTATGATAATGCTATCTTTTATTATAAAAAAGCATTAGGATTAGATCCTGATAATGCTGATTTATGCTGTGAATTAGCAGATATTTTTTATGAATTAGGTAATTATGATTTAGCGATAAATTATTACAAAAGAGCAATAGAGATTGATCCATTGTGTGTTGAAGCTTTAAATGATTTAGGATTATCTTACAACTTAAAAGAAAAATATAAAGAAGCCATAACATACTTTCAAGAAGCTTTAGAAATTTTACCAGATGATCCTATATTATATGATAATTTAGGATTTAGTTATTATGCATTACAGGATTATGATAAAGCAGTTCATTATTACAAGAAAGCCTTACTAAAAAATCCTAATAATACTTCTACAAGAATGAAGTTAGGAGAGATTTATTGCGATATAAAAAGAGATTATAAAAAAGCAATTCAACATTTTGAAAAACTTCTTAAATTGAAACCTAAAAATTTAGATTTCTGTGAAATTTTAGCTTTTTGTTATGAAAAATTACATATGTATGAAAAAGCTAATAAATGCAGAGAAATGAGTTTTAAATAAACAAATCATTAGTCTACTTAACTTTTTTACTATATTAAAATAATTGAATTACAATGGATTTGTTTAATTGTGATCTTCATATTCATTCACCACATTCTATCGCAGTATCTAAATCATTAAATTTAGATACGATGTTTGAAACCTGCAAAAAGAAAGGACTCCATATTTTGGGTACTGGTGATGTTCTACAACCAGATTGGCTTAAATACTTAGAAGAAAACCTAAAACGCAACAGCGATAGGGCATATTATTATAAGGACATCTCATTTATTTTACAAACTGAAATAGAAGATAAAGATAGTGTACATCAAGTAGTACTTTTTCCTGATTTCGATTCTGTTAAACAAATACAAAATAAACTGAAATCTTACTCTAAAAATATCCTTGATGAGTGGGGGGGTCGTCCAAGAGTTAATCTATTTGGTGCAGAGTTAGTAGATTTAATAGTCGACTCTGGTGGTTTAATTGGACCTGCCCATGCATTTACTCCATTTAAAGCAATATTTCGCCAAAACAAATATAGTTCATTAGAGAGTTGCTATCAAGATACCGTAAAAAAAGTAACTTTTCTAGAATTAGGATTATCTGCTAATACTGAATTAGCTGATCGTTTAGAATCTTTAAAAAATATCACGTTTTTAAGTAATAGTGATGCTCATTCTCAAGATCCTCGTTCTTTAGGTCGAGAATTCAATCAATTAGATATCGATAATCCCTCTTTTGATGAGATTGAACTTGCCTTGAGAAGAAAAGAAGGGAGGAAAGTAACACTTAATGTGGGATTACACCCTAAACTTGGAAAGTATTATAATATGTTTTGTAATAAATGTAGGAGAAGGGTTCTATTCAAAAAAAGTAAAAGTAATATTCCAGAGATTTTCTCTCAATACACTATAACTGATAATTTTATTATATTCTTCTCAAATAACCCTCTAAAATCGAAAAAAGAATACATTAAACAGGTTGCGAAGGAGAAGATGATTTGTCCTGGCTGTAAAGAAACAGTAGGTAAAAATTTCAAAATTAGATTAGGGGTGAGTGAGAGAATTGAGACGATTGCTTCCTATGAGAAACCAAAACATCCAGAACATCGCCCTCCGTATATCAACGCTATTCCTCTAATCGATATAATTAGATCTATTAGAGGAATTAAAAGTTTTAATAGTAAAACTGTACTAAATGAATATAATAGTTTAATTGAAAAATTTGGCACTGAATTTTCGATTTTAATTGATCTACCAATAACGGATATAGAAAAATTTGATAGAAATATTGCTTCTGTGATAAATGCTTTTAGAAATAATGAAATCCAATATACGCCTGGTGGAGGAGGAACCTACGGAGAAATTAAATTAGATATTTAAGAATCTAATTTTTGAGAAAAAACTATATATTAAACTCTAAATTTAAGTTAAGTAGTTCTCCACATTTAGAGCAAACCATCCAATCAAAAACTTTTACAGCAACAGTCATTAACTCTAATTGTTCTCTAGGAAATTGATTTCTAAATTTTTTAATATACCCACAAGTAGGACAACTTATAATAGCTCTAACTTTTATAAGTGATCTTTTAGTTTCTGAGCTATTTACGGATGGTCCACTACTGTCGTTGTTGTAATCAATTTCCATTTTAATGAAAACCCCTTATTATCTAACAAATGAAAATTTAATCTTATAAATTTAATTCTTATATAACTTGTCCTATTGTTCTCATGAACAAATTGAAATAAATCTTCTAATAATTAAATTTTCTTTAAAATCTATCAATTTAAAGTTATAAATTTAGAGTTCTAAAATTTAATCATGTAAAAATTCTATTTAAATCAATTTCCTTGGTGTATAAGAGTTGATGTATTACTTCTATAATACAAGAATAATACTTTCTTATATTATTCTGATATAATACTGATATTATATATTAATTAATTAGACTAGGCTAGTTAAATGAGTGATAAGGAATTTGATTTAACTGGAATTGCAAAATCAAGAATATCTGTTAGATCGAGATTTACAGAAATAGCTCGCCAAAATAAATTAAATCAAACCTCCAATTTAGATGATGATAGATATTTATCAGACTTGCTTAAAATATTAAAAATCAAAAGTGTAGTAATAGGGGTTGGGGGGGCTGGTAATAATACTGTATCAAGAATGCAAGATATTGGAAGTAAATTTGTTGAGACACTAAATATTAATACTGATGCTCACGACTTATATTATTCCAATGCAAATAAGAAACTTCTAATAGGTAAAGAAATATGTAATGGTTTAGGGTCTGGAAATGATCCTGCCGTTGGAGCTGCAGCAGCTGAGGAAGATATAGAGAGAATTTCTGAAATACTAAAATCAGATGTGGTTTTTTTAACTTTTGGTTTAGGTGGAGGCACCGGAACTGGGGCGGCTCCTATTATAGCAAGGGAAGCTAAAAAAAATAAAGCAACCGTGGTCACATTTTGTTCTATTCCTTTTACTTCTGAAGGTAAAGAAAGAAGGAATAGAGCAAAATCGGGGCTTAAGGAAATCATTAACAATACTGATTGTTTAATACCAATACCTAATGATAACCTTTTAAGATTCAATAAAAAAATACCAATCTTAACGGGTTTTAAAATAATGGATGAAGTGTTAATCAGATGTATCCGTGAAATTCTTAACTTAATTAATAACTGTGGTTTAATAAATATTGATTATGCTGATGTAAAGAAAATATTTGAAAAAAAGGGTGAACTCCCAAGTGGTTTAATTGGAATAACAGAATCTTTTGGAGAAGAATCAGATTTGATAAAAAAAGCAAAATTAGCTCTACATAATCCTCTATTAGAGCCTGATCCTATGCAGGTTGATAAATGTATAGTTTCTGTATCAGGTGATCATAAATTATCCTTATCAAATATTGATAAGATAATAGCTACTATCACAGAAGAAATTCCTGAGGAAGCCTCACTCAAATTTGGAACCTCTTTGGATCCCTCCTTAAAATCAAAAGTTAGAATAATGGCTTTAGGGCGGGGCCCTGTATCTCCGTATGTTCAAGCTTCTATAAATGGAACAGAATTTCCTCAGCCTAATTTTACAACACTATAATTTTTTTCAATTAGTATTAGCAAACTTTTAAAATTTCTCAATTTTCTTGAATTATAATTGAAAATTTATTGCATTAAATTAAATGATTGAATTTATTATGAGCAAGAAATTACCAGAAAATGAACTGAGAAAAGAGATTCGAAGATTTTTAGAGAAAAGAAAGGTTCTTGTATTGTGTACTTGTTCAAAGAATATACCAAGAGCAACTCCAATGGACTTTTATATCGAAAAAAATAGTGATAATTTTCATGTGTATGTAGGACCTGCTCCTGGAAAGAAAGTCGAAAATATTATAGAAAATCCAATTGTTAGTATTGGCATCTATACGCCCATGTCAGAAGGAAAAATCCAAGGAATGCAAATTACAGCATCTGGAAGAGAACATTTAATTTTTTTAAAAGAAGGAGATGAAGAATTCAAAAAAGCACAAAAGATTGTTCGAGGAAAGAGAAAATTGATTCTAAAAATTATACCTGAAAAAATCGAACTTCTTGATTATGATTTCATAAAACATGGATATTCAAGATTACAAGCTTTAGAACTGT
>JBHLPZ010000033.1:0-20791 GCA_048885325.1 Candidatus Odinarchaeota archaeon
AATACTACAAAACCTTACAAAAAAGCAAAAAAAGCAAAGTGAGAAAATTTTTAACTCTTACATTTTTCACTTTAGCCTTGATAATCTTATATTACGTTTTATAAAAACAATAAAAAATTATGAAAAATAATTTTTAATATTGCTTTTTCATAATTGATGATTCCGATTCTCAAAAAATTTCAAGTTATATTTTTATATTTTTTTTGAATGTTTCAAAAATGTTTAAAATTTAGCTTTTTTTGAGCGTTTTTGTTTGAATTTATGGTTTATTAGAATTGGAAGGATGAGGTGAATCATCGAAATTTAAAACCAATTTTTTATTGATAAAATGAAAAAAATCATATTAGAAATGCAAATATGTAAAGAATTGGCTTAATATATTAAAAGTGAGTTTGAATACCTTGAAAAATACAGAAAATGAGTAATATTTTTTTGAATATAATTCAAAAAAGAATTAAGTTTTGAAATTTTTCCGGAATTGAAACTAACAATTTTGAATAAAAAAAATAAAAAAAAAAATTTAATAATTATATGTAGATTTTCCTTTTCTTCTCCTTCTTAAAATAAATACCGTCGCAATTACTGCAACTCCTACTGCGCTTCCCCCAATTATTAACCATAGAGTTAAATCTGGTCCAGGTGCTACTGTCGTATCTATTACAATATCTTTATTAGCACCAAGCGAGCCTGCTGCTCCTGGTGATGGAAGTGTTAAAACAGCATCAATATCTACTATATCTCTAATCGTTCCCATATTTAGAGATAAAGCATTAGTTGAGATATAGTCTAGATCAGATGAATTCTGGCCTGAAGCTACTGTATAGGTAAATGTTAATGTATTAGTACCACTTCCACTACTATAAGCCACTATAGCGTCTGTAGTACCAGTTTCTAAAGTTAGTGTTGGTGCACCTATTACATATATAATTTCCGAAAATGTAATGGTAATATAGATTTCAACACCTATACCATAGGTTCCATCAGGATTAGTAGCACTAACATTTATTATTGTTGGAGCAGTAGTATCGATTACGATATCCTTATTCGCACCAAGGGATCCTGCAGCTCCAGGTGTTGGAAGTGTTAAATCCGCATCAATATCTACTATATCTCTAATCGTTCCCCCATTTAGAGATAAAGCATTAGTTGAGATGTAGTCAAGGTCAGATGCAGTATGTCCTGAAGCTATCGTATAAGTAAATGTTAAGGTATTGGTTCCACTTCCACTGGTATAATTTACAAGAATACCCGTATTTAAAGCAAGCTGTGGCGTCCCTGTCACATACACTGTTTCAGAAAAGATTACAGTAATGAATATATCTTCACCTATTGTATATGCTCCATTAGGATTAGTAGCACTAACATTTGTTATTGTTGGAGCAGTTGTATCGATTACGATATCCTTATTATCACTGAGAGAATCGGCAGCTCCAGGTGTTGGAAGTGTTAAATCAGCATCATTATCTACTATATCTCTAATCGTCCCTCCATTTAATGATAATGAGTCCGTAGCAACATAGTCAAGATCGGATGAGGTCTGTCCTGAGGCCACAGTATAAGTAAATATTAAGGTATCTGTTCCGCTTCCACTTGAATAATCTACCACGGTATCGATAGCTCCTGTTTCTAAAGTAATTTGAGGTGTGCCAGTGACAAATACGGATTCAGAGAAAATTACTGTTATTTCTATGATTTCTCCTATAGTATAAACTCCATCGGTTTTTGTAGAGCTGACACCAATTACTGTTGGAGTAGTGGTATCAATGATGATATCCTTATTAAAACTAAGAGATCCTAGCGCACCTGGGGTTGGAAGTGTTAGGATTGCATCATTACCTCCTGCATCTTTAATTGTTCCTCCATTCAGAGATAATGCATCAGATGAAGTATAATCGAGATCAATGCTGTTATCTCCAAAGGCTACTGTATAAGTAAATGCCAATGTAATTGTTCCAGTTCCCCCAGTATAATATATTACGGCATCAATAGCTCCTGTTTCCAAAATAAGTTGAGGTGTACCCGTAACATAAACAGGTTCAGTGAAAGTTATTGTTATTACTATAACTTCTCCTACTCCGTAAGATCCATCGAGCTTAGTCGAGTTAACATCAAGAATTGCTGCAACTTCAGTATCTATTACTATATTTTTATTAGCACCAAGAGAACCAGCAGATCCTGGTGATGGAAGTGTTAAGACAGCATCATTTCCGACTCCATCTTGGATCGTTCCTCCATTTAAGGATAAAGCATTGGTTGAGGTATAGTCAAGATCGGATGAGTTATGTCCTATGAGTACTGTATAAGTAAATGTTAATGTATTGGTTCCACTTCCACTACTATAAGTTGCAACAGCGTTTAAAATGCCTGTTTCTAGAGTAAGCGTAGGTACGCCTGCAACATATACAGTTTCCGAAAAAGTGATTGTGACAAAGATATCTGCTCCTATTCCATAAGTTCCATCTGCATTAGTAGCGCTGACATTCGAAACCGAAGGCCTCACACCATCAATTACAATGTCCTTATTTGCACCCAGGGAACCCGCTGCTCCCGGACTTGCAAGTGTTAAGACAGCATCATTTCCTATACCATCTTGAATTGTTCCTCCATTTAGGGATAAAGAACTAGTTGATGTATAATCAAGATCAGCTGAAGTATGTCCTGTAGCTACTGTATAAGTAAATATTAAGGTATCTGTTCCATCTCCACTACTATAATCTGCATTAACACCTGTATTTAAAGCAAGCTGGGGTATACCTGTCACATACACTGTTTCTGAGAATGTTATTGTTATATAGATTTCAGCACCTATTCCATAAGTTCCATCTGCATTAGTGGCACTCACATTCGAAACTGAAGGCCTAATACCATCAATTACAATATCTTTATTCGCACCAAGGGATCCCGCAGCTCCAGGCGTTGGAAGCGCTAGAGTTGCTTCATTAGTTCCAGCATCTTGAATTGTTCCTCCATTTAAAGTTAAAGCACCAGTTGAAGTATAGTCAAGATCAGCTGAACTTTGTCCTGAACCTACCGTACAGATAAATGTTAAGGTATTACTACCACTTCCGCTATTATAGTTTGCATTAACGCCAGTGTTTAAAGCAAGTTGAGGTGTACCAGTAACATAAACTGTTTCTGAGAATGTTACTGTAATAAATATATCTGCTCCTATTCCATAAGTTCCATCAGCATTAGTAGCACTAACACCTGAGATTATTGGGGCAGTAGTATCGATTACGATATCCTTATTTGCACCAAGGGATCCTGCAGCTCCAGGTGGTGGAAGTGTTAAAACAGCATCAATATCAACTATATCTCTTATGGTTCCCCCATTTAGAGATAAAGCATTAGTTGAAGTATAGTCAAGATCGGGTGAATTCTGTCCTGAAGCTACTGTATAGGTAAATGTCAATGTAGCTGTTCCGCTTCCGCTGCTATAACCCGCATTAACACCAGTGTTTAAAGCAAGCTGAGGTGTACCTGTTACATACACGGTTTCAGAAAAAGAAACTGTAATAAATATATTTGCGCCAACCGTATATGTTCCATCAGCATTAGTAGCGCTAACACCTGAGATTGTTGGAGCAGTAGTGTCAATTACAATATCTTTATTAGCGCCAAGAGAACCTAATGTTCCTGGGGCGGGAAGAGTTAGATCGGCATCTAAATCTTCTGAATCTTTAATCGTACCTCCATTTAATGATAATGCATTAATTGAGGTATAATCAAGATCAGAGGAGGTATGTCCTGCAGCTACAATATATCTAAATGTCAATGTAGCTGTTTCATTACCACTATAATAATTTGCATTAGCACCTGTGTTTAAAGCAAGCTGAGGCGTGCCTGTAACGTATACCGTTTCAGAAAATAATATTGTGATATCAATGATTTCACCAGTTGTATAAATTCCATTTGCTTTAGTAGAACTAACCTCACTAACCGTTGGTGTTTTCGCATCAATAAAAATATTTTTTTTACCACTGAGAGAATTAGCACTACCTGGAGTTGGAAGTGTAAGATCAGCATCATTTCCTACGATTCCTCTGATTGTTCCTCCGTTTAAACTTAGCGCTGTAGTTGAGATATAATCAAGATCAATAGAATAATGATCCAATGCAACTGTATAATTAAATGATAATGTATTTGTTCCAGTTCCACTCGTGTAATCAACTACTGCATCACTGTCACCCGTTTCCAGAGTGAGTTGAGGTGTACCTGTAACTTCAACTCTATCAGAGAAAACAACTGTGACTTCGATTGTTTCGTCTAACTTATAGGTACCATCAGGATTTGTGGAAGAGACATAATTTACTGTTAGTGGAGGGACAACATAGTTATTTAAAAAAGTGTTTCCTACACTACTTTCTACGATGGCGTACTCAGTATTAGCAATAAAAGAATTCTCTGAAATAAGATTAGAATCACTATAATTTAGACAAATTCCGTATGTATTTTCCTGCAATAGGTTTTTCAAAATATCATTATTGTCGCTCGAATACAAAGAAATTCCACAATAATTATTCGAACAATTATTTTCAATTAATATTGCAACATCAACAACGGAGTTTAACCTAATTCCAGCATCCATGGAAGCCGAACCTGAATTAGTGAGTTCACAATTTGTAATCTTAAAGTATTCATTAGGAGTGGAGCTATTGCCAATTAAGATACAACTACCTGCGCCTCCAGCATCAATCTTCACATCTTCGATGATATAAGGATCGCTTGAACTTCCTGAACCACTGCACCATGCCCTTGTAGATGCCCATATCCAACTTTTACTTCCACTTGTTTTACTTCCATCAATATGGATTTTAGATCCATCATGTAAGGGATTTCCAACAATTGGAAGGCTATCATTTCTTGCGGGATTCCCTGTAATATAAGTGTAAGGAAGTTCTCCAATTCCATCACCATCTGAATCTACACCTGTATAATTATCCCAATAATTACCAATCTTAGTATTATTCCAATCATTATAAAAAAATCCAGGATAATCTTCAGCATGAATAGTATTATTAATGAAGTAATTTTTGTATAATAGATTATAACCACTAGTACCTCCTATTTTAACACCAATATCAGTATTATTCTTTACTAAGTTCTCATAGATTTCATTATTCATACTACTAGTAGTAATAAATATTCCCCATTGTTCATTAAAACATACTTCATTCTTATAAATATAATTATAGCTACTTTCTCGTAAAACTATGCCATGATAGGTATTATAATTGATAATATTTTTGAAGATATGATTATCCTCGTTATCATTTTCGCCAATCGTTGGTTGATCTAACCAAATACCACAATAATTATTCTCATTTAAGATATTTTCAGTTATCGTATTATTTGTGCTGTCGCGAAGATATATTCCTGCTTCATTAGCTGTACAATTGCATTCTGTGATTGTACCATTGTTAGTAGATATTAGCTTAATTCCTGCGTTAGTTCCACTTAATTGAGAATTAAAGACAGTACAGTTGCGAATTATAAAATATTTGATTGAATTTATGATTATAATACCACTACCAGTACCTTCTGCATCAACTGTTACATTTTCTATAATATACGGATCAGCCCAAGTTCCTGAACCGCTACACCAATCTTGACTTGCCGCCCAAGTCCAGTTTTTAGCACCAACTCCAGTTTCAGTGTCATTAATATAAATCTCATTAAGCTCCCAAAACCCTGAAGTTTTTGAATCTAGTTTATCATTACTATCCTCAGTATCATACAAATTATTTTCAGAAGTCAATGGATTTGCTATTGAAATTAAAATAAAAACGCATAGAAAAATTGCAATAATCGATATTTTTTCCATTTTTTTCATTTTTAAAGGTCAACCCTCTTTTTATAGATTTAAGAATATGTTAATTGATTAATATAATCGAATTTAAACTTTTTCGTCCCTTTATCTTTTTTTTTTAAAATAAAACTTATGATAGGTGGACAAATTTCTACAATTAATTTCTTGTGCGATAAAAAAAACAGAAAAATATGGGTCATAAATCAATAGAAGAATACCTTTTTTTTGTCATAATTTCCATTCGATTAATATTTTAATGGTAAAAAGTTACATTTTAATTCCAAGATTTACCCCAATTAAAAATTTGAGTATAAATATAATTTTACTAAATGTCGATTTGTTATAAAAAGAGCTGCTCGCCCTCTCTTTGCGAAAGATTTAAATATTTGTTCAACATAAATATAGATTGACTACTAAGTCATTTGAAGAAATTCAAAGGTGGTTAATAAAAACTAGAAAAATGTGTTTAATCAATGGAATTAGACGACACTGATAACCGGTACTCACTATTGATTGCTGGGATCCTGGTGGCAACTATATTTTCTATATTCCTGGTTATCGCATTAGGAGTTTGGGGCCATAGTATTTTTTCCGGAACTGGAATTGAACCGGTTCCCGGGGGGTTACCTATAAGTAATGGAGAAAATACGATGGTAAATAATAATCCTACGGATGATATACTCTCCGGGGTAGAATTCCTACCAATATCTGAAGGATGTATGGATTGTGGCATTGACACAGAAGCCGGCTGGGTTTACATTCATGATTATTATGTCCAAGATCCATTACCATTATGCTTAACCGGAACATTCGGCGGTGCTACCATAATCTCTTATGGTGGCTATGACTTCTTTGGAGGCACTGGAATGATCTTCCAAGGAAAGTCTGATGCACCTTTATGTGAAAAATTAGTTGGTATGTTTGATATTGTTATAACTGGCGCCTATTCAGATTACCCACCTGAACACTGCCCATTAGGTGATCCATGTTGTATGGTGGATATCTGGACTGTCGAGTTTGTAGTCGACGGATGCGTCGAGTTAGACAGCAACCATGTCCCTGTTGTATATGGAGATGCTTGCCAAGTATTTGATTTATGTGATGGAGTCCCTGACAACCTTGACAAATTTGTTGATCTCGGATTCATTACCTGCTGGAGTGGCTGTGAAAAGCCTGATCAAGACTTCCAGATAATGTTGGCGTACAAATAGTATGCTACCGGAGTTCCCCAACTCCCGATTGTTATTAATCGCCAGTTCGAATGCAATTATGCATTTTTAATTCCCCCCTCTTTTTTTTTCTTTTTTTTTTTAAAAATGTTTTTTAATAATGTTTAATTCAATTTTTAGAATTTTATATTTAAAACTCTAAATCCAAAATTTTTTTACATCTGAAATAAGTATATATATAAGACTGAATCAGTTTAATAAATATATCTTCAAATGAATTAATTTAAGGATTAAATTTAAAAAAAGAAGTTGAATTATTTATAATAAATAGAAATTCAACATAAAGATGAGGTATTGTGGAATCTAATTTACAAGCTATAGATAAAATTGGAAAAACGATTGCAGATCGATTAATCTCAGCTGGAATTGACACTGTTGAAAAACTTGCTAACATTGAAATTCATAAGTTATTAAAAATAAAGGGTATAGGCAAATCAACAGCATATAAATACAAAGAATATGCTAAAAACCTCCTTAAAGAATTAAATAAAAATAAAGTTGCAGATTTAGAGTATATTTCTTCAAAACATAATAAACTAGAATCAGAAAAAGAAATTACATCAGCCGAAAATGCTCAATTAAACGTAATAGAAAAAAAAATTGAAGATCCTAAGACGAAAGACATTAATTTGGAAAAAACAGCTCCTAAAGAGAACTTAAGACATAAAGAAGAGATGAGATCAAAACAAAATTTATCTAAAACTAAAAGTGCTAAAAAGAAAGATTATGCTAAAAAAAAGGAGGTTAAAATCGGTTATGCTTATAAATTCTTTAAAGAAGACGATCTCCAAAGAATTAGGTTCCTGCACTTTAGGATAAGAAACATTGAAGATTTAATAAATAAAGCATCATATAAAGAAATTCCTCCAAATATAAGGGACTTGTTCTATGAGTACTTAGGTTTATTAAATAAAAATTATAAAACTAAAAACCATAATTTAATTCTTCGAGAGCTAGATTTAACTCAGAAATATTTTGACCCTCTCGAGAATAAAGATATAACTATTTATGATATCATGTTTGAATGTGCTCGTGCATTATGGGTAATGGCAAAAACTTTTAATCTACTTTCAGAAAGTTATGAGGATAAAGAAGAATGGGACTATGCTATAGCAGCTATGTTTCAATGTAGCAAAGCATATAAAACAGCTTCATATTTTAGCGCAGCTGCCATACATCAAGAAATAATTGGAGCTAGTTTAAATGCAAATAATTTAGAATTAAAAGCAGAGGAATCACGTATTCTCGCACAAAGCCAAGCATCAATTTGTGAGGAAAATAAAAAAAATTATTTCTTAGCATCAAATCTTTATAGTGGTTTAAGTTCATTGTCAAAAAGAACATATTACTTAGAATATTTTGATGAGAAAAAGAAACTTCAATTAAAAGCTCAATATCAATACGATTTAGGTAAAGCATGTAATTTATATGGTTTAGGAATATCAGAATCATTAAGTATAAAATCTAAAAAGGTTGGAGCGGATAAAGAGGCTAAAGATTTTTTTCAAAAAGCTGTTTATTACTATTCAGAAGCAGAAAAAATCTGGGAATTCGTGCTTAGTAACTTTAAAGATATAACAAAAGAAGAAAAAGATGATATAAAAACAAATTTAACCATGGTTAATGAAAATATAATGGAGATTGATGAAGAAATTATAGGTTATGACTATTTAAAGGATATTCCTGATCCTAAGCCTATTTTAGGTGTTCCAGAGAATACTCCCATAGTATTACCGAAATCAATAAATTATTTAACTAATTTTCCACAAAAAGAATCTGATATTGGATTATTAAGAAAGTTTAAAAATATTAAGTTTGAAGATAAATATCCAATGAATAAAAAAAGAGAAATTCTGAATAAAAAAGCAGCTGCAGGTAGAGTTATAAAGGAACTAAAAGTATTGTTTGAAAATGATGAAATTGAAGTTGATAAATACACAGAACTTTTGGAAAGATATACTTCAAAATATAAAATGTTAGATAGTATCCTCTATAAATTAGATAATGTTCCAGAAAACACGAATTCTAAAAAGGAAAAGTAGAACTTAAATTTTAAGATTGTTTAGGTTAAATGTAAAGTTTTTAAATTATATTAACCTATTATTATTCATTCAACTTAACTATGTTAAGAGGGTATATCAATGGGTAAGGGTACAAGATCTATAAGAAGGATATTACGTAATTCCCTATTTTATATAATTCTTTTCGTCCTTTTATATATCTTCTTTCTAAATAGAGAAATAGGTCTGCTCCTATCAGCTTTATTTTTGACAGGATTTATTATTTCTTATATCCCCTCTCTTTCTTCTAAAAGAAGATTGATTAAAGTTTTGAATCAATACGACAAAATTGAAGATAAAGTTATTGCAAAGAAATTAGATCGTTCTATATCTAAAATTAGATCCCAAATGCATAATCTTTCTAAACGTCAAAAACATAAGAAATGGTTAATTGTGTTTTTAAATAAGCGCTATATTTATTATAGTCAAGATACAATTGAGAAATTTTTGTATTTATACGAGAATGGATTACATGAAAAGAAAATTTTAGAAACCATGAAGAAGAAATCCGAATTAAAAACAAGAGCAGAAATTAAAGCTATTGAAGATGCTCTTACTATAAATAAAAGACTTATGAATAATGATAAAAAACTTATAGAAAAAACCTCAATTACTTCGGCTGAGAGTTAATGCACATTCTATCTTTAAGTTCAGAGTCTAATTAATTAAATTTATTATTTTCTGATATACATCTTGCTGATTTTCAAAACTTAAATCGAATTTATACAAATTTGATATATTTAATAATGCTTTTTCAAAGGGATATTTTATATTTTTCCCAATAGTTGCAATTATATTAGATTCACCCTTGAAAATATCAATTATAAAATATTGAAATTTCTCTGAGAATAACTCCATTCTTCCAATTTCGTCGATAACGATTAGATCTACGTGTTCAAATTTATATTTCTCTAAAATTGATATTACTTTTTCAAATTCATCCATGAATACACTATATTTTCCCAATTTATACTTAGTTTTATAATCTCCAATTCTGGCTAGTGGAAATTTTATATCAGAAGAAATTTCTTCAAGATCAAATCCAATTCTTCTTCTTTTTTCTCTAACTTCTGGAGTTAAAAATCCTCTTATTATAAAATTCTTTTTAAAGTAAAATTCAATTAACTTAGAAATAAGAGTTGATTTTCCGCTTCTTGGAGGCCCAGTAATAAGAATTTTTGAGACCATAATTTTATAAGTATAGAGAAATAAGAATATTGTGTTTTATTTTCCTTTCTTATTTAATTCTTGAAATTTAATCAATATTTTCTTTTGTTCCTCGGTGATATCTCTTGGAATTTCAATTCTAACGATCACATATTGGTCCCCTTTCGCTTTTCCTCTTAAATAAGGTACACCACGATTTTTAATTCTAAACTCCGTTCCATGTTGAGTTCCCGCTGGAATATTTAACTCTTTTTCAGTTAATTGATTATTCTTATAATCTAAAGTGGGCACCTTTATTTTTCCTCCCAAAATGGCAGTTACTAAATCTATATCCATCGGTGTATAAAGATCATTGCCACGTCTTATAAAATTCTCATTCTCCATAATTCTAATTCCTAAATAAAGATCACCAGGGATTGCATTTACTGAGGGCACATGACCACCCCCCTGTACTTTAAGATGAACCCCATCCTCTACTCCTGGCGGAATATTAACGTGAATCGTTTTAGTTTCTGGTATAACTTTTTTTCCTTTACATACTTTGCATTTTTTTTCAATAATTTTTCCTGATCCCATACATACATTACATCCAGTAGTTCGAATAATTGTACTGAATCCTTGTCTTGTCATTGTTCTAACTTGTCCTGTTCCATCACAATTGGAACAATTTTTAACATTTGAAGGGTCTTCTGCTCCTGTACCTTCACATTCATCACAAGGCGTATATCTTTGAATAACAACGTCTTTCTTCACACCAAACATAGCTTCTTCAAATGTTATCTCCACAAAATCTTCAATATCTTGACCAATCTCTCGCTGTGGTCTTGGTCTTTGTCTTGCTCTTGATCCAAAAAAACTTCCAAACCCAAAATCATCATCACCAAAAATACTACCACCACCAAAAATAGATCTAAACAGTTCATCTATTCCTGGAATTCCACCGCTAAAGAAATCACTCATATCAACATGTACTCCACTAAAACCAAATCTATCATAATTACTTCTTTTTTGAGGGTCAACTAATACTTCATATGCTTCTTGAAGTTCGATAAATTTCTCCTTTGCCTTAGGATCTGTTTTATTCATATCTGGATGAAGTTTTCTAGCTAATCTGCGATACGCTAATTTAATTTGATCTATTGTGGCATCCTTAGAAACTCCCAATACTTCATAATAGTCCCGTTTTTTAGAAGACACTTCTCTCACTTATTTTAAATCTATGTTCTATATATTATTACAGTCTTATGAGATTACCAGTTTATTAAATAAAATATATTCTGAAATTTATTTTTTTAGGTAATTGATTATTGAAACATAAAGATATATTACTATTAATTTTCTAAGAGCCATTTAAAGGTTTGATTTTAATTAGGCATTAAAATAACATTTCGATTTAATTCTTTATTAAATTTAATAGGAAATATTCTCCTAACAAGTTCTTTTTTTTCTATTTCTTTTAATTTATCTTTTGATGCGTGAATATATGCAAGTGTACGTTTCCCATTATTAAGACTACCTATTGCTATTCCCTTCACTGGATCTCCCTGTCTATTATATATTAATGTATATCCCTCTATTTTAAATCGTCCATCAGCTTTTTCAAGTGGAAGAGATAAGGATTTCTTTAGAATCTGGTTTTGAACTTTCTCTGCTTTTTTTTTATTCCAAGCCATATAAGGTGGTCTATTACCATATATTCCAAAGGATTGCTTTGTGTTATAACCTCCATTTGCGATAACCATTATTTTAAGGTTTGGAGTTTTTTGAATCAGCTCAATAGATGTTATTATGGCATGTAAAGAATAGTTGCTCCAGGGACCCCCAAAATATGCTAAGCCTCCGGTAACAGTCAAATCTCTTGGATCATCAGTTTGTAAACTTATCTCATCCATGATAATTTCAACAATAGAAGGAAAACAACTATAGATATCAAATTTATTAATATCATTCAATTCAAGTCCCGCCTGTTGTAATGTTAATTTAACACCCTCTCTAGACGCTGGAGAAGCAGTTAAAGATGGTCGCTGGGTTATACTAAATACATTTTGAAGATCTGATCCCCCCATATGATAAACCCATTTTTGTTTATTAATGTTTAATTGTTCCGCAATTGATTCATTTGTAATTATTAAGCTTCCTGCTTGATCAATAAATACATTAGAACACATCCGTTTAGTATAAGGATGACATATATTTCGATTTTCAGAAGAAGATGTTATTATATCATCCACAGAAAAATCTGGTTTAATCCATGCATATGGATTTCTGGAAGCAATATCAGCAAAACGCTTAAAAAGATTTCCTATATAATGATTATGTTGAATTATACTTCTGTTTGATTTAGCGCGTAAAGCTGTCTCAAAAACTGCATAGCTATATGCGGGAGTAATAAGCTCATATCTATTTTCAAATTCATTAGTACCATGCCAAATTTCACCTTCCATATATGAAGGTTCTTCTTTTTCTGGCCAATTTAATTTAATTTCTCCTTTTTTAGCTCGATAAACTGAATAGGATGCTTCAGCACCGGTGATTAATACCCCTTTACTGTTTCCTGATGAAATCTCCCGCACTGCTCGATTCACAAGCATTTGAGGAGTGTTACCACCATCTGATAAGTAAATTTTCTGAGAAGGTTTTAAATTAAGACTCTCGCTTAGCTTTCCTGGTGCATCCTTATATGACCAACTCTGAATATTTACCATGTAAATTGTATCAATATATCTTTTTATTTCACCTGTACTTGCCTTGGAAATAACATTTTCAGATGTTTTAACCATAAGTCTTAATGGATCAAGGGGATCACTCAAACTTTTTGATTGTGTAAATTGAGATGCTCCAACAATTACCGGGACCAGACTAGTTTTCATTTAAAATGATTTCTCTATTAAATAATATTTCTAATGAATAATTTTTTATTCTAATTGATTTGATAAAACATCTAATAAAATAAATAAGATTATGGAGAACTTAAATAAAAACCTGACATAAGTGTATATTATCATTAGGAAATATTTAGAAATTAAAATAATTTTATAAAATTAACTAAATATTAATACACCAAATCTTATTTTTAAAAAAAATTAAAAATGGTGCATAAGTAATGGCATGGACCCCACCAAGTAAATTTATTGTAATTATAACCTTTCTATTGTGGATATTCGGGCTATTCATCTTACTCGATATGTCTGTTATCTTTTGGAATGATCTTATATTACCTAGCATTCATCTTTTTGGTTTAGCGAATTTCCAGTCATGGCTACTGATTGCTATCATTCTATTCTTTTTTTCTTGGATTCTATTTTTCCTCGCTATAAAATTGAAAGGTTTGTAAATCTCTAAATCTAAACTTTTTTTATTCTTTTTTAGAATAAGCGCTCTTATACGATCAAAAAATATTAAAAAAGATAGAATAAAAGAAAAAATTCATTTTCTTTATAGAAAAAACGCGAAATTTAATCCTCGTCCCAATCGACATCTACTACTTTCTTCTTTTTATCTTCTTCTTCCTTTTTATATGTCGCACCACCTTCTCCAGTACCACTTGCCTCTCCTGGGGGTGCGCCTCCCATACCACCTGGTGGAACGCCACCCATACCACTAGCAGCTCGTTGAGCTTGTTCAGCAGCTTGTTGATACACTTGGTCTTGAGCTTGCGAAGCATAAATTCTCTGAGAAAATCCATACATAGATTTTTGTAAGTTTTCAATACCCATTTTAATCCTATTTACATCATCCGTTTTAACATCTTCTTCTAAAGATTTAATTGCTGCTTCTATCTCATTCTTCTCATTTTCTTGTATTTTATCTTTATTGTCTTCCATTAATTTCTTTGTTTGATATATCATCGAATCAGCATTATTTTTAGCTTCAATCAATTCTCGCACTTTTTTATCTTGTTCTTCAAATTTTTCAGCGTCCCGAACTTTTTGTTGGATTTCCTTTTCACTTAAACCTTTCGCGCCTGTAACCGTAATACCTGTTTCTTTTCCAGTCCCCAAATCTTTAGCAGTAACATGGACTATGCCATCAGCATCAATAGAGAATTTTACTTCTATTTGAGGCATACCACGAGGGGCAGGAGGTATACCAGTTAGATGAAACATTCCTAATGATATATTATCTTTAGCCATTGCTCGTTCTCCTTGCAAGACATTGATAGTAACTGCTGGTTGATTATCTGCTGCTGTACTGAAGATTTGCTGTTTCTCGGTAGGTATAGTTGTATTTCTTTCTATTAATTTAGTAAAAACACCACCTAAAGTTTCCACACCTAATGATAAAGGAGTAACATCCAATAATAGTAAATCTTCCACATCTCCCGCAATGATCCCTCCTTGGATTGCTGCTCCAATTGCTACACACTCCATAGGATCAACTGAATGTTCTGGTTCTTTTTTAAAGAATTTTTTAAATCTTTCTTGAACAGAAGGCATTCTTGTTGGACCGCCAACTAATATCACTTTATCAACATTATTTGGAGAAATTTTAGCATCCGATACTGCTCTTTGCATAATAGGATCTAGCCTTCTCAAGGTTGGTTCAATTAATTGTTCTAATTTAGCTCTGGTAAGTTCCATTTCTAAATGAACAGGATTTCCTCCTTTTTGTGTAATATAAGGTAAATTTATTTGGGTGGATAATGTTGTAGATAATTCTATTTTTGCTTTTTCAGCTGCATCTTTAATTCTAATCATGGCTTTATTGTCTCCTGTTAGAACAATTCCTTCTTTCTTTTTAAACTCCTCAACAACCCAATCAATTATGGCGTTATCCATATCAGTTCCACCAAGTTGAGTGTCTCCAGCTGTAGAAAGGACTTCTACAACCCCTTCACCGTATTCCATCAGAGTAATGTCAAAAGTACCTCCGCCTAAATCTAAAACGCATATTTTATAAAGCTTGTTCTTCGTATCTTTGTCAAGACCATAAGCAAGGCACGCTGCTGTAGGTTCATTAATCATTCGTACAACTTCTAATCCCGCAATCTCACCAGCGTTTTTTGTAGCTGTTCTTTGAGCGTCATTAAAGTACGCTGGTACAGTAATAACCGCTTTTTTTACTTCCTCACCAAGATACGCTGATGCATCATTTTTTATTTTTGTGAGTATCATTGCACTAATTTCTTCAGGGGAAAACTCTTTCCAATTTTTTCCTACTTTAATTTTGGCTTTATATGATAGACCCATCTTACGTTTAATCGCTGTTACAGTACCATCGGGATTTGAAACTGCTTGACGACGAGCAGGTTCCCCAACTATTTTACGACCATTCTCATCAAAAGCTACATATGATGGAAAAGCTTTACCTCCTAATGTACGACCTTCGGCAGCAGGAATGATCTCAGGTTTTCCAGTACCACCTAATACAGCACATGCGCTATTACTAGTCCCGAGGTCTATACCAATGACGCGCTCCTTCCTTTTTGGTTTTTCTGTTTTTTCTTCACTCATGATAAAACTTCACTTTACTCAGATTCTTAATCAATATAATTCAATTATAATATAATATTTTTATTCTACATTATTTCCTATTAAAATAATAATTAATGGTAAAATTTTAATTTTTTTTATAATGATCTATAAATCATAATTCTTAAAATTTGATCATGATTTTTAATGGATTCAAACAAAAGCTTATAAATTATAAAGGGATGCGAATATGACTCGGAAAAAGAAAGATCAAGAAGAGAAAGAAAATAAATCTAAAGTAAACAATGGAATTAAACCTAATGATTCTCAGGCATCTACAGATGAAGTAGAAGAAGAATCAATAGAGGAAGAACAAACTGAAATTAAACAGATTGAAGGTGAAGAGCCCCAAAAATTAGAATATTTCTCTAAAGATGAATTACTTGGTAAAATTCATGATTTAGAAAAAAACATTAAAGAGACTGGAGAAAAATTATCCCAATTTCAAAATCAAGCAAATGATTGGAAAAATAAATACACGCGCCTTCAAGCAGAATTTGAAAATGCCCAAAAAAGATGGGAAAAAAATCGCCAAAATTTAAGCCTTCAGTATACTGCTTCAACATTAAAAACTTTCTTACCATTATATGATTCCTTTAAAAAAGCCCTTGAAAATGAAAATCCTGAGAATGATTTACTAAAAGGTTTTTATGACCAGTTTATGAATATTTTAAAATCTCATAAAGCGGAACCAATTAAAGTGAATATAAACGATCCTTTTGATTACAATTATCATGAAGCTTTAAGTTTTATTGAAAAAGATGATGTTCCTAATAATATTATCATAGATGTTATCCAAGATGGATGGAAATTAAATAAAGAAGTAATTCGATATGCAAAAGTAATTATATCACGCGAACCTAAACCTCCTGAACCTGAACCTGAACCAGAACCAGAAAAGGAAGAAAAAAAAGAAGAGATTAAAGAAGAAGAAATAGAAGAAGTTGAAACAGAAAGAATAAAAAATGAAAAAGATTCTAAAAAACTCTCTGAATCAATAGAAGAATCGAAGGAAAAAAAGAATAATGTTTCTGATAATTGCAGCTAGTATTTTATAAGAGATAAATTATCATTATTTTAACAAGAGTAAGCATTGGTTTCAATAAGTTTATACTTTATAATCCAAACTTTTTTTTACGCGAATTTAGTTGTTTAAAGCAATATTAACCAATTATAATTAAAAAAGTGACAAATTTATGAATAGGATTAGGAAAGTTAAATTAACGTTAAAAAGTAGACCTACGATGGAAGGAGCGGGAGTTAGATTAAAAAGGGCTTTTGGTTATGCTGATACATCATTAGATCCTTTTTTGCTCTTAGATGACTTTCATTCAGATGATCCCAATGATTATATTGCGGGATTTCCTTGGCATCCACATCGCGGTATAGAAACAATTACTTATATGCTTCACGGAAAAGTCGAACATGGTGATAGCTTAGGCAATGGTGGAATCATTGAAGCGGGAGATGTTCAATGGATGACCGCAGGATCAGGGATAATTCATCAAGAAATGCCTCAAAAAGATGAGAGCGATCCAAAGTTAGCAGGATTTCAATTATGGGCAAACTTACCTGCCTCACATAAAATGATAGAACCACGATACCGTGAGGTTAAAAAAGAAGATATACCTGAAGTTACTATTAATGATAAAGTGAAAGTTAAAATAGTTGCAGGGGAATTTAATGGAACCAAAGGACCAGTTGAAGATATAATTACTGAACCGGAATATTTAGATGTTGCTATGGATTCCAATTCAGAATTTAAGCATTCAATTAAGGAAGGAAATAATGTCTTAGCCTATGTAATAGAGGGTGAAGCTTTCTTCGATGAAAATGATGAATATCTTGTTGGACCTGAAAACTTGGTAATTTATAGAGACGGTGATCAAGTATCAATAAGAACAACAAATAAGAATGTTCGTTTTCTCTTGATTTCTGGAAAACCAATAAAAGAACCAGTCGCTTGGCGTGGACCCATAGTAATGAATACTGATGAAGAACTTAGAATTGCTTTTCGAGAGTACCAAAATGGTACTTTTATCAAACATAAATAAGTTTCAACACATTTAGTTTAGAATCTAAAAAGTTAATAGTACTGAATAATTATAATAACTAGAAATAAATATAAGGTGTTTTAAATGGCAGAGGAACCACAATTCCCGGAAATTCCAGATCTTGGAGAAATTGACAGAAAAGATCGATTTATCCAAAAAAAGACATCAGTTATTAAATGTAAGGAATGCAAAGTAAAGTATGAACGACCTTTCAAGGTGGGTGACTACACTTTTAAGAAATTAACTGATGAAGAATGCGAAAAATGCCATCAAAGTAAATCTTTAACTATTGAAGAGATTTATGCTGAATGGATTGATCCTAAAAAAAGTAAATAAGAGCATAGTTCCTTATCCTAAATACTTTTTAAAGATTAAAGGCTTTATTAATTTAATTTAATTTTTATAATAGGTAAATTAATTTGTCAAAGAGTAATGAAAGATATAGAATCGATAATTTTCATGCTCAGAGTTTAGAAAATAATCCGTTAGATAGTCCTTCGGATCGAGATATTAACATCTATCTACCTCCTGGTTATTATGAAGATGATGATAAAAGGTATCCAGTAATTTATCTTCTACATGGATATTCTGGAAATAATTGGAGCTGGACAACCACATCAAAAGATTCCAAAGATAAAATGTTTGATTTTCAGATAGCTCCACAAAAAATTCTTGAAAAATTAGATATTGATCGATTATTGAACTTTGAAATTCTGGATGAACTAATCCAAAGTGGAGAACTTAAACCCTTTATTTTTGTTCAACCTGATGGAAGTCTACATGTTTCTAATATATTTAAACGAAAAGATTTAAGAGGTAATGTGATGACCAAGGGAAGTTTTTACGTAAATTCCTCCTACACAGGTAATTATATGGATTACATTGTTAATGATGTCATAACCTATATTGATTCTAACTATAGAACTATTTCAGATAAAAATCATAGAGCATTGATAGGGTGTTCAATGGGGGGGTATGGAGCATTTTATGTGGCTCTTCATCATCCTGAAAAATTTAATTCTGTTTGCGCCTTAAGTCCTGGGAATGCAAGGAATATGGAAGGTTTGGACTGGCAATTAAGAGTTCCAATTTATACAGAGCTTTTTGGGGAAAAATTGTCGGCGCAAATGGGGGATGCTGCTTGGAATGATATTATTGATACATATGACCTTATTTTTTCAGGTGATAATAGATTAATACCTACTATTAAACGAGATGAACATGGAAATATCATTGATTATAATAAAGCAGCATTTGAAAATTGGGCAAAACACGATCTCATTAATTTAATTGAAAAATTCCCCGATTCTTTAAGGAAGGTTCACTTACAATTAAATTGTGAAAGTATGGATGAGTTTAGACTGACAAGGGAGGCCATAACTCTTCATGAAAAGTTAGCAGAATTAGGAATTGAACACGATTATGAAATCTATTCTGATCCAAAAGCAGCACTTACACCGCACATATTAGGAATTGGTTATCATATTTTACCTGGAATAAAATTCTGCTTACAATACATTTAATGAAATGCAAAAATAATATATTATCTTACTTTTTTATTCAATTCCAAGTAATTTTATTATTAAATTAGCCATTGAATAAGGATCTAAGCTTTTATCCATAACTAAATTAATATATTTTTCTATTTCAGAATTAGACGAAATTAACTTTTCTACTTTCTTGGTAAGTTTATGTTTCAGAATCTGTAAAGTTTCGTTTTTAATTCTATTTTTTTCATAGCTTTCACTAATTCCTGTTTCCTTAAGGAAATTCTTATGATGATCAACGATTTTTAGAAATTTATCAAAATTTTCTCCTGATTTTGAATTTACTTTTACTATCTCAGGAGTCCATTTTCGGATTTTAGTAAATTCTTTGGAGAAATTATCTGAATCATATTTAAAACTCGATTCCAATTCTATCATCTGAGAAATTTCAGCTACTTTTCGATCTGCTCCCGAAAGATCCATTTTATTTACCACAAAAATATCAGTAATTTCCATAATCCCCGCTTTTATTGCTTGGATATCATCCCCCACTTCGGGTTGAAGTAAAACGGCGACTGTTTGAGCAGACTTAAAAATATCAACTTCAGACTGACCTACGCCCACAGTTTCTACAATAATAATATCACAGCCGTAGACATCTAAAATTTTAATTACATCTTCAGTAGCTCTGGCTAATCCTCCTAATTGTCCTCTGTTTGCCATACTTCTTATAAATATATTATCTAAAGTAAAATGCTCTTTCATTCTAATACGGTCTCCTAAAAGCGCACCTCCAGTAAGAGGTGAAGTTGGATCAACGCAAATAATACCTATCTTTTTACTCTGTTCAATTAATATTTTAGTCAATGTAGAAATAAAAGTAGATTTTCCGCTACCAGGAGCTCCAGTTACTCCAAGAATGTAAGAATTTCCAGTATATTTATATATAGAATTTATTATTTCTTCCGCAGCAATAATATCATTTTCCACAATTGTAATCAAACGAGCTGCTGCTCTGGGTTCTTTCTTTAACAGCCTATTAATTAAATCTGAATAGTCCATTAACTAATTATCTCTTAAGGTTATTTCTTACGAATTCTACTATAGTTTTTAACTCAGTTCCAGGACCATAGAATCCTTTTAAACCATGTTTTTCAAGAAAAGGTTTATCTTCATCTGGAATAATGCCCCCAACAGCTACTAAAACATCATCTATTCCATTTTCTTTTAATTTTTCCATAATAACTGGACATAATGCATTATGAGCACCGGATAGCATGCTTAACATTACTACATCAGGATCTTCTTGAATAACTGTATTTACAATATCATCTGGAGTATTATGAATGCCGGTGTATATTACTTCCATTCCTGCGTCCCTTAAAGCGCGAGCAAGAACTTTTGCCCCTCTATCATGTCCATCCAATCCGGGTTTACAAACAATTACTTTAATTTTTCTTTCTATTGGCATATACTTATATCCTCCTTAATAAATGGAATCCTCTTGATAGGTT
>JBHLPZ010000034.1:0-20789 GCA_048885325.1 Candidatus Odinarchaeota archaeon
GGGTGGAAATTTTCCTCAAAAACAAAGGACATATTGGAATCTATTCAGAAGACGCAAGGTTTAAATAGAAAAAAAATAGTTACAAATTTTATAATTTTTTTAACTTCTATTAATAAGTTATTCAAAGAAATAATTTATGTTATAGATTTGAAAAATCTAAAACCTGAGAAAATAGAATTGTGCAAAAAAATAAATTAAAAACAAGATAAAAATATCTAATAAATACTTTATATTATTATAAACAAATTATTATTTTAGAGTCTTATATTTTGTTTTTTTTAGGTTTATTCATTGGTATTAGTGCATACCTTATATTATATTTAGGAAAAGGAATCCAAAAGTATGCAATCGATGGGCTGAGAATATATAAATTAATAAAAAAAAAAACATATAGAATTTGGATTTTTGGAACACTTTTAACAACAATTTATTTTTTTTTAGAATGGGTTTCTCTAATTTTTGCACCAATTAATATAATTGCACCTCTGGGAGGCATTGGATTATTATTTATGCTCCCATTTTCATATTTTGTCTTACATGAGGAAGTTTATAATATACAAATTATTGGAAGCCTTTTAATTATTTTAGGAACCATATTTGTGACTTTTTTTAATCCAAATTCTGGTAAAATTTATTTAAAGGATTTCAATCTTTCATTATTAATTACTATCGCAATCCCAATTATAATAGTAGAGATGATTTTCGTTCTTATTTCAAGATTAAATGGATACATAGGGGCAGGTTTAATCTTTGGCATTAGTGCAGGTACTTTTAATGCTTTCCAAACAGTTACCAAACGGATAAGTGCGATTCCAGATCCAATCGTATCTATAGTTTTCACATGTATTACTTTCATTATGGCTCTACTGGCACTTTTATTTACTATGTATGGATTTGCAAAAGCGGCTGCCAATATCGTTGTTCCTTGTGATATCTCTGCTGATATTTCCACAGCAGTTTTAATAAGTCTATTTGCAGTCAACGAAAAAATTGAAATTATTCAAATTCTCGGAATAATAATCATTATCTTTGGAATAGTTTTTGTAACAGGATTTAGGAAAAGAATTAAAAGGGCTCCCTATAGAAGAGAATCTAAGACCTACTTTAAGTTTCTTAAATAAGTCTCCTGATATTATGTTAAAATATCAAATTTATTTTTAAAAAGCGAAACTTTAGCGTAACTATTAAAAATTTAGAAAAACTCTAATCAAATCTATTAATTAACATAGAACAATTAATTTTAATAGGAAATGAAAATTCGTAAGAATTTTTTGATAAGATGATTTGAATTAATTAATGATTGCTGAGGAATTAAAATTTTTTAATAAATCAATTATCTTACAAAAAAAAGAAGAATTAGATACTTCTTTTAAAATAAAATCATATAAAGGTAAACTAAAATTAATGAACCAACAGAAAATTCCTCAAAAACCAATAAAAGAAGTTATAGAGCATCTCCTTTTAAGAAATAGTTTAATTTCCAAGAAAACTAAAAATTCTATTTCTAAAGTTATTTATTGTCAAGAAGATCGGATTATTATTCTTGTTACTAAATCAGGGAAAGATATTATCTATAATAGAGATAAATTAGTGCAAAAATATGGCTGGTTTTTTTATATAGCAAAATCAGAAAAGAGACCAGAGGAAAAAAAAAAAGAAGTAAGAAAAGAAGAACTAACATTAAGAACGGAAACTTACCAATATAATGACCACTCTATTATCATTAAAGAAAAGCGAAATATGCGTTCTCTCTATAATACAAAAGAATATTTTCACTACAAAAAGCTTATAGAATCTGGTAAGATAGATCAATGCCCAATTAACGATGTTTTAGATAACTTTTTTCTTAGGAATGACAAAATCCCTGTTAAAGAGAAGAAATCTATTAAAAAGATAATTTATTATCAAGAAGAAAGAGTTATTGTCATTAAATCATTGATCGCAGATATCATGTATGAAAATCTTGAGGAAATCGTGAGAAATTATGGTTGGTATTTTTACATAACAGGAATTCCGGTCGGTGATAGTGAAATCTCAAAAGCTATTGATAAAATAGAGAAAAAGTATGATGAAACCTATTTTAATGAAATGTCTCTTATAAATAGCTCAGCTAATTCAATTAATGCTCGAATAACAATTTATCCCATAGTACTAAAACCAAATCATAATTGCCATATCCTAGGTTTAGGAAACTTAAATATTCTGTTGGATTGTGGATTAACAGAGCCAAATGAAGAAGAAGAAATTGAAGGAGATTTAAGACATATCGAATATTATTTACAAAATCTACCTGAAATAATAAGTGAAGAAGTAAGAAGAAAGTCTGAAAATGATATAACAGATAATATATCAAATAAGGAAAGTTTAAAAAATTCCATTGAACTAAAAAAGCTTGAAATAGAAAAAAATACAGTTATTAATGAACCTAAAATCGATGCAATCTTCCTTTCTCATAGTCACTATGATCATGTTTCTGGTTTAAAGGAATTAATTAGAATGTATCCTGAAATTCCAATTTTATGTTCGAGAATTACTTTAGATTTATATCTTCTTAGAGATTCGAATTTTCTCAAACAAGAATCCCATGAAGAGATTGAAGAAGTAGAATACCGAAATGTAGTAAGAAATGTGATAAACGTTGAAAATGGGACAAAAATAAAGTTTAAGCAAAAAGGATGCTACCTTTCTTTTTATCACGCAGGTCATATGCCTGGTGCCTTAATGCTTTTAGCAAAAGTAAAAGATTATAGATTTTTATATACTGGAGATTATACCTACCATGATATAACCCCATTCGCAGGGACAAGAAGATTTTTGGGACAAATCTCACGTCCTATTGATTATCTCCTAATAGATGGAACTAGTGCTAATGAAGACTATGGTAATTTATCTGACCAATTTCATAGTCTCATCCTATTTTTAGAGCAAAAAGCAGAGTATGAAGATAATGTCCTAATTGGAGCTGATCCATCAAGTTTAGCTATTACTTTTATGCTGATCTTTTGGAGATATTTTAGGAAATTACAATTAAGGAAAGGTTTCAAGAAACGCCCCAATATTTATGTAGATATGATGGTACGGAAAAATATTCAGGTAATTAACCATAGATATGAGTATATATATGGACCAATATCAAATTTAATTCGTGAAAAAGCAAACCCATTTAATAGCATTAAATTTAGATGGTTTGATCTTGAGGATTTGGAGTTTTTAAGAAAGAAGAATAATATCATTATCTCACATCCTCCAGATCTTTCATATGGAATCATTAGAAATATTATAAATGTAATTGGACGTAACCCGCATAATTTAGTATTTCTTGCAGGATCTATCAATGAAAAACCTGGTGAAGACTTAATTGAGGGGAGTGATGAAATTATATTCTCAGAGACATGGAAGGTGCCATTTCGAGCATTCTTAATCAATACATTTGTACCCTCATTAAAAATAAAACTACATGCTGACAAAAATCAATTAACTGAAATGATAAAGACTCTTGAGCCAAAGCAGGTCTGTTTTTTTCATCAATCTGCTAAAAAATTAATTGATATAGTGGATTACGTTAAAGAACTAGGCGTTGAAAAAGTATCTTTGCCAAAAAAGAGAAGACTTACAATATTAAATTAGACTTTTTACATCTAAGAATAACTATTAAAAAGTTAGATTAATAATTCTTAATTAGATATCGAATAATAATTTTTAAGTTGATTCAGTATTTACTCAGAAAAAGTAATGGATCATTTCAGAAACCCCCGAAATATGGGAGAAATGAAAGATGCTGATGCCGTAGGGGAGTATGGTAATCCAGTTTGTGGGGATTTGATGTACATCTACATTAAAGTTAAAGAAGAAAATGGAGAAGAAATCTTAGATGATATATCTTTTCAAACCTTTGGATGTGCGGCAGCAATAGCAACTTCCTCGATGATAACTGAGTTAGCAAAAGGTAAAACCTTAGATGATGCAATTAAGATCACAAGAAATGATGTTGCAGATTCATTAGATGGACTCCCCCCTATAAAGATGCATTGTAGTAATTTAGCTGCTGATGCTTTACATGATGCGATTGATAAATATAAGAAACAAAAAAAGAAATAAACAACCTCCTTTCATGTATTTTTCAAAAAAAAAAATAAATATCGTATTATGAAATCAGTTTTTATGGAGAGAACCTAAGTACGCTTTTGCGCAATGAATACAACAAAAACTCATTTCTTTTCCATGAATCGTCTCTACATGAAAATTTTCATAAAGTTTAACTCCACAACTCGCACATACTTTTAATTTTGATTGGATTGCTACTTCAATTAAGTTATCAAATCTAGAAAAAATTCTATCAGTAAAAGCAATCCCGGAAGGAGTTAATTTATATCCTTTAGATCTTTTTGATTTTGGGGTTGGTAAATCTTCAATATATCCCTCTTCCTTTAATTTTTTTAAAAAATCATAGACATAAGTTGGACTAGCAGTTGTATGTAAATCTTTATCAAGTCGTTTTAAAATAGAATATCCTGTAATAGATTCTTCTGATTTTAACAACATTAGTATAAAAAATCTTGATAAACTTTGAACTTTAATTTCATCTTCCTTATTCATAATAGAAATCACTAATTAGGACAAGTAAATAATGATTAAATAAGATATAAAAATCTTGTATATATTTCATAATAGATATCTTTAAATATATACTCTTCAGTATATATTATATAATTATATTTTTTAAATCAAGGTGGTTAAATGATTTTTCATGAATACAACTATAATGGACATCACATGATGGATATGGATTTTGGAAATTGGTTTTACATACCAGTTGTGGAGAAGAAATGTGATTCTTTATTTTAAAAGTTAAAAGCCATAATAATGTTTCAATTAAAATACACTACCTTGAAAAGATTTACAAAATATAAACAAAAGATATAATTATCATTTTTAGTAATAAAAAGTATGAGAAATAGGTGAATTTAATTGGAATCCAGAGAAAAAGTAAAAATAAAGCTTGGCGGAATGACCTGTGCTTCATGTGCATTGAAAATAGAAACAAAACTAAAAAGTCTTGAAGGCGTTGATGGTTCGGTTGTTAATTTTGCTAATGAAGAAGCAACTGTAGAATATGATCCAAATAAAACTAATTACGATACTTTTAATAATGCCATACGTAATTTAGGATATAAAGCATCGCTTGCTAAAATGGATCTTAAAGTAGTTGAAGCTATTACTAAAGAAGATTTTAATAATCTGGAAAATAAAATATTAAAAATTAATGGTATCCATAGCATTAGGAGTAATTTTGAAACGGGAAAATTTTTCATTGAATTTAATGAATTAAAACTAAGTGAAAATGATATATTTTCAATAGTTAAAGGATTTGGATATAAAATTGAAAAAGCTGCTGGAGCTGTAGATAAAGAAATTGAACAACATAAAAAAGAAATGAGATATCGTTTGATTCTCCTCATTATTTCGATTATTTTTGCAGGTATAATATCTCCTATTAATTTCATAGTACCATTTTCTTTTACACGTAATCTTATACTCACAATTTTAGCAACTGCTAATTATGCGATCTCGGGCTCTTTTTTCTTGGGTGGGGCATATAAATCTCTCAAAAATAAATCGACAAATATGGACGTCTTAATTGTCCTAGGAACTACAACTGCGTATGTTTATTCATTTTTAACAACCTTTTTTATTTCTGGCGAAGTCTTTTATGATGCAATGAGTATGATTTTAGCTTTTATTTTAATAGGTAAATATTTAGAACATAAAACAAAAGGTCAAGCTTCTGAAGCAATAAAAAAATTGATCGGTTTACAACCTAAGACTGCAACTTTACTAAAAGACGATAAAGAAATTGAAATCCCAATCGAAGAAATCGAAATTAATGATAAATTATTAGTTAGACCTGGTGAAAAAGTTCCGGTAGATGGTAAAGTAATTGAAGGAAAAACGAAAATCGATGAATCAATGATTACAGGTGAAAGTAAGTATGTTAAAAAAGAAGTGGGGGATAATGTTATTGGAGCTACCGTAAATCAAACAGGATTAATTAAAATAATAACCGAAAAGATTGGAAAAGATACGGTTCTTTTTCAAATAATTGATTTTGTTAAAGATGCTCAAGCCCGAAAAGGTTCAAGGCAACGTTTGGCAGATAAGGTTAGTAGTTATTTTGTTCCTGTTGTTATTATATCTGCTACTATAGCATTTTTATATTGGTACTTTATTGCAGACGTTGGATTTGAGGTAGCTTTATTAGTTTTTACTTCTGTCGTGGTAATTTCTTGTCCTTGTGCTCTGGGTTTAGCAATTCCCACAGCAATAATGGTTGGGACCGGTAAAGGTGCCGAAAATGGAATTTTAATGAAAGGAGGGGACTCCTTGGAAGCTATAAATAATATTAATACCGTGATATTTGATAAAACAGGTACTTTAACAATAGGAAAACCAAAAGTCACTGCTATTTTTTCAGAAAAAGATTTAAAAGGTATCGGATTAAATCCTAAAGAAATTCTCTTTTTTGCAGGTAGCGCAGAAATGGGATCTGAACATCCACTAGGACAAGCTATAATTGAGGAAGCAAACCAGAAAGGACTATCTCTTGTATCTCCTAAAGATTTTGAAGCAATTCCCGGAAAAGGATTAATAACAAAAATAGATAATAACCGTGTTTTAATAGGTAATGAAAAATTATTTCTGGAAAACTATATTTCACTTAATGAATATAGTTCTAAATACAATGAATATCAGAAAAAAGGATATACCACTATATTAATTAGTATAAATGATAAAATTAAAGGAATTATTGGTATTGCCGATAAAATCAAAGATCAAACTCCTTATGCTCTTGAAAAACTACGAGAAAAAGGTCTAGAAATTTATATGTTAACTGGTGATAATAGACAAACTGCAATGAGTATAGGAAGAGAATTAAATTTCGATGAAAAACATATATTAGCAGAAATATTGCCAAATGAAAAGGCACTCACAGTAAAAAGGATTCAAGAATCTCAAGAAAAAGCACATGTTGCTATGGTTGGAGATGGCATAAATGATGCTCCCGCATTAGCACAAGCAGATGTTGGAATAGCAATCGGATCAGGGACTGATGTAGCGATTGAAACTGCAGATATCGTACTTATGAGAGGTGATTTAAGAAACGTGGTTGCAGCAATCAATTTATCGCAGAAAACATATAGAAAAATGATAACGAATCTATTTTGGGCATTTATATATAATATAATTGGAATCCCTCTAGCAGCTGGTTTATTATATACATTTACAGGATATTTCCTTCCTCCCTATTTAGCAGCGATATTTATGGCTTCAAGTTCTGTTTCAGTTGTTACAAATGCCTTGTTTTTAAAAAGATATGAGCCGAAAACTGAACAACAAATCCAAGAAATGAAATTCTTAACTGAAAGAAGAGTAATAGATCCTATATGTGGGATGGAGATTATTCCTAGTCAATCAATTGAATATAAATATAAAGGAAAAAACTATTATTTCTGTAGTACAGCATGTGAAAAAGAATTTACATTAAATCCAGAAAAATATGCTAATTTTGATAATATCAATCCAAAACTTATGCAGAAACAACCAGATTCATCAACCTTAGTCACTGATCCGGTTTGCGGAATGACTGGAAAACCAGAAGATTGGATTGAGTATGATTATTTAGGTCAAAAATATTATTTTTGTAGCCAATCTTGTGTTGCAGAATTTAGGAAAACTCCAGAAAAATACATTTCTAAAAAAGAACATTATAATAAAATTGAAAGTAAAAATGATATTAAAGAATTAAAGAAGGAGGAAAATAAAATTATGGGAAAATTAGTATGTGAAGAATGCGGATTTGAACAAAAAATCCCAATGCATTGTAGTAAACCTATGCATATAGAAGGAGATCAATTAGTATGCTGGATGGGAGACTCATGTGGATCACAACCCATTCCTGAGCATCATGGAAAACCCATGAAATTAGTTGAGTGAATTTTTAAATATAATTCTTACTTTTTTTTAATTTTTAACCAAATTTCCAATAATACAAAAATAATTAGTCCAATTCCCGTTATTAGGGCAGCTACGAGAAATGACATTTGATATGCAAAAATTTCTTCTAATCCTTTAAAAAGTAAAAAATCTATGAGTGGCCCTGTTATTAAAGTGCATGCCAGACCCCATGAAAGGAAAAAAGTTGTGTTATATATTCCAAATTTTTTTGCTCGTACTCTTTCAGGTATCAATTTTGAGGCTATGGTATATGAACTAGCTAGAATTATGACGTCCGCAGTCCCAATTAAAAAGCTGCCTATGAATATCAGGCATAAACTTGAAGTTAAAGCAGTAATGATTAAAGCAACTATTGCGAATATTATACCGAAAATAAGCATGATAGAATGATTAAATTTTTTACTCAGAAAACCACTAGTAAAACCAATTATTAACACTGCTAATGAGCGCGTATTTGCAATATAGCTTAACATAACATCATCAACATTAAAACCACTTTCTAAAACTAGATACTGTGAATAGGGGACAGAAATACTATTTCTTCCGAAATTTATAAAAACTAAAGCAATTATAAAAATGATGAAAACAATCTTATAATTACTATTTTTTCCTTTATTCTCGTTTAATTTATCATTTTTAAATTTAATTTGATATATTCCCCCTTCTGGAGTAAAAAGCATTGGAATTGTTGATATAAACATGACAAATGAAGCTATAAAAAATAATGGGCCATTACGAAATCCTAAACCACTATCATAGAGATAGCCCCCTATTAATATTCCTATCATACGACCAAGTCCACCAACACCGGTTAATTGTCCCATTATCCTATTCCTATCTTCTGGTGGATAAACGTCGCTAATAAGTGCACTCCATCCAATATTAGACATGCTCCAGAAGATTTCGATGCATGATAAACCAATAATAATAACATAGCCCGCAATATAGAAATTTGCGAATATTGAATGAATACCCCATACCAAAATTGTACCACCACCCGCTATGATTTCGCCTAAGATTATGAGTAGCCGTCGCCGTTGGATTTTATCTGATATAGGCCCCCACACAAAATTTTGAAATATAACACTCATTATCATCGGCAATGTAGCATAGAGAGTAGTTTCAGTAACAGATAGAAGTAAAAAATCTCTCATATAAATTGATAAATAGGTATAAAACAATCCTCTTCTAAACATAACTAAAATTTGGAAAGATGATAATCCCAAAAATGTCCTTGTAATACTTTGTTTAATTTTGTTAAAAACCAATTTAATTCAATCAGTTATTTAGATAAAAGTCTAAATATTGAATCTTTCTTGAATCTTTTCTTAAAATAAATTTTCAAAAAAATCAGTTAAAATTAGGATTCGATAAAGATATCAATTTCTTTTTTAGGAAAGATTTTAAAAACTTTTAATATTCCTTCTCCAGCTTGAATTTTTTCTTGTATTTCAGTATAAAGAGGATAATAATTATATAAATTTTTTAATATATTACTCCATACACCTTGTTCCTCTGTAATATTTCCTATACCTTTTTTCAATTTAGAAATACCTGCTTTAGTTCTCTTCCTTTTGAGAAATTTGATAAACTGATTTATAATTTCTATTTTCACCTTGTTGAATTCATTAGGTCTAAAATTGGCTAATGAATAACTAAGTGCATCGTCTGCAATCGGAAAAAATTTGATTAATTTATCTTCCGGCTCATTGTCATTCTTTAAGAGTCTTAACTCAATATCCTCTGTATTTAAGTTTTCTAAAATCGGGTAAAGTTCTCCTGGAGTAATCTTTGTTTCCATTTGAACAATTGATGCTATTTCAGAAATAGGAAAATAAAAATCAGGATACTTTTCATTATTTTCAATCCTATAAATATATTCTTTTTTTAGTATTTCAATGATTAAATTTTTTAAAGGTTCTTGAATTTCTGTTTCAGTAAAAGATATAACTGCTTCTTCCTGTTTTTTCTTTCTAAGTTTTTGATCTTTTAACCTTTTGCTATAAGTGTTGGTAAGTGAAGACATAAATAGATCAGAAGCTTTATCTGATTTTAAGTCACGATTTAAATTAAATAAATCGGGAGATTTTTTAGTCATCGTCTCGTATAATCTCTGAGATAAATAAGATTTTGCTTTTTTCTGTGCAACTTCTTTTTTATCAAATTTTTCTGTAATCGATACAAAATCAATAAATTTTTGGGTAATTCCATAATCATCTTTTATATTCCTTATAATTATATCCATATCACTGTCAATTAACTCATTGATAAGAGAATATAATGCATTTTTAGGAAGTTTTGTTGCTTTTATCAATTCGCGATCTAAAATTTCAATAGGATAAGATTCACCTCTTCTTATATATTCACTCTTTAATAGTTTATATATGATTTCTAATTTTTCTTGTTCTTCATCAACTGTTTCTTTTTGGAGTCTAATGAACATTGAGGTTGATTGAGGTTTTAGATAATAAACCAATAAAGTTACTCCAAGAAAGATGATCATTATAATAGAGATAATATATTTATCATACATCAAGAAATTTCCAATAATACTTACTTCTTGGTTTGAAATTTGAGCTTCTAAACCAAAGCGGGTTAATGTTTGAGCAATAACACATCCCAAAATAAGTAGAATTAATCCATCTCTTTTAAATAAAAATATCTGCCAGCCTAGGGACCTACCTAACTTTATTATAACCCTATACAGAAAGAGCATGGAAATCGAAAACTCAAAAATAAAAATAAAAGATACTGGCGTACTAGTAGCACCTACTGTAGCTTTTAAAGCGCTAATTGTTTCTGGTCTTAATAATAAAAAGATAGTAATCTGAAAGACCTGAAAGAAAAAGATAAAAAATACTATTAATGAAAATGTGTAATTATCATATAAACCAGCTCTTTTAGTTTCTGCCTTTCTGCGTGTAAAAATAAACTCAAAAATAATGAAAAGAAGTGTCATAATAAGACTGAAATAAATCAATGGCATTATTATTCGCATTTCTATTTGATACACGGCAACTGCTCCCTGAGGATCATGAGATCCAAAAATATCCAAAGAAATAAACACTAGTAAAACACGATAAAATAAGGCTAGTACAACTAATAAAGCTAAAATAAAAATGGGAGTGATGCGTGCTAAGAAGCGTCTAGTTAACGAATATTTCGCTATAAATCTCGCTTCTAACTTTGTTGCAAACTTTCTAGAATACATATAAAACCTTGTGCTTAATAAAATTAACCAAACTGTTGATAAAGAAGATAGATAAGTCATTAGATTCAATTTAACTAAAAAAAGCATTCTAAAGAGGAAATAAAATCCAATCCCTGCTCCCAAATAGATTATTAGCTGTTTTATACCAGTATATTTTTCGAATATAAAAATTCTGAGCTTATCATTACTATATAAGAGAGAAAGAAAAATGAACAAAGCGACAATAACATTTCCAACAATAAAAAGTTGCTCAAAAAGCGATGAAAAAGTAATATCTGATATATTCATTATTATTAAAAGTATTAAAGAAATTGAAAAAAAAATAGCATAGATCCCTATAAACTTCTTACTAAATGCATATGATTTTGGAGGCTCTTTTCCTTCTAAATAAATCTCTTTGAGAATTACTTTCTGATAAATTGACTTTAAAAGTGTTTTTACTTTGGATAAAAACTTTTTAGATTTCATAGCAAAGAGAATACTTAGAATACTAATCGTTAATTTAAGTTAATATAAATGATTTTTTTCTTTTATAAATTAGTATACTTTGAAGTTCATTTTACTCATAAAAGGTCTTTTAATATAGGAAACCAACTTTTATAGATGAAAATTTTAAAAACCTTCAAATATAATATTAATATGAACATGGAGAATCAACCTAATAAAGAAGCAATCCTAAAATTAGTGAAACAAGCAATTGAAAAACTATGTGAAAAAAATATTTCAGAAGTAGTAATACTCTCTTCTTATAAAATTAATTCTGTTTTGAAAGAAAATTATGGAATTGATATTAGAGTAGATAGAATTGGTAGGATATTAAGTAATATAGCAAGAAGAAACCAATTAAAGAGACTCAACACTAATATCCCTAAATATAAGTTAAAAATATCTTCAGTATCTACATTAGAATTTTTCTAATATAAATTAAAGAAGTTTTATTAAATGTCTTCTACTTATTTTAATTGTCTAAAATCTGAGATGACTTTTTGAAGCCGTTCAATTAATTCTTCAATTTCTTTATATTTTTCTTTAATAGGATCAGAATCAAAATTAAGGTTTTCAATTTCTTCATTCAAATTTAGACTAAATTTGGAACTCAATCTTTTTATTTCATTTATAAGATCGTCAGAAATAGCATTAGTATTATTATAGGTTTCAGTTAATAAATCTGAGGATTTATTAAGTAAAGGTTTAATTTTTGTATTTATTTGATTAATATTATATAATTTTACCTCTTCATATGACATTTTTTCTTTTAATTTATCAGTAAATTCTTTTAAATTATTTTCAATTATTGACTGTGTTTCATTAGAAATTTCTTTGAATGAATCTGGAACTTTAGTTATAAACTCTTTTTGGGTGTCAACTCTTTTATCTATATATTCTGAAATATCTTTGATAAATACATCTGAAATTTCAGAAAAACTTTTATCAAAGTAATTTTGGATATTTTCTAAACCTTTTTTGAAAGAATCTTTCATCTGATTCACAATACTTCTAATCTGTTCAATACCTTTTAATGAGCCATTTCTAACATCAATCATCCAATTACTTAATTGGTTTTTATAGGCATCAATAAAAATTTCTACAAATTGTGAAGTTCCCTCTCTAAAACCCGTGAATATTGGTTGTATTTGAGCATTAAAATCATCATCAACGCTTTCAATTATGACATCTTCTCTTTTCGGAATTTCTTGAAGTTCTCCGGGCATCGGTTTTATAATTTCATCAAATTCATTGATCACTATAGGATTTTTTCTCTGAAGATCTTCTACAAGAGCTTTTATCCATTTAAAGAATTCCAAAGTATTAGGTACTTCCAGTTCAAAAGGAACTTTCACATATTCACTATTTATTCCTTCTGAAAAGGTTTTAAATCTAAAAATCTCAAATCCAAAATTATTATCAGAATTAAGGAGTTTATTATCGAATATAATTCCAAATCCATATGGGTGTGTCTCATTTTGAAAATATAATTGATTATTCCTATCTGCGTGAGAAAAGAAAAGACCTCCTTCGAGTCTCGAATGATACCAACCAATCATTTTTAAGTTTGTGGTAGTGATTTTTTCTTCAATTTTCATAATTTTTTCATGAAGTTCTTGAGAAAATCCAAGTTCTACGATATCTCCATGACATACGGGAATGATATTAATTAAATTTAAAGTTTTTTCTTCTGAATTTGCTTCTCCTATACAAACGCCCATTACTTCTTGAATATCTTCCATTGATTTATTAGCAAACCTTACTATGTGACTTAGCATTTTTCTGAAAGCATCATTTCTTATATATACTTTCCAATCTTTCGAAGTCTCGATTTTTTCTTCTTTATTATTATCATTAGGGTTGTTTAACATAATATTTCACAATCACTTCTTCAATTCTTTAATTTCGTTTTTTAATTCTCTTATAGTAGTATGAAGATTTTTTTTCTCATTCTCTAACTTTTCAATTTTGTTTAAAACAGGACTTTTAGAACCCTCGAGAACTAGAATAGCTGCTTTTAAATCTGAGAGGAGTTTTCTTAAATCTTCATCTAAATTGGAAAAAATATCTTGAATATTGGTTAATTTTTTCTTGAAATTATTTAGAATTATCTCTTGATTATCCTCTACCGCCCCTTTTATTCTACTTTTCGTAGGATCAATAATATTAAATAACTTTTCTAATTCAACATAATTTGGCTCTAAAGTTCCTAAGACCATCTCATTCATTCCATTTATGCCATTTAAGTCTCCAAGATTCTTATCAAAGTTATCAATTATCTGTTTAACATTTTGTTGATATGAATTCTCAATTAATTGATTTATTTGTTGTATAAGATTCTCTCTAAATTGGTGAATTGCTTTTTCCAAATTATTCAGCCCTTCATCAAGCTTATTAAGCTTATCATCTATATAGAAATCTAATTTCTTTAAATCGTCTTGTAATGAGAAATTAAATGACTTCTGGAGGTTGTTTATGCCCATAGTTAGATTTTCTTTAATTTCAATTAAGTCATTTCTCATTTGTGTATTATTATAGAACATCTTTTTAACAATATCTTGGCTCCAAAGATTAAGTATGTTAATAAGAGGTTCAATAGATAGATCTATAAAAGTTGAAAATCCTCTCTTTAAATTATTTAATAATTCTTGTACTGATAATTGGGGTTTTTTGCCTTCTAGTTGTTTCTGTTCAGGAAAAAATATTTCACCAAATAAGTCAGTGGTTTCATTTAATTCTAGAATTGGGAGATCTTTTGAGTATATTTTATTGATTAAATCAATTATATTCTCATAAAATTCAAAATTATCTGGTGGTTCAACTGTAGCTTTAACTTCATAATACTTCGAATTTAGTCCTTTTGAAGGATCCTCTAACCTATAAACTCTAAAACCTAAATCATTAGGTTTTTCCAAATAAGCATGATCAAATACTATTCCTAGACCACTAGGATTTTTATCCTGCCAAAATAATTGATTAAATATATCAGTACTAGAGAAAAAAATTCCCAGATTTGGGTGGCTATGATACCAACCAACACTAAACCAATCCTCTTCACCGTGTTGCTCCCAGATTTGCCTGTCAATTTCTCCAAAAGCACCAAGCTGTTCTGCAGAAAATTTTACTTCAATTGATCCTCCATGTGTTATAGGTACAACGTCCTCTATAATTACATCTTTAATATCACCCTGTCCCTCTAGATGACCAATTAGCATCCCCATAACCTCTTTGTATTCGTTAGCAGACTGTACCTTTGATCCAAATCTTAGAACGTGAATTAACATCTTATAATAGGCTATTGGTTTAATGGTAACGACACTAGTATCTGTATCCTTGCCCATTGCTTTATCACTCACTCTATTAAGTTTAGATATAGTTAACTTTTGTAATATTTATAATTTATCTAATTTAAAAATTGAATTATTTAATTAATGGTGTTACTAAAAATAAATTTAGAGAATTATTCAACATTGATACTAATGTGGAAGTTTTCCCCCACAAAAAGGACAATACTTCCAATCTAAATCTTTTCCGCAATGAGGACAGAATGTTGATTGTGTTTGTTCACCTTTAGGTATTGAAGGTAGTTCTCTAGATGTCGTGATTGTACCCGATCTTTTTGCTGCCTCTTCTTGTTTCTTATATATCATTCTTTCTTTGAAGGCTTGACGTTTTTCTTCTTCTAATTCCTGTAAAGACTTCATTTCTTCATGTTTTACCCATCCTACAGATTGAGGCCTTTTTATTTCATTATCAGGTACTTTTTCTAATTCTATCTTTTTAGTTTCCTCCAGAGGCGCCATAATCTTCTTTTGTTCTTTCTTTTCAATAGCTTGTTTCACTAAAGCCTGAGTGGTTTTCATTACTTGATGTGGGTTTATGTTTGGAATTGCTACAGTACGTAAAACCCAACCTACGATGAGATTTTGGTTAGGAAAGCCCCCTTCTGCTATATCTTCATCCTTATAAATGTATGAATCTATAACATTTTGTCCCTTTAATAGTCTTGATGCCCATTTTTCATTAATTAATCCTAGTTGAATCCTATAAGAAGTACCAGGTATACCCAGTTGACTTGTTAGTGGTTCAAAACCTTTTTCAGCCATTTTAATCCTTTCTTTCAAATGATTTTAATTATATTGGAATCAGTATTAATTTGTATTTAGTAATAATATAATGGTATATTATGCATATAAATAATTTTATCATTTATAAGAAAAATAGCTAACTAAATTATAATTTAATAATTTCTTATTGTTTCTTTAATATCTTAAGTTTCCTATGAGTGCCATAGTCAAAAATAACTCTTGAGTTTATAATGTTTTTTTGTAATCTTATTGCTCATTAGTAAATTCAAAACTGAGTATAATTTGAAAAAAAAATACATAAATAAACGCAATAGTATAAGATATTCAAGATAATGATTATTTTATAGGAAAAAAAATGACTGTGATTATTCCTAAACAGGCATACTTAACGATTATTGCTGCGAGCGTAAGATTTGCCAATCAAAAAATACCTAAAGAGAAGTGGATAGAAGCAAATGGGATTTTCATTGGAAAAAATCAAAATGATGATGTATTAATTTCAAAAGCATATCCAATTATGCATGAAGTTTATGATCCCAAGGCTATTGTTGATAAATATGTCTGGTCGGAAGAAGATTATGCCTCAACAGTAATCATTGAAGAAGAAGCTTTTAATAAAGGTGATTATGTAATAGGTTGGTGGCATAGTCATCCAGGCTTTAGGGTTATGCTTTCGGGATTTGGTGATAGAAAAACTACAGTAGCATATCAAAGCTTAAATCCCCTTGCTATTACATTAGTATTTAATCCAGAACGTCTAATTAGACAGATTGAGTATCCAGAAAGAAAAGGGGATCCAGTAAAACAATTGCAAAACGATCCAGGTTTTAAAATTTTTAGATTAGATGATGGAAATAACGAGAGAAGTAAGTTTCATGAGGTTGAATATAGAATAGAGGGATTTGAAAGCATGGAGCAATTAGTAATACAAGCACAGAAATTTGTTATTGATATTACTAACTTCTTCCCTAGTAATAATATTTTAGAAACCTATGATAAATTTATTAAAAACCAAATTATTCAATTAGACTCATTACTGCTAGGGACTGAAGAATATTTAGCCACCTTGATGCGTAAAGGAGAATCCCATAGAATTCATGAAGTTTTAGATAATCAAACTCGTGAAATACGGAAATATGTAGCTGAAACCTTCATAAAAATAGAGAAAATTAAACAATTTATGGATTATTTAGAATTTAAAGAACGAGATGTAATTATTCCACAAATTAAAAAAATTTTAGCAGAATGGGATGAGTGTGTTTCAAAACTTAATGAAAAACTAATGTTATTATCTAAAAAATTTTAAATAATTGATTCAATTCTTTTCTATTTTTATTTTTTAAAACCTATTTTTAATCTAAGGTTTAAAAGGAAAATCTTTATTTTGCTTAATATTATTTTTAATTAAAAGAATGTCTAACTAAATAATTTTTGTTGTTAGAAGATTTATCTGGAGTAAGAATATGAAAATTTCATCCTTTCCTTTTGTTGCTATTTTAGGACAAGATAAAATGAAAATGGGCCTTATTTTAAACGTTATTGACCCACAGATTGGTGGAATATTACTATCAGGACAACAAGGTACAGGGAAATCAACAGCTGTGAGAAGTCTGGTTGAAGTTATGCCTGAGATTAAAGTTGTAAAGGATTGTCCATTTTCATGTGATCCTTATTTAGATGATGAAGATTTATGTGAAGAATGCCGTATAAAGAAGGAAAAACGAGAAATAAAAGTAGATACTCGTGAAATGAGACTTGTTAACCTCCCATTAGGAATAACAGAAGATATGGTCTGTGGTAGTCTCTCTATCGATAAAGTCCTCACTGAAGGCATTAAAAGTCTTCATCCAGGGTTATTAGCAAAAGCAAATCGCGGGATTCTTTATATTGATGAGATTAATCTTTTACAGGATCACATAGTTGATACTTTGTTAGATGCAGCTGCTTCTGGTGTAAACATTATTGAAAGGGAAGGAATTTCTGTTATGCATCCATCCCGATTCGTTCTAGTGGGTTCAATGAATCCTGAAGAGGGTGAATTAAGACCCCAAATAGCTGATCGCCTTGGTTTAGAAGTTAAAATAAAAGCACCAAGAGATCCAAAATTAAGAGCAGAAATAACAAGGAGAGTTATCGAATTTGATGATGATCCAAAAACATTTATTAAGAAATATGTAAAAGAAGAGGAAGAACTACGAGATAAGATTAAAAAAGCGCGTGAGATACTAAAAGAAGTAAAGGTACCTTCTTCTATTTTTGAATTTGTATCTATGATTGTCAATGAATTAGAAATCTTTTCTCAAAGAGCAGATATAACTTTTATACGTTGTGCTAGAGCTCATGCTGCTTTTAATGATAGAACACAAATTACTGAGGAAGATTTAAATATAGCTTTGGATTTAGTTTTCGAACATAGAATTCAGTCGCTTCACTATGAGATGACTCCTAGGGAAATTCAAGCGAAAATTGCAGAAGTTTATGGTAAGATACAAAAAGCATATGAAGATCCGAAAGCTTATAAGCCTAATCCTGACTCGGAAGGACCTTTAAAACAAGATGACACTTTACATAAGGAATTCAAACGGCAATCAGTAGATCCGAGAAAAGTTAAAATGCCAGAGACTAAAGAACAAAAATTGCCTCCACCTAAATATCCTGATAACAGAAAGAGGAGTCCTTCTCCTGCTGGAGGTTGGAAAGTAAAAGATATACCTCTTGAAGAAATGGATCTTAAATTTTTTGAAAATCAAACTAAGGATTTGCCATTAATTTATAAAATGGAACAAAAAATGAGTTCTATCCTTGACAATATTCGTAAAGAACGAAAGGTTTCAAATTATGGGGGTCGAGGTATAGGAAGACGAATAAAAATAGCATCTTCTCAGAAAGGAAAGTACATATCTTATCGATCTCCCATAGATAAACCAAAAAGTTTAGCTTTAGATGCCACTATTAGAAATTATTTGAAAAACACAATATACAATCAAACAGATATAGAATTTCCTATAAAATTTAATAAATATGATTTAATGGATAAAATTTTTGAATATCGTGCACCACTTTTACTTTTTTTTGTACTTGATAGTTCTGCTTCGATGTATTATGTTATAAAACAAATGACAGATGTAATTTTATCCTTACATAAGGAAGGATATAGAAAAAGAGATAAAATCAGTCTTATTGTATTTAGGGGTAAGGAAGCGATAGTTCTTCAAAAGCCAACAGTTTATTTTAAAGATGCTCTTAATAAACTAAAAAATATTGAAGGAAAGTCGTATACTCCTATGGCAGCCGCATTAAAAAAATGTGTTAAATTAATTAATGCTGAAAAGTTAAAAAATAGAAATGTTATTCCCGTCATTTTCATATGTTCAGATTGTGGATCAAATATTTCTGTAAAATATCCCGATTTAATCGCGCAAGTACAGACTGATTATACATTGATCATTAAAGAACTAAAAGAATTAACCAAAACGCTCGCAAAAAAAGGGGTTCATGTAGTTGTTTTAGAACCTAAGAAAAGTTATGCAACCCAGGCTTTGGGTGTTAATACATATGCAGCAGAGAAAATAAAGAAAAATTTTAAAAAATTTGGTAAAGCTCAGATATTTCAATTCGACCGTTACAATCCAGAAAATTTGATTTTAGAATTGAAAAGAATTCTATAAATTTGAAAAAATTTCTTTAAACTCAAAAATTATTTATAACTTAATGGACGTCAAAAAAAAATCTGTTTTAGTTATCGGTTTTAATACACGTCCTCTTGCCTATTCCTTGAATAAAGCGGGATATGATGTATATGTTGTTGACTTTTTTGGAGATTTAGACTTATATCCCTATGTTAAAGATTATATCATTATAAGAAAAGAATTAAGTGCGAGATATAACTCAATTAGAAATAATTATCAACAATTTTTAGCTCATTATACAACCGATTTACTAGATAAATATCCTGATATAGAAAATTTAATTATTGCTAGTGGAATGGATGATCATTTAGAAGAACGTAAATATATTCTTGATGAAATAAAAAGGAGAAAACATGTGGCTAAAAGTCTTAATAATAATATTAATGTCATAAAAAGTGCGAGAAATATTACCAAGATTTATCATATTCTACAAAAAATAGGATTCAAAGTTCCAATCACCTATGAATTAAAAAAATTAAAAGAATCAGAGAAAGTTTTATCTTACCCTTTAGTATTGAAAAAGAAGAAGAGTTCTGGAGGAATAAATGTATACAAAATCAAAAATAGAGAGCATTTAACTTTTTTAATTAAGAAATTGGAAATTAAAGGTTATAATTATTCAAGCTGGTTAATTCAAGAGTATATTGAGGGATTACCCGTTAGTTGTACGACTATTTCTAATGGAACTGAAACCAAGGTCATATCCATTAACCGTCAAATTATTGGTTTAAAGAATGTTAATCCGCTTGGACAATTTATGTATTGTGGAAATATTGTTCCAGGAAATTTACTAAGAAATGATAATAAATTGATCTCTGAAATCTCAATATCTATGGCGAATAAATTGAAGCTAAAAGGTATTAATGGATTCGATTTTGTTTTGAAAAATCATTTTCCTTATTTAATGGAAATAAATCCAAGAATTCCTGGATCTATACAGGCTTCAGAGGTTTCTATGAATGTAAACTTATTAACTTTACATATTTTAAGTTTTAATCAAGAGAAGTGGAATGAAATATTAGACAAAATTAATGATTCGGTTTGCATAAAATATGTTACTAAACTAATTTTTTTTGCGCCAAATGAAATTCCAGTAGTTAAATTGAAAAAAATAAACAATCTCAAATTTATTCAAGATAAGAGTGAACCTATCAGGAATATTATTAAAGGAGAACCAGTATGCTCAATTTTATTTAGTGCAAAATCTTTTTCGGAATCTTTTTTCGGAGCTTTAAAAATTACCGATGAAATAACCAAGATTATCTCATAAATTTTTATCTTATTTAATTAATGATTTAATTT
>JBHLPZ010000035.1:0-20706 GCA_048885325.1 Candidatus Odinarchaeota archaeon
ATTTTTTATAATTTTTGACAATATTATTTCTGCATATTTTGAGTTGATAAGTTTATCTTTAACATCTGAATCTTGGATCTCTTGAATATTTTCAAACATGAAGCTGTAAAATCTATTTATATGATTTTTAACTGCTTGTATTTCCTTTTCTCGCCAATCCATATTAATTCCTAAATCTGCACTGTGTGATATGTAAAATCTGAATAAATCTGCAGAGTATTCATTTTGAATATCCGCTAAAGAGATAATATTTCCTTTTGATTTACCCATTTTCTGACCCTCAATAATTACTGGTTCGATTAAAGTTATGATCTTGGGCCAATACTGCTCAGGAAATATTGCAACATGATGGAATATATAAAAACTTAAGTGATTGGAAATATGCATTATAGCAGTATGTCTATGATCTACTGGATACCAGTAATGAAATTCATCTTGCATTTCTTGCAATAATTTCTCATTAATTTTTGTTAATTTTGAAATATATTGAATATTTCCCTTCTTTAAATATGTAAAATCAAAAAATTCAGGTACCAACTGCTCTGGTTTGATATTATTATGTTTTAAATGGTGAGATATGGTATAGAAACTCATATAGATTGTAGAATCACTCAGGGATTCAATTATCCAATCCTTATCAAATGGCAATTTCGTACCTAATCCTCGTTTTCGTGCGCATGGTCTTTTCTCTAACCAATTAAAGACATTCTCAAAATTTAATCGATACTTATTAGGTACAATAGTCATTTCATTCAAGCACTTAAAAGCATTTTGCTTCCAGTTACCACCATTGAAATTGAGAAACCATTGATCTTTCAAAATAGTAATTATTACTTTTTCTCCACACCTGCATCGAAGATCTCTTGTTATTGGAATAAATAATTTATCTGCTTTATCATTACTTATAAGATTTTCAATTACTTGAATTACAGCATTGTTAACAGTAAGACCATTATAATTATTACATTTATCATTTAAGATGCCATTATAAAACTCAGTTTTATAATTATCTGTTGTGGCTTTATCTAATTTTTCAAAATCATTTTGGGATGATACATTGTATTTATTACAATAGAATCTAGCAGGAATATCTTGGACTTCTTCTAAGTCAATAATTTGAATGGGTTCTATATTATTAATCTCTTGCTCGTTAAGGTTGAATTTTTTCATCATTGACTTGTTATTTTTCAAATCTTCTAGTGCTATATAATCATAAGGGGCATGAGCAGGTACGGAATAAACTACACCAGTAGCAACAGAGGTATCTACGAATTCCGCTGGGAGAATTGGGATATCTCTATCACCATAAACTGATTTAACTTTCCTACCAATTAAATCACTGCCCGTAACTTTTTCTAATATAATTACAGATTTATTTTGATTTTTTAAAAGAGAGACCGCTTCTTCTGAAATTATCCATTTTTCTCCATTCACTCGGGCATAAACATAGATTCCATTTGGGTTAAGCCATATATTGGTTACCCCATAAATTGTTTCTGGTCTTAATGTAGCTGGAACTAGGTATGAATCATTGAAAGGAAATTTTATATAAACATATTCATTGATCTCTAGATTAAGCTCATCACCGCTAGCAATATCATCTTCCCCAACTGCACTTTCACATCGAGGACAATAAAGTATTGGGTAATCTCCCTTTTCTAAATAACCTTTTTCATGAAATTTATAGTATTGCCATTCAATAAGTTTATTATACAACTTATCTCCAGTTGTAAATTCTCTTCTCCAGTCAATACTCATTCCAATTGATTTAAAATCTTTTTTCATTGTATTCGAAAAATAACTTACGATGTTCCAAGGATCTTTAAAACTTTCTACAATTTTTTCCACTTCTATTTTACTTTTTGTGTGTAAAGAGACATACTCTTTCATTCTGGTGGTAATTTTAGCATCATTTCTCTTGATTGATGAGGAAACTGCTAAAACGGGAGTTCCTGTTATATGAAATGCCATAGGATATAAAACATTATATCCCTTAGCTCGATAATACCGAGCAAATATATCACCATTCACGAAACTTCTTCCATGACCGATATGTAGAGTTCCAGAAGCATAAGGGTAAGGTGATGTGAAAAAAATCTTGCTTTTTGATATATCAGGGTTAGCTTCAAATATTTTAGATTCTTCCCATTTATCTTGCCATTTCTTTTCAATTTTCTGTGCATTATACATTTTTTACATCTTCATTCCTTATTTTGATTTTCAATTATTATCAGAAACATCCCACCTATGATCTCTTTCAATTAAAAGCCATATCACGCGAAACAATCCACGAAAATTTTAAAAGAAAAAGAATAGGCGGATTTGTTTCGCTTATAATAATAACAATAACACCGCAAGTAAATCAACTAAAGAGATTTTTGCTTTTAAGCGTGATTGTAGTGCAGTATTATTCGAGATCATTATATAGAAATCGTGCTTTTTAATATAAAAACTTTTTCTTAGAAATTAATTAAGTATTTATCTTAAGTGCCATTGTTGAGTTTAAAAAGGGGATATTAAAAATGATTGACAAAATTTTAATTGTTTACTATTCTCTTACGGGAAATACCCAATTCATTGCTGAAACTATTCGAGATACAACAAAAGCTGACATTTTAGAGCTCAAGCCAGTTAAGGAGCTTAAGTCAAGTAGTTCAATGAAATATATGTGGGGTGGTTTTCAAGCAACAATGAAAAAGAAACCTAAATTGAATGCAATTACTAAAAATCCTCTCGATTATGATCTAATATTTTTAGGAACTCCGGTATGGGCTTGGACTTATTCACCACCAATGCGCTCATTTTTATCTATGTATGATCTTTCTGATAAAAAAGTAGCTATTTGGACTTGTAGCGCTGGAGGCCCTGGAAAGGGATTAGAACGATTCAGTAATGCATTAAAAGACACAGAGATTATAGGAAAGATTGGATTTCGTGAACCACTAAATAATAATCCTGAAGTAGCGAAGAAGAAAGCAATTTCATGGGCAAATGAAATTATGAAAAAAATTAGCTAAAAGAAGAGAAAAGCGGTTCTATTGCATTTTTTAAACTCATATAACTTACAGAATCCTCAGGGATATCAATAAGAGGTTTTCCCTTTAAATCAAACTCTATTATAACATTATCTTCTGGTATTGAGCCAATTAAAGGTAGCTCTAATTCATTAAGCTTTTTAGTTATGATATCAATATTTCCTTTAGCCTTATTGATTAGAACACCTAGATTTTTATAATTTGTATACTTTTTTGCTTGATTTCTTATTGAATTTGCAGTCTCAAGACTTCGTAAAGATAAATCTGTTATTATCAAAAGGATGTCAATAGATTTTAACACCATCCGATTAATTTGCTCGAGTCCAGCTTCACTATCTATTAGGATAATATCAAAATCTTTGGAAATTGACTCGATTACTTTTCTCAGAAGAATGTTAGATGGACAAAAGCATCCGGGACCTTCTGGTTGACCAATTGAAAATAAACAGAAGTTTTTACTTTCAACCATCCCTTCATACACATCAAAATCAATTCTCTCAGCAAGTTTTTGAGCAGATTCTCCTCCGTTATGTGCCTTCTTTACAGCTTCGATTCTTAATTCCTCAAGGGATTTATTGGGTTTGACTTTAACCATATTACATAAATGTGGATGAGTAGGATCAGCATCAATCAATAGAAGTTTGTAATTATAATATTCGATGAGAATTTTTGTAAATAAAACAGTAATTACAGTCTTTCCAACCCCACCTTTACCAACAATCGCAATTCTAATCGGTTTTTTAAAATTAATAATTAATTTAACACCTCTCTTTTTTCTAAAACTTCTTTGACATCTTCGCATATATCATAATAAGGACATTCATTACAATCCCAAGCAAAATCACAGTCAACTCTCCTCTTCCATTCTTTGACTTTTTTTCTCCATTTTTGTTCTATATCCAATCTAATCGACGAGGTCATATCAGTAAAGGACTCTATTAATTTTGGATTTGAATTTATGAATATTATTTCCATAGATTTAATTTCCTTGAACTTTTGTTGATATAAGAACATAATAGCATTCCCTAGAAATTCAAAAGAAAATTTGTTAATAATAGATTTACTTAATCTACACCAAAATCTTCTTGGTATAGTGCGAATCATAAAGCCTTCAATTCCATTTGAAATAAAATTAAGGTTCTTAAACTCATCAAAAGAATTTTCTGAAAGATTATCAATGCCAATTAATAAAAATACACCAAAATCTATAGTTTTGTTCGATATTTCTTTTATCTCGGGACCAAATAAGCTAATTTTTCCATCGTCTATTAAATCAAACTCCTCAATTGGATAAACAAGAGAAAAAGATTTTTGATCTACGCCTCCCAATTCTAATTTGGTTTCTTCTTGGAGGATTATTTCTTTGAATTCTTCAAGTTTTACCCCAATATTAATTTCTCTAAAGTAATTCAATTGATCTTCCTTTCTAGTATAAACTTTTACTTTTACTCCATTTTGTTTTTGTAAACCCAAGAAATTTCTAAGTGTTTTTAGAGTACTTTTAATCTGCACTGCAATTACTCAATAAAGTTACTTTTCTTAAAATTTATTTCACTGTTTTAATAAATATAAATCAATTATTTTGAGATTTTGGTTTCTATTTTATGAATAATTTTGAACGCTTTTGGGCAGCTTTAAATCTAGAAAAACCAGATAGAATTCCAATTCATACAATACAATTCGATGGTAATGTGGCTGATCAAGTTCTTGGCAAACCAGAAAGAAACGCATTTGATATTTTTGATGAAATGGAAAAAAAATATTCAGACGAATGGCTGGATAGAATAAATTCTATCCTCGATGATATTGAAATATCTATTTTCGCGAAATGTGTCAGAGCTGCTTATGAATTGGGATTTGATGGAGTCGGTATCCATTATATACCTTTTATCATCGAAAGCAAAACTGAAATGACTGACATTTTCGGGAAGAGACATAGAATAAAGAATATAGATGGAAATCCATACCCAGATTATTATGGAGGGTATATTAAAAATCGAAACGATTGGGAAGCATATCCTAAACCCGATCTAAAAGAAGAGTATAAAAGAGCGAAAAAATTTTATAAAGGAGTTTCACGTAAGTGTCGGGACATTAAAGATGACATCTATATTTTTGCCCAAGATGCTCTTACTTCTATTTTTCCCCCTGTTTGGCAGGGCATGGGAATGAGTTATTTTGCTCGTGCCTTAAAAAATGACCCGAAATTAATTGAAGAACGATTCAGATTTACTACGGATTTCGTTTTAACGATTTTTAAAGCATATTATGATTGCGGAGCTAAAATATTTCTTGAAGGGGGTGATATCGCACATAGCGGAGGTCCGATGATTAATCCAAAGTATTTCTATAAGTATTTATTACCATGTTATCGAGAAGTAGCAGACCAGATCCATGATTGGGGTGGAAAATTTATATTACATACAGATGGGAATATTACTACTCTTTTGGATTTCATCGTTGAATCTGGATTTGATGGACTTCAATGTTTAGAACCTCCTCTTGTAGATCCTTATTTAGTTAAAAAAAAAGTTGGTGATAAATTATGCCTATCAGGAAATATTGATACAAGACACATTTTAGTTGATGCAAATAAGCAAGAGGTAGAAATTGCCGTAAGAGATGCTATAAGAGCTCTTGGACCTGGAGGAGGATATTTATTATCTCCTGCAAATTTCCATCCTGGTATATCAGTCGATCGCTTAAAGTGGATGATTGAGGCATCAAAAAAATATGGAGAATACCCTCTTCATTAATTAATTATCCAATCTCGCGTTTTCTAAAAATCCAATTCCCCTTGGAGTTAGTTTCCATCCTTCCTCAGAATCCAAAATATAAAATGTTTGCTTGAGCATGTTTAGATGGTAAATTATTTGAGTTTCATCAAATTCAAATTCATTTTTTATCTCTTCCATAGTTTTAATATTACAACCAATAAAATTTAGGATATTTCTTCTAATTGGATTAATAAGGGTTCTATAAGCTCGCCCATGATCTAGTTTTTTATCAACATTTTTTGTTTTTTCATAGAATTCTTTTAATTCTTCTTTAGTTAATCTAGATTTATTATTCTTCTTTTCCATCTATATTCAAATTTTTAATATATTATCTAAAGATAGTTAGGTTTCCTAACTATTTAAATGTTTTTTTTAATATAGCATATAATAATGATTGTTAAAAAATCTTAAGAAAGAAAATCATACAGTTTAAAATTATAGAGATTTTGAGAGTTTTTCCAGTAATTGATTTAGATTTTCAAGTTCTGCTGGTTTAAAGTTTTTAAAATAATCAATTTTACTTGAATCAATTGGAGGTTTGTATTTTCCCACATTTTCTCCTTTTTTTGTTAGTTTAATCAATTTACCTCGTTTATCATCAGGATTTGGTACTCGAGTTACAAAATCATTCTTTTCCATAGTATCAATTATACCAGACATTGTGGGAAGAGAAACTCTAGCCATATTTGCTAAGTGATTTATGGGGATTCCATCTTCCGCCCAGAGACTTCTTAGTACAAATAATTGGGGTGGTGTAATCCCTTCTATTCCATGAAAACGAAAATGATTACGATCTTCTTGCTCAAATTGTTTTGCAAGCCTCAATATTAGATTAGATATATTAGATACTAAATCTAATAAGGTCTCTTTACTTTTAATCATAATCTCGTTTTTTTTAAAAAAAAAATAATTAGGATTATTAACTATTCTTATATCAAAATATGAAAATACAAATATAAAAAATAGTAGGTTAAGATAAAAAAAGATTCAATACCCTCTTTTTCTAATTAATCTTATAATTACAATTATTAATGCTACAAAGAAGAAAGCTATACCAATAAATAATACACTAAATTTAATTGAAGCTACCAAAGAAGCTATGAATGGTACAAATGATGAGAAGATAGGTGCCTTATCCAGCATGACAAGTAAATTAATATTTTCTATAATATCAAAAATTCCCGCAAGGATGGGAGTTAAGGTCATCCACAGACCGATTTTTTGAAATCTTCCCTCCAATCTTCTGGTAACAAGCAAAATAGCTCCAAAAATAAAAGATCCATAACCTACGATGTATAAAAAGTCCCAATAGATTACTAGGGTTTCTGTTGCCATTCCAGAAGGTCCCCATGAGGCAAAAATTATGAGAACTTGTTCTGGTACCCATGCGAATTCGAAATCTAAAACTCCATAGGGAGGCGGTACCATCATATTTAAAGGCATAAAAACTAGTGCACTAGTCAGAATAAAAATCAAAAAGCCTACAATTGTAATAATTAAAATGTATAAATTCTTAGGAAATTCTTTTAGTTTTTCTAAAATCATTTTCTTTTCACTAAAAAATATTCTCTATTGAAAAATTGAGTTAAATATAATTATAATTATTGGAATATTTAAAATTAAGATCTTTATATAATTGAAATTAAATTCTATAAATTATTGATTATTATGGATTCACGACAGAGAATTTTAACAAGCATAAATCATAAAGAACCTGATAGGGTCCCTGTTGATCTTGGAGCAACTAATTGTACAGGAATCTCAGCTATAGCTTACCATCATTTAAAACAACATTTGGGATTTAAATCGGGACATGTTAGAGTTTATGATGTAATCCAACAATTAGCTCAACCCGAATATGAGATTATTGATCTATTTAAAGTGGACGCTTTAGATATTGGAAGAACCTTTAATACTAATGATGATGATTGGTATGACATCCATGTTAACAATATAGATATGCAGTGGCCTAAATGGTTTCAACCAAGGCACAATCCTGACGATTCATATGATGTACTTAATCGTGATGGAATAGTTATTTCTAGAATGACGAGGGATGCTCTAGTATTTGATCAAACACATTATCCCAGTTTAGGTGGATATCCGGAAGATTATAAAGATTTTCACAAAACATATAGTAAAAATCTTGTGGTTTCTATCCCTCCATTTAGTAATATTGGACAAAAAAGATTTTGGAAAACATTAAGAGAAAATGCTATTAATCTTAAAGAACGCTCTAAAAAAGCTATTGTGATTAATTATGGCAGTGCTTTTTTCGAAGTTGGAAATTCTTTTCGAAGAATGGACAAATTTTTAATTGACATAGTACGTAATCCTGCTGAAGTAGAAAAATTCTGTGATTATCTGATAGATTTTCACTTTAACTCTTTAAAAGTTATATGTGGCTATATAGGCGATGTTATTGACATTATCCGAATAGGTGATGATCTTGGAGAAAATAATGGCCCCTTTTTTAGCCCAAAAATTTATCGCAAAATTTTCAATCCTAGACTTACTGAAATCTGCAATTTTATAAAAAGACACAGTTCAATGAAAATTTTATTTCATTCATGCGGCTCAATAGTCCCAATAATTCCAGATTTAATTGAAGCGGGAGTAGATATTCTGAACCCTGTACAGATTAACGCACGTGATATGGATCCAAAATTCTTAAAAAATAATTTTGGAGATGATATCACATTTTGGGGAGGAGGAGCAGATACTCGTAATGTAATTAACCGAAAGTCCCCAGAGGAAGTTAAAAATCATGTTTTAGAATTGCTGGAAATATTTACGCCTGGTGGGGGATATGTTTGGAATACCATTCATAATATCTTACCTGATGTTCCCCCAGAAAATATTATTGCTATGTTTGAAGCTGTTGAAGAATTTAATAATCAAAATTAAAGAATTGTTATTAATCCCAATTTAAATTAAATAAAATATTAAATAACTTTGGTTAAAAGGTTTAATTCTCTATTAAAATTTAAATATGAGTTAGATGTTTATGATGGAACTAAAAAGAGTTAAAATTCAAGTTGTTTTCATTGGAAAGCCTCAATGGGAGGGTGGTTGGCCTTACATTGGTTATGATAATGATTTATGTATGAATATAATTCAAAACCACCTTTTAAAAAAGTTTTCTAATATAGAGTTCATTTGGAGTGATTTAATAACTTACTATAATCAAGAATTAATCAGAAATATTAAAGGAGATATTTTAACTAGTGATGGAATAATCATATTTACAATAGGTCATTATGGAGATCCTGGCATTATACAAGCAGGAATAGAAATAATTGAAAGTAAGAAACCGGTAATCCTAGCTAATCTTATCTATATGGGAGATCATACGTTTACAAAAATTTATGCTACAGTTAAAGATAAAGATTATCAGATTTATTTCCTATCTTCACGAAATTTAGAAGATTTTGATAAACCTCTTGAAAATATGTTTAATTTATTACGAATAAGCGGTAAAAAGATTTTAGCTTATGCTAGTGATTCTATAAAAATGAATTGGGAGGGAGTATTAGAATTAATCAAACCAGAGAGAAAAAGATTAGCGAAAGATTATTCAGAGTTCATTAATCAAGTGGAAAAGATGAGTAAAGATAAACAATTTGAATTTTATACAGATATAGTTGGCTTGGATCAAGCACATCAATGGAGAAAAGATGAGAATTTATATAAACAAAATTTGAAAGAAATTTTTGGGATTGAAATGGTTAGAGGCGCCCCTGATGAAATTCTCAAATATTACGATGATGTGAATGATGAAGATGCTAAAATAATTGCTGAAAAATGGATAAATAATGCTCTTGAAGTAGAGACTTCAGAAAAAGCGATAATAAATTCTGCAAAGTTATATCTTGCTTTAAAGAAGTTATTAATGGAAAAAAATATTGATGTAATTACACCTGATTGTGGTACATTTCTATTAACTGGTAAATTGCCAGCTTTTCCATGTTTAGCCTTTATGGAATTAATAAATGATGGAATTTATGGGATATGTGAATCTGATATGGATTCTACAGTTAGTTACCTTTTTGGTTTATATCTGACAGGTCGGCCTGGCTTCGTTTCAAATCATACTCTTGATACATTTAAAAATCAAATAACGTATATGCATTGCTATTCTCCAACTAAGTTATATGGTATTGAAGAATCGTCCGTTGATTATGAGATAGTTTATCATGGCGAGTCATACTATTTAGGAGCATGTCCTTGTGTTAAGTTTCCTATTGGAGAATCTGTTACAACTATTAAAATTAGTATTTTAGAAAAGAAAATTTCCATAAGGACAGGAAAGATAATAAATAATATTAAAGATAAAAAAGGATGTGTCTCAAAAATGCTTGTAGAAAGTAATGTAAAAAAAATTATGAATAATTATGATTGGGAAACTTTTGGATGGCATAGAGTTACATTTATAGGAGATTGGAAACAAGATTTTATTTTTGGAGCAAAAATGCTAGGTCTAAAAATAATAGTAGAGGATGAATGATTCTTTTCGAAAAGGAAAAAAAATAAGTTATTTAGTTTTTATCTTTTTATTAAAGCTTTTAGTATTGGTTTGCTTTCAATCGCCTGTTTGTGTTTTCTTTTAAGGTGTTTTATTAGTTTAATTAGAAGTATTGCTCCTATTACTGTCATTGTGAATAAAATTAATGTACTAAAAGGTGTAAACGAACAATGTGCATAATATCCTAAATAACATGGTTTGCTTGCCTCATCAGGGATTAAGGTCATAATTCCTGAAAATATACCGCCTATTATCAATCCACCTAAAAATATTATATAGACTAGTAAAAATGTCGATTTTATTATTATTTTCAATATATATTTTAATGATCTTTTATTTTTTTCCAACTTTTTTCCACCCAATGTAATTTTGAGTTAATTAATTAAACTCAATTATTCTCATATATTTCCATGTATACTGAGAATTGAATAAAGTAATGATACTCACCAATAGAATGTATATGATTTTAAATTAAAGAGTTAAAAAAAGATGGGTTTAATAGTTAGTTTTTCAACCAATTAGTTGAAAATTCATTTAAAATTGATATTGAAATAAGTTTGTTTATTCGCTCTAACCTGAACTTAGACTTATATCTAGTGGCATTGTTTAACTAATTTAAATATAAATGAGGTGATATTGATTAGTTTTAATTGCCCCTGTCCTAAGATAGGATGTTCAAATCACGGAAATTGTGAAGAATGTAATAAATATCATTCAGCTTCAAACAGTTTACCTTTTTGTAAACGCGAACATGGCTTTTTTACAAAACTTTTTTACCGGAAAAATTATGAAATGGTTCAGATGTTAAAAAGTGAGGGAAAAGTATGAAAAAAGCTCTGATTTTGTATGATTCTGTATATGGAAATACAAAGAAAGTAGCAATGTCCTTGAGTCGAGGATTAGAAGCTGGAGGTATCTATGTAGATAGCAACTCAATTCAAGATTTCAATACAATAGAACTTAAAAATTATAATTTAATTGGAATTGGAGGACCTACTCATTTTCATGGAGCATCAAAAGCAATGAAATCATTTTTATCCAAAGTTAAGCATCTTAAATTGGAAAATAAACAAGGATTTGCTTTTGAAACTAAAGCAGATTTTCGATTAGCAGGATCAGCTGCCAAGAGGATTATAAGATATTTAAGAAAAATGAAAATTAAAATTATTCACTCAACAATATCAGGTATAGTTATCGATAAAGAAGGTCCTCTACAAGAAAACAGTTTAAACAAAATGGAAAAAATTGGATTAAATATCGCAGAGAAATTAAATGAGCAAAATATATTCTAATATGTGCAATGTGAACCACCCTTTTCTTAAAATTTAAAATTTTTTTTATTTATATATCAATTTTTCTTTCCAAGTATCAAAATAAGATACTTTATACATTATATCAACTATGATTGAGTCAATATTTTCTTTTTTTATATTCTCAACCAATTCGGTCAGTTCTTTCATAGTATTAGCCCATACCCAACATAAAATTAGGTTTGGTAGATTACTAAATGTCCAACAATAAAAGAGATTTGGATGAAAATTTTCATTCAAATATTGGGCAAATTCATTTTTATCAACCACAGGGTTTACCGTTATCTGAAATAAGGCAAAAATATCATTCGAAGCTTCAGGATTGAAATCTATAGATAATTCAATTACTCCTTCTTCAATCATTCTATTTAAGCGACGACGAATTGTACTTGAAGTGCTACTAACATCATCTGCTATTTCCGATATAGGTTTTCGTGAATCTTTATTGAGTGATCGAATAATCTCTAAATCTAGTTTATCATAGTTCATTGATCTAGACTTTGGAATTATATAGGGGATTGGGGCGGTATATTGTACACCAGAGAGCAGTGCAATTTTTGGAGATTGCATTTCAACCGTTTGAGAAACAAATGAGGAATACTCGTCTAATTGATGAATTGTCTCTAATACAGCACCTATATACATGTAATTTCTACTTGATAATATAATCTGCCATGTGTTCTCATGTTGTCCTAATTCCGATATTGCTTTATCTATATCCTGAACATTATATTGTCCAAAAACAAATGTATAAATGGCATTAATTGCATAAGGTTTCAATCTTGCGGTAAATTTTTCTATGACTCTCAAATCTATGAGTATCTGTACTCGTTTATATACTGCATTAACTGATAATCCTAAATAGTCTGAAATCTCTCTATATGTTAATCTTGAATTGTTAAATAAAAGTAGAATAATCTTGAGATCAATTTCATCCATATAATATAGAAATTATGATAAGAAATTTAAAATTTTATTACATAAGAGGAAAAATGGGTAAAAAGTAGAAGAAACTACTGAAATAATGCCCATAAAAGTAAAAATTTAATTGCTTTAGATCCTTTTTAAAATTAGTTCTATCAGAACTTAAATAAATTAATGAATTAGGTAGAAATTTGGTCTTAAAATTGGTAAAAGGAACAGTAAAATGGTTTAATAGCCGTAAAGGCTATGGATTCATAACCTCTGATGATGGAACCGATGTATTTGTACATTTCTCAGCAATAAAAGCGCAGGGGGATGAATTCAAATCTTTAAATGAAAACGACAAAGTTGAATTTGAAATTGTCGAAGGTCAAAAAGGTCCACAGGCGAGTAACGTTGTTGTTACTGAAAAAGCACCTAAATCACAAAATAGGTACTATTAAATCTGTGGAGGATTGTAAACAACAAGTAACAAATTAGTATAAGTAGCAAATAATAAGTAGTAAATTTTTTTTACGATTATTATCAAAACTTATCATTTTTTTCCTTATTATTTTAAAAATAGAACTCCTTCTAATTGTCTTTTTTCATATAACCTTATTTTGGAAAAACGGAAAAAGCCAAAATTTATTACCTTTAAATACCTATGAATATTGTATCTTTCTCAATGAAAGATTTATTTAAAAATTGGAAATTTGGTTTTAAAATTGGTAAAAGGAACAGTAAAATGGTTTAATAGCCGTAAAGGCTATGGATTTATAAATTCTGATGATGGAACCGATGTATTTGTACATTATAGCGCTTTAAAAGGGCGTGATGAGGAATACAAAACCCTTAATGAAAATGATAAAGTTGAATTTGAAATTGTTGAAGGGCAAAAAGGTCCACAAGCTAGTGAGGTTGTAGTTACCGAAAAAGCCCCTAAATCCGAATACAGCCGAGGTTATCGCATTTAAGCAAAAGCAGGATTATAAGTCTTACAAAAGAATAAAAATATATAAGTAGTAAATAATTTTTAGTAAAAATAACTTTTTACAATTGTTATCGAAACTTATCTTTTTTTTTAATTTATTTTGATACCGTTAATTAGTAATATCTAATTATTTGAAAAAAAAAGAATAAAAGTTATGCTTTTGAAGTTTCGACAGTCTCTAATATAGTGTCAATTTCAGCATCAAATATGTTCACCTGATTGAAAAAAGTATTACTAACCTTGATTAATTGGGTTATAGCCAATTCTGGGGATTGATATATTTGTTTAGCCATTTTAATTGCTTCATTAAGTACCTCTCCGGGTTCTACTAATTTATTCACCAAATTCAACTGATAGGCTTCAGTACCCGAAAGAAATGTATCTCTTGTTCCAGTATTCAGAGCTATTTCTAAAGCTTTTCCACGTCCAACGATTGCCATGTAAGGAAAAAATAGCGGACAAGCACCGAACCTGATTTCTGGATGTCCAAATATAGCATTCTTTGAGGCAATGCGTAGATGACAAATAATAGCCAAATCAAAAGCTCCTGCTAAAGCAAAACCATTAATAGCTGCAATTAATAATTTAGGATAATCTAAAATTGTCTGGTGAAAGTTATGATTATTTTCTACAAATTGATCAATATTTTCTTTACTCTGAACTACTGCCAATACTTCATCTCTATCAAAACCTGCTGAAAAAAATTCTCTACCACCATAAAAAATCACACACTTAATTCGCTTATCTAACTTCAAATCATTTAATGCCGTTATAATCTCGGTACGCATCTCCATATTCATAGCATTTTTCTTTTCAGGTCGATTTAATTCAAGAATACATATCTTTCCTTTCTTCTCTAATTTAATAAATTTATATGATCTCTGGCTCATTTTAATTCCATTTTAATTTTATTGATCTTTTAAGAACTATTAGTATATAAGACAACTGCTTTTAGCTTAAAGTATTAGGAATTTTTAAAAATAAAAGTGTAGGGAATCAAGTAAAATAGGTTTCTTTGTTATTATTCATTCAGATTTATTGGATATCTGCCGACTTACCTTCTTTATAGCTTCTAATATATAAACCAAGAATTTTACTGTTTAAGAACCAGTGGTTAAATCTCTCAGAACTTCTTAAAAAACAAGCCAACGCAAGTAAAAGAAAAGGTGTAGTAGGTAAAATAGGTAAAATTATTCCAATAATACCTATAATTAAACATATTATCCCTGGTATAAAATACAATGCTTTTACAAATTTATTCATTTCTTTTTTATTATTTTGGATTAAATTGTCTTGAATCGTTTTACATTAAAATACTAATAAAATCTCATTTAGGTATAAGAATTTAATTAGTATTAATGTTTTTACAATCATCACAATCGTAGTAAATGTCAATACGTTGCCCTATAGGTTTAACCTTCAACTCAGTTAGAATTGCTTTCCATAGATTCTTTACTTTATCAGTCTTATAATCATAAATTTGTCCACATTTTGAACAAACCATATTTATGTGTAAATCCATATCAGGATCGTATCTAACACGATCTTCATTAAATCTCAATTTTTGTAGTAGACCAAGCTTTTCTAACAAATCCAGTGTTTTATAAACAGTTCCTAAACTTATCGTAGGATAATCATTCTTTAATGCTTGGTAAATCTGTTCTGCCGACGGATGATCTTTTCTTGTTGATATGAATTTATAAATTGCTAAACGCTGAGTAGTAACTTTATATCCACTTTTTCGAAAGAGAGCAAATAATTCTTGATCATCCATTAATAATCTATGTTATTTTTAATTTTGTAAAGAATAAATTTAGTAGCTTTAGTTATAAAGTTATTCAATATTAATATATCTTACTACATAGTAATTACTCCTCGTTGAGAATGATTATTAGTATTCAATTAGATTCAATAAAACCTTAAATAAGTAAAAAAAAAGTAGAAAATTTATTTATTTCATGTGAGATCGAAACGATCTAAGTTCATAACTTTATTCCACGCCGCTATAAAGTCTTGCAGGAACTTCTCCTGAGAGTCATCACTCCCGTAAACCTCCGCCAATGCCCGGAGTTGGGAGTTCGAGCCGAAAATAAGGTCAACACGGGTGGCTGTCCACTTAAGTTCACCTGTTTCGATATCATGTCCCTCAAATAAGTTCTTATCTTCTGTGGTTGCAGTCCAAGTTGTGTTCAGATCGAGCAGATTCACAAAGAAGTCATTGGTAAGCGCCTCAGGTCGTTTGGTGAAGACACCATGCTGTGTTCCTCCAAAGTTGGTCTTCAGGACGCGTAAACCGCCCAAGAGTACTGTCATTTCGGGTGCAGTCAGAGTTAACAATTGCGCTTTATCGATTAGCATTTCCTCAGCAGATACAGCATAGAGAGATTTTTGGTAGTTTCGGAAGCCATCCGCCTTGGGTTCGAGAACAGCAAAAGAATTTACATCTGTTTGCTTCTGTAAGGCGTCCGTTCGTCCCGGTGTGAAGGGAACCTTCACCTCATGGCCAGCATTTCTTGCAGCTTGCTCGGTACCTGCGCAACCTCCTAGAACAATCAAATCAGCAAGCGAGATCTTCTTACCGTCGGATTGAGCGCTATTAAATTCAGCCTGGATGCTTTCCAGGGACTTGAGCACCTTCGCTAGCTGGTTAGGTTGATTAACCTCCCAATTTTTCTGTGGTGCCAGACGAATTCGAGCCCCATTCGCACCACCTCGCTTGTCTGAGCCGCGAAATGTGGATGCCGATGCCCAGGCAGTCGAAATCAATTCCGAGACAGATAGATCTGAAGCTAAAATCTTACCCTTGAGTGATTCAATGTCCATTTCATCAACTAGCTTGTGATCAACCGGTGGGATGGGGTCCTGCCAGATGAGATCTTCGTCAGGAACCTCTTGTCCTAAATAGCGAGTGCGCGGACCCATATCGCGATGGGTTAGTTTGAACCACGCCTTGGCGAAAGCCAACGCAAATTCATCTGGATTCTCCATATAACGCCGAGAAATCTTTTCGTACTCGGGATCGAATCGAAGGGAGAGGTCTGTGGTCAACATAGATGGCGCATGACGCTTATCTGGGATGTGTGCATCTGGTACGGTACCCGCACCCGCACCCCCCTTCGGTGTCCATTGATGCGCGCCAGCAGGACTCTTCGTTAGTTCCCATTCATAACCGAATAACACTCTGAAGAAGTTGTTACTCCATTTCGTGGGGGTGGGGGTCCAAGTGACTTCTAAACCGCTGCTGATCGTATCGGCACCTTTGCCTGTGCCAAAGCTACTCTTCCAACCTAAACCCATATTCTCGATGTCTGCTGCTTCTGGCTCGGGTCCAACATGCTTTGCATCACCAGCGCCGTGGCACTTTCCGAACGTATGACCGCCCGCAATGAGTGCCACTGTTTCCTCGTCATTCATAGCCATACGCGCGAATGACTCCCGGACATCTTTCGCCGCCAAAACTGGATCAGGATTACCGCCTGGACCCTCCGGGTTGACATAAATCAGACCCATCTGAACAGCTGCAAGTGGATTTTCGAGATCGGGTTTATCCCTATCTTCTGTGTGCCAACGTTTGTCACCCAACCATTCTTGCTCGGAACCCCAGTAGATGTCTTTTTCCGGTTCCCAGATATCCTCACGCCCACCACCAAAACCGAATGTTTTGAAACCCATTGATTCCAGGGCAACATTTCCCGCGAGGATCATCAAGTCAGCCCAGGAAATTTTCCGACCATACTTTTTTTTAATTGGCCAAAGCAACCGACGTGCCTTGTCAAGGTTGACATTATCAGGCCAGCTGCTCAGAGGCGGGAATCGCTGATTTCCACTGCCGCCTCCACCACGGCCATCACCAACACGGTATGTACCGGCGCTGTGCCATGCCATACGGATAAATAAAGGTCCGTAATGACCGAAGTCCGCTGGCCACCAACTTTGTGACTTTTTCATAAGTTCAGCGAGGTCCTTCTTCACGGTCTTCAAGTCAAGACTCTCAAATTCTTTAGCGTAATTAAAATCTTTGCCCATTGGATTAGACTTGGAGGAATGTTGGTGCAAAATATCGAGATTTAGCTGATTTGGCCACCAATCCCGGATCGTCATGCCACCGCCGGCAGTGGGCCTCTTAATCCTGCTTTTAACCGGGTTTTTACTATCTTCATTCATAATTTTCACTCCTTTTAATATGAGAATTTTTAAATATTGATTATTAATTAGGAAAGCTCTTTAAATTTATAAGGAATCTAAATCAGATTATCAGAAAGATTCCTAAATAATAACTATTATTATTTAGTTATAGTTTTTAAAAAAGATTATGATTTTATCTTATAAAAATTACTTTTAATATGGATTTATTCTTATAAGTAAAAAAACTGAAATACAAGCAGATAACTTAAATGCTAAAAATTGCGATGTAGGGTTCTATCTATCAGAAATTGCTCGCGGTTTATATTATAGTACAATGACGCGGGTCTTTACAGAAAACACTGATATTCCAATTTTCGCGATTTCGCTTATAGATAATTTTACTATTGAAATTGAAAGATATACTCAGTTTTATCTTATTGATATATTAGGTTATAATTCACTGCAATTAAATTCATCAGTATCGTCATTCATTCTTTCTCCTTCATTTATACTTGCTCTTGATGTTGAAGGTTTTTTAATACAAATTAATGATACCTATACTTATCGTGTAACTGATCCCGATCCTGGAGTAATAGATATTGATTTTACAATTGTTATTTTCCAAGAATCTCAACCTTCAGCAATTCCTAGTTTTCCTTTATTTTGATTCTATATAGCAATTCTGCTGGGGATTTTGTCCTTGAAAGTTTCATTTCGAAGGAAGAAAAGGTAATAAATCCCTAATTCTTTTTATTTAAATAAAGGTTCAAATTCAAAAGCGTATAAATAGAAAATTTAGTTTACTTCTCTTTTAATAAAAACTAAACGATACTAAGGGAGTAATAAATTCATCAATTAGTCTTAATACATTTAAAACAACTATGTAGGTAGTTAGACTAAGGAAATAAATACCAAGAAATTTTTTTTTACTCTTTAGACTAGTTTTATAAAATCTTGACATCAACCTTAAGGTGAGCGCGAATGTCATAATTAAAAATGGGAAGAAAATGAAGAAAATAATCCAAGGATCTAATCCTGCATACACAAGTGATATCACATCACTTCTTATATTGGGGAAAAATTGAGGAAACGTGAAATAAAGTGCGACTCGATTTAAAAAAAGCATCGAAATTATAATCGATAAAAGCCATGTGAAACCAGTCTTTTCTTTTTTCCGTAAGATAATAAATAACGAAATTGATGCAAACAAACATTCTGCAACTAATCCCCCGAATGAAATTATATTAGCTTTAAGAAGAAGAAATTTATCACTCCCCAGTAGATATCCAGACGCCCAACCTTGGAGAAAAATATAAATTCTGATTTCTTTATAATATGTTCCAACTAAAACATTTGCCATTGCGTGACCAAATTCATGAATAAAAAGATTTAAAAAACCCACAATATAAAATAGACAAAATAATAAGAAAATTGATAGAAGCTTATCCACAGTTTTCTCAAGCATAAATATTCTCTTTTTTAATTTACAGAAGAAAGATTGAGCACTTATTATAAAGCGATTTTCTTTAAATGCATCTAATTTCATTAGGAGTAAAAAGGAAAACGATAGAAACACGACATTTATTATTATTAGGTACGCAAGATAATTACTTAAGGGATATATGGAAAGAACTCCGTTAAAATCCCTTCGAAAAATATTAATAAGGTTAAAAGAGACATATAGGTTAAAAACAAATATTATGCTTAATAATATTATTCTAAGTCTTTTCTTCTCTTTAATCAATACCCCACTTAAAAATATTGCCAAAGCTGGTAAAATTGGAGCAATGATCGCCCAATAAAAGTACAATTTATTATTCCTCTGAATGGCTATGGTTAACTAATTAGCGAAAAAGTTAAATTATATTTATTAAAATACTATAATTACTTAAAAAGCCATCCCATGCATGATTTCCAAAAAAAAATTTACTATATATTTAATTAGTATTTTATATTTAAATAAAAAAATAAAAAAATATTAAATAAGGAAGAATTTATATGAAAGCAATGGGTAATTTAACATCGGCTATAGATCGACATTACTCCTGGGAAGAAATTGTCGAATCTCACAGATATGCTGAAACAGGGTATAAAAGGGGAAATGTAGTAATTAGTATTAAATAGAAAAATTAATTTTGTAGTAACTACCATAAATTTAAAAAAAAGAAAAAATAGATTGGAGGATTTTTCTTGAGTGTTGTATTGTGGTTATCTGGTTTTTTCTTTCTGCTTATCTTAGTTTTACAAATTGCAATGGCAATCTCGGGGTATATTTTAGAACCAACACCGAAACATTATGAATCAGACTATAAATTGCTAAATTTTAACAAGAATCCAGGAAAATTCAAAGTTGGTTTTAGTTTAGCGCTTATAGAACACTTTTGTGTTATTACACTTGCTATACTGTTGTATTTTGTTATTAGTCCTTATAATTTGCTATTTGGAATAATCTGTGTGATTTTTCGATTAGCAGAAGGTGCAATTCAAGTTTATCTTGAAAAAGATTATTGGAAGCTGCTAAATATTGCTCGAAGTTATTCAGAAGCAGATAACACAGAGAAAAATTCGCTGATGGAATCATATCGTAGCATTCTTAGAACAAAAAAAGATAGATTTGCATATGCAATGATTGGCTGGTCTATTGGTACACTTGCTTTTTCAATCGTATTAGTCATGTATGGATTAGCACTCCCCTTTATTGGATGGTTAGGAATAATTGCTGGAATTTTAATCGGTTTTGCTAATTTCTTGAACCTCTTAAAACCTGAAGTTAAAGTTTATGAACAAATTTCATCTTTCAGTGGACTTTTAGCGATTGCTTTCGAATTATTAATAGGAATAGTTTTAATGTTCTTTCCACCAATCTTTCCTTAATTTTAGTTTTTTGAGAATAAAAACTTGGAGTTTCTAAGGATGAGTAAATCAGAAAAATTTTGGGATAAGAGATCTAAAGAGTATGATAAAAACGAGAAAAAATTTGAACAGGAAGATTTACAAGAGACACACCACCAGCCTATTTTGTTGTAGCGAAAAAAAT
>JBHLPZ010000036.1:0-20667 GCA_048885325.1 Candidatus Odinarchaeota archaeon
TCTTTTTAACCTAATCGGACTATTAGTATTAAAATAGATTATATTTAATATAATAAATCTTTTTTTATTCTTCTCTTTAACGATGGAGAGCTTAGGCGTAATTTAGGGAAAAATATAAATTTTATATTATATTTAACCATAATTGAGATGGTTTAAAAATGAGTGCTGCAAAAGATTTTAGATATCTAATACCACAGCGAATTTTTGATGAGATTACCCAAAAAGCCGCTGAAGAATATCCATATATTATTCATTTTTGGATCTTCGCTGATAGAAAAGAAAATTTTGGTATTGTAAGTAAGTTTATTGTTAATACAGATTTACGTAAAACTAAAGTTCATGTAAAACCAAGAAGTTGGATGCGTTATAAAAAATCAAAAATTTATAACATGCGTAAATTCAAACAAGAGCTTGGTGTTGATATCGTATGGCAAGCACATGTACATCCTACAGGATCGGAAAAACTACATACTATCGACAAGAGAATATTGAAATATTTATCAAATGGAGTCATGATAATTGTAATACCCCCTGTTCCAGATAAGGGACAAGAAGCTCATTTAGTTGGGTGGTATTACGATAAGCGGTATACGAAAAAGCCAATTATAGAGAAGATGGTTTTTGAGATAATCTCTGAATAGACAATAGTAAAAAAGCGCCCTATTTTCTTTCTTTTCTTTTTTATGGATTTTGACACTTTTATATAGAAATTGAATAAATTTAAAAAGTTTTCAAATTTTTGATTTTGTAATTTTTATTTTTAGAAAAAACAGTTTATGATCTTTCAATTAGGGAGAATAAAATGAATGAAATTTCAATATTAAAAAGTGAAATCGAGAGTTTAGACGGAAAAAAAAACAGAGAACATTTACTTCAAGTCGATATTGTTAAAGCCATGATGATATTTTTGGTAATTTTTGATCATACTTTTCCATGGATGTCCCATGGATATTTGATATATAAAGATTATTGGGGAGTTGCATTGTGGGAGCGCATCTCTATACCTGTGTTTTTGGTAATATTGGGATTCAATGTAGGGTATTCATTTAAGCAAAAGGGCCTAAATAAGTTAAAAGAGCTCTATTCTTGGAGTTACTTTAAACGTAAATTTTGGCGGTATATATTTCCATTTTTAATCTTATATCTTGTCTCAACTTTAATTGGTTTAATTATCAACGGTTTGGATGCTTTAACTCAATTTCAACCTCAATGGGATTATGGGCAACTTTTTATTGGTATATTACCTTTTTGGGGACCTGGTAACTGGTTTCTACCCGTACTTTTCGCCTCTATTTTGCTCCTACCTTTACTTTATAAAGGATTTTCAGGTAAAATGTATTGGCGTATAATTACTTTGATAATCTGTTTTACAATTGAAATAGCAATTCAGTTATTATTTTTCTTCTACGTTTATATTCCAACTCACATAGTTCCATTTCCAACTTGGGAGGCCTATTATAATTATTTACATACATATATGTGGGTCGCGACGAGCCCATTATTCATGCTTTCTGCCATTGGATTAGGAATGTGGTTTTCTAAAAATTATAATATATTCGCCAAACAAAACCTATTCATGTGGATTTTGTTTCCATTAAGCCTCCTTTATCTTATAGGATATCAATTTTTTGGCTTTCGTTTTCCATTCATACGAGGAGATTATAATTTATTCGTATTTCCTTACTCTGCATTTCTATTTCTAATATTGATGAAAGTCTTACCTAAAAAAAGTGATAATTTATTTACAAAAGCTATTTCTGTTATCGGTAAATCGACCTATCACATCCTCTTAAGCCAAATTTTTTATTTTGCAATAGTTTTCTCTATATATGGGGATCATTATTGCGCTAGTCTTATTGGAATTAATCCTTCTAATCTTGGGATATGCTTTTTATATTTGTTAATTAATTGGGGATACTGTATTCCTTTAGGTGTAATTTGGTGGTACGCAGAAAATAAAATACGAGATTATCGAAAAAGATAAAATATAACTAAACTCCTTTTTTATTCTAATTCATTAAATGCAGAATCTCATTTTAAAGAAAAAATATTAAAATTTTGAATTTTTATATGAATATAGATAAATTTTCTTTTAAGAAAACTGTGCTCAGGTCGCTTAGCCTGGTAGAGCGTAAATAACGCGCCTAAAGCGCCGGTCTGCTAAACCGGTGTCCGATGGACCCGTGGGTTCGAATCCCACCCTGAGCGTCTAAATATAGGTAAATAGGGGCCCGTGGTCTAGTGGTTATGACGTCGCGCTTACACCGCGAAGGTCCGGAGTTCAATCCTCCGCGGGCCCACCATTATTTTTTAATTATTTATTAATTTTTTAATGTTTATTGGTCTTATAGCACTTAATTTACAATTTTTTAAATTTTTTCCAATATCAGCAATAATACCAGGAGCAGAAGTATTATCTTTTAAAATTATTATATTTTCTAAAAATCCGTATCTATCTATTGATACAATATCACGAAGATGACCATTTTTTATCAAAGCTTTTTTAACTTGCCCTTTAGTTTCACCACTTACAAAAACTGCTTCAATATTCTCATTCAAAATCTTTTTATAGAAATTTAATGTTCTATTATCAATTTTTCCCTGAATTTGTTTTTTCTCTCTTTCAATATACGTGATTTCAATATATACAGGAAAGTTATTAATAAAATCATAAGCTGTTATAATTTCTTTTAAAGATTTTTCTTTACCATCACATAACTGTTCTCTAAAAACATGAAGGTTAATTAAGACATCGATTTTGGGATTTAAAATCCCACAATCCACAAAAATTCCGAATCCAACCTTTCCCACATCTACCATTAATCCCTTATAGATATTGCCAATTGACACTTGATCGAATAGATAAATCGTCCCAAATTCTTTTTTTAATAAGTTATAAATGAATAATTCTTCTGGACCAAATATTTCTACTTCAAATCTATTGTCAAAGCTTCTTAACTTCTTTATTTTTACTTTTGTATTTGAAAACCCCTGTGTTTTCACATTTAAGTATTTTGAAAACCTTAAGAATATATTTTTTCTTCTTTCTTTTGATGTAATGTTATAGATTTTATCGTTAAGAACTAATTTTTTAACCATGAATAGCGACAAGATCTTAGATTTTAATTGAGATAAATAGGATAATAAATTGAATGTAAAATACTTTACCTCGAAAAACAACCCAATTTGTTGTTCTAATAAGATTTAAATTAAAATAATTTATGTTAAATTACACTATAATAAGAATTATTAAATTTGATATGAATTATGAATGAGCAAAGGTTTTATGATTTAGTTGCAGCTTTAAGGGAATATGAAGGAACCGAAGAAATTTTTTTATTAAGCCCTGATGGGGAAATACTCTTTAAATCTGAAAATTTTCCATTAACAAATGAAGAAACCAAAGGAATTCTTACTGCATGGAAAGAAAAAGAACCCGCTCTTATGTTTCAAAATTATAGATTTACAATTTTAAAAAATGATGAAATTCAATTAGCAGCGAAAAATGTTACAGGTGGTAAAGGGAATATTGTAGGGTCAATAACAAAAGAAGGAGATTATCTTGTCGCCCACACTAGAGAAGAGGGGATGATCTTATTAGAATGGTCAATTTTCATTAATAAAGTTGCATGGAGTTAAAATAATTTCTCTCTTAAAATTATTAAAATCATAGTGTATTGAATTAGCATTCTCTTTTTTTAAAAAATTAAAAAAAAATATAAATTGAATTATTTATTACTTCAATTTAATTAGTAAAAATATAATGTAAATAAATTTTAATTAAAAAATATAAAAGGAGATTATCATGTTCCAGCAAGCAGGAAGAGGTTATGATATGGCAATAACTCAATTCTCACCTGAAGGGCGTCTATTTCAAGTGGAATATGCAATAGAGGCGGTTCGTAGGGGTACAACCGCAATTGTTTGTAGAAATAAGCAATCTGTTGTATTTGCTGTGGAAAAAAAAAGTTCTGAGTTACAAGAAGTCTTAGGCTCAGAAAAAATATTTAAAATTGATAATCACATTGGAGTAGCAATTGCTGGACTTACAGCAGATGCTCGTGTTTTGGTAGATAGAGCTAGAGTACAAGCTCAGGTAAATCTTCTAAATTATGATGAAACTATTTCAGTAAAGGATTCTACTTTAAATATATGTGAATATCTACAATTATTTACCCAAAATGCGGGTGTTAGACCTTTTGGAGTGAGTCTCCTGATAGCTGGAATTGATTCAGATGGAAAAGCTTCCTTGTATCTAACAGATCCAAGTGGAGCTATGTGGGGATATAAAGCTTTTGCAATTGGCTCAGGAGCGTCTGAAGCAAGAGCTTACCTTGAAGAGCATTATAAAGAAGATATTAATGATGAGGATTTGAAATTATTACCTTTAAGAACTCTAAAGGAATTAATGGGAGATAATTTAAATAAAAACACGTGCGATGTAGCATATATATTAAAAGATGATGAAAAATTTAAATTATTAAATTTGGAAGAAAAGGAAGAATTATTAAATAAATTACAAAGTTCTTAAAGATATTTTAGAAATTTCAGGGTTACCCCAAATAATATTTATCCTATAATTGAAAGACAGTATTAAGGGAAAAAGACGAAATAACAGGTTTCTCGACATTTAAAAGGGTTATTATTATATGATAGATAGAGCAAGAATAGATTTAGGAGATTACATTGTGGGGCGTATTGAAAAAGAAGGCAGAGTATTTGAGATGTTATTAGATCCCCATCAAGCATGGGAAGCTAAAAAAATTATAAGAGATGAAATTAGTAAACGCTTTAAAGAAGGAAGCGAAAAATCTCGTCTTACAGTTGAAGAAATTATGAACAACCCTAAAATTTCAATAGATTTGATTTTTGAAAGTTTTACTGTTTTTGAGGATTTAAGGCGTGGAAAAAAAGCTACTGATGGTGATATGGAAGCAATTTTTAATACCACAGATGGAAGAACTATAGCATGTCATGTTTTATTAGAAGGAGATATTCAATGGACTAAAACTCAAAGAGAAGAAGAAAAAGAAAAAAAACTAAAACAAATAATCGCAATTATAACGAAAAATGCAATAAATCCTCAAAATAAAAAGCCTCACCCTTATCAAAGAATTGAAAAAGCGATTGAGGAGGCTAAAATCAAAATTGATTTAATAAAAAATGCAGAGGAACAAGTTGATGATGTGGTTAAGAGTATAAGAGCTATAATACCAATTAGAATGGAACAAGTAGAAATGGCAATAAAAATTCCCTCAGCATTTACAGCAAAAGGTTATAATATCGTTGCTCAATTAGCTCACATTAAGAAGGAAGAGTGGCAATCGGATGGTTCTTGGGTTTCAGTTGTGAATTTACCTGCAGGATTACAAATGGAATTAATAGATAAATTAAATAAGCTAACTCATGGAAGAGTTCAAACTAAGTTATTAAAATCCTAACCTCCTAAAATTTTTAGCTAATTTTTGTTTACATTATTTTTTTATTGGTTGGGTTTGATATAGAAACAACAAAATAAAAGTGAAAGATAAAAATGGAAAATGATGAACTCGATTCAGAAGAATTCGAAGATTTTGAAGATGAAGAACTCACAAGAGATCTGGTTGTACCAGGAGAAATCTTAACAGAAGATGTAGAAAATTTTCTCCCTGGAAGAGGCACTATTTTAAATGATAAGAAGGATAAAATCATTTCTTTAAACATTGGGTTGAAAAAAATTACTAAAAATTATATAAATGTTATTCCTCTTAGAGGATTTTATACACCGCGACCCGGAGATAAAGTAATAGCTCTTGTTGTAGATAAAAATCCAGTTAAATATAAATGTGATATCAACGCAAAAGATTATGCAATTTTAAAACCTAAAAATACTTTTAAAAGGAGTAGGATTAAAATTAGAGGCGCTGAGCAGCCTGTTGGAGATACATCGACAGAAAAATATTCGATTGGAGATATTTTAATTACAAAAATTATTTCTGCAGATCGTCTAAATATGCCTGAATTAACAACCGTTGGAAAATATTTGGGAAAAAGATCAAATGGCATTGTTATTTCAATAGATCCACCCAAAATTCCACGTGTGATAGGGCGAAGTGGCTCAATGATTAAATTATTAAAAAATTTAACTAAGTGCCATATTTTTGTTACGCAAAATGGGCGTATTTGGTTAAAAGGAGAAGATCTTGCTCATGAAAAATTATTAATTAATGCAATAAAAAAAATTGAAAAGGAAGCCCATACTGTGGGATTAACAGATCGAATGTCAGAATATATTGAAAATGAGAAAAAAAAAAGAGGTATAAAATAAATGACTTTATTAATAAAAGATGAATATCCAGAAAAACTATTTAGAGAAGATGGTAAAAGATTAGATGGTCGGGATCTTAAAGAATTAAGACCCATTAAACTGGAAGTAGGTGTAATTAATAATGCTGATGGATCTGCTTATTTAGAATGGGGAAATAACAAAATTTTTGCAGCTGTATACGGTCCTAGAGAGGTTCATCCGCATCATTTAGCTAAACCAGATAAGGGTATTTTAAGGGTATTTTACCGAATGGCTACTTTTTCGGTTTTTGAAAGAAAACGCCCTGCACCTGGCCGCCGAGAAAAAGAAATATCCATGATAATAACTGATTGCTTAGAACCTGTTCTTTTTCTTGAACTTTACCCTGGAACTAGTTTTGAGGTGTTTATTGATGTTATAGATGCTGATGGAGGTACAAGGTGTGCGAGTACTACTGTTGCAGCTTTAGCTTTAGCAGATGCGGGGATTCCAATGAAAAGTTTAGTGACATCAGTAGCAGTAGGGAAAATTGATGGAAAATTAGTAGTTGATTTATCGGGTGTCGAAGATAAAGCAGGAGAGGCTGATTTACCATGTGCAATAACTTGGTTTAATAATGAAATCTCTTTATTACAGTTTGACGGTGATATGGATCTAGAGGAGCTAGATAGTTTCCTTAATTTAGCAAAGGATGCATTAAAAGAAATTTATGAAATACAATTAAACGCCTTAAAAAGCAAATACATTGCAATACAAGAAAAATATAATGGAGGTGAAATTACACAATGATGAATATAAGAAGAGTAATTTCGACAATTGAAAGAAATTATATCATTAATAATCTAAAAAATGAAGAAAGAATTGATGGTAGAGGTTTATGGGATTATCGAGAATGGAAAATAAAACATAATCTCGTTGCTTCAGCAGAAGGTTCTGCTGATGTGTGTCTTGGAGATACAAGAGTGATAACTGGATTAAAGTATGAAGTTGGCGAACCGTTTCCAGATGTTCCGGACGAAGGAGTTTGTACTGTAATGGCGGAATTGTTACCTTTAGCTTCACCATTGTTTGAAAGAGGTCCTCCTGATGAACAGTCCATTGAAGTTGCTCGTGTGGTAGATCGAGGAATAAGACATGCAGATTGTATCCAAACAAAGAAATTATGTATAAAAGAGAATGAAGCTGTATATATTCTATTTGTTGATATCTATGTAATCAATTATTCAGGAAATTTGATTGATGCCGGGGGTATAAGTGCACTGACAACTTTAATTTCAAGTTATATCCCTGAAGGTAAATGGGTAGATGATCATGTTGAATGGACTGGTGGCTACATAACGGGAGACATGATTGTAAAAGAACTTCCTATTGTTTTAACATTTGGAAAAATTGGTGACATAATCTTTATAGATCCTAGTTTACCGGAAGAATTAATTTGTGAAGGAAGGATTTCAATTTCGGTCACCAAGGACAAAATTACTTCACTTCAAAAAAGTGGACCTGCTACATTTTCAATCGATGAAATACAAATGCTAAACAAAAAAGCTATGGAATTAGGTAATAAATTAAGAGAATCCCTAAATCTGTGGCAATATAAAGTGAATATTGAATAATTTTTTCTATTTTTTCTAATTTAATTTTATTTTAACTAATTAAAATGTTTAATATATCTTAATTAAAACAATTTATATAGGTATATCAGCTTTCAGTTCCCCTCCTTTTAGCATCGATGGTAAAATTAGAAAAATTTATAGTCAATAGAATTTTTTATTTATACACTAAAAATTGAAAAATATTTGTGCTAAAGATGGGAAAAACTAAAAAAACTGGAATATCTGCGACTTTTGGGGCTCGATATGGTTCGAATGTCCGAAAAAAGTGGAAATTAATCATGGAGCTTCAAAAAAGTAAAAAACTTAAATGCCCACGTTGCGAGACAAAAGGGTCTACTCGAAGAGTCTCAACAGGAATATGGCATTGTAGAAAATGCGGAGCCAGATTTACTGGAGGAGCATATTTTGCACAAACACCTAGAGGAGCTGAATCCTTTAGGATAGCAAAAAGGAAACAGCGAGAATTAGAAGCAATTGAAGAGTAATGAGTGATAATAATTATTATACGATAAAATCAACTGTGGAATTTAATTTTAAAAATTCTCATTTATGTGAAATTTCTTATAACTCATTCTTACCAGAATTAGATGCAAAAAAATCGAAAAGATCAAATATATCAATAGAAAAAAAAGATAAATCCTTAATATTTAAAATTGAGAGCAAAGATATTACTGCCTATAGAGCTACAATTAATGAGATCATAGGATTTGGTAAGATTATCTCTAACAGTTTAAGAATTGTCCATATGTAATAGAAACCATAATGGATATTTCGTAAATTTCATATTATTATCTTCATTTTTACATTTTAAAAGCTAAAATGATATAGAAAATGACACTTAATCTTGATAATCTACCAGAGGAGACAAAAAAGAAAATTCAAGAATTAACTACTTTAGGTCAAAATTTAGAATTCTTAACTCAGCAAAAAATTCAAATCGATACCTCCTTAAGAGAAACGGAGCTTGCAATAGATGAACTCACAAAATCTCCTCCTGAAACCACTGTCTACAAAAGTATTGGAGGAATTCTTGTAAAAGCCGATAGAAATAAATTGTTAGATGAGAAAAAATCATATAAAACAACTCTTGAAATGAGATCAAAGACCCTCGAACAAAAAACGGAAAGAACACGAAAAACTTTTGAGACATTACAAAAATCTCTTCAAACAGATTTGCAAATTAAATAAAAAAATAATTATCAATGTTCCAATCTAGGATTAAATCTTTTATCACCTATTTAAAAGGTAAAAAGATCTTAATTACTACACACCATTCCCCTGATCTCGATGGATTTGCGACTTCAATAGTCTTGCAGTTTTTTTTTCAAACTCTTTTTAAAAACCAAGAAATAAATCTCTATTTTTCTGTATTCTCCAAGTTTATAAATAGTTTCTTAGACAGCTTTAAAAAAATGTTCCCTAATTTCAATTTTAAATCTCTTAATAATATCGATGATTCAAATTTCGACGTTATAATAATAGTTGATACAAATAATTTAGATCAAGTTAAAATTTTTAAAGATTTTAAAATATTAGACTCTTCTATTCCTTTTATCTTTATTGATCATCATTTTAATTTAAACAATGAATATATCGGTAATTTAAAATCCCTAAATATAATTTTTGAGAATTATTCCTCGACAGCAGAAATAATTATCGAAATTATTAAAAGATTTAAAATAAAAATTCCGCGTCCTTATAAAGTACTACTAGTGACAGCAATTTTAACTGATTCTGGATTTTTCAAATATGGAAATAATCAAACTATCCATAATGTTTCTAATTTAATGAAAGATGACATTTCCTTCCAAGAGATATTACTTTTACTGAATTCAGAATTAGATCTTTCTGAAAGAATTGCTAAAATAAAAGGCTTACAGAGGGTGGAATTATTAAGAATTGAAGAATGGCTCCTTGGAATAACACATGTAAGTAGTTTTAGTGCTTCAGTAGCATCAATGCTAATAAGTATAGGGTTTGATATTAGTATAGTTTGTTCAGAGAAACAAGATGAAACTGTTATTAGTACAAGAGCTAAAAAAGAAGTGTGTCTAAAGACTGGGTTACATTTAGGTAAAATTTTAAGCGAAATTGGGGAGGGTAGTGCTGGCGGACATGATGGAGCTGCTTCTTTGAATTGCAATCTAGATTTAGAAGTAATACTGAAGAAAGTAATTGATAAAATAAAAAAAGTTTTAATGATCTGATGTTCTTAATAAATCAAAAAGAAGATTCATTACATTCCTATTATGTGTTTAATTAAGTTTGAGGATTTCTATTTTCGCTATAAAGGAAATGAAGAATATGCTTTAAATAATATTAATTTAAAGATAGATCGAAATAAATTTATTTTATTAGCTGGTGAAACTGGTTCGGGAAAAACTACTTTGATTAGATGTATGAATGGATTAATTCCTCAATTTTATGCCGGATATTATAAAGGATTTGTAGAAGTAGCAGGAAAAGATACTACAATAACTCCTATAGCAGATTTATCCACTGAAGTGGGTATAGTTTTTCAAAATCCTGAAAATCAATTAATTGCAATGAATGTAGAACACGAAATTGCTTTTGGTATGGAAAATCTGGGGATGGAAAGAGATGTTATTAAAAAAAAATTGGATTATGTAATACAATTAACAGAAATTGAAAGAATTACTGGAAAAGCACCATTTGAGATAAGCGGAGGAGAACAACAAAGAGTTGCGATTGCATCGATTTTGGTACTAGATCCTAAGATTATTGTTTTAGATGAACCTACAGCTAATTTAGATCCATTATTTGCTCAAAAAATAATCATGCTCCTGAAAAAGATTCAAGAAGAAAATGAACTTACAGTCATAATAAGTGAGCACAGGATGGATTTAGTGATCCCTATTGTTGATGAAATTATATTAATGAAAGAAGGGAAAATTATCGCACATAATAAAAAAGAATATATCATAAATAGTAAAGAATTTGAGAAATTAAAAATAAATAAACCCCTTATCTATTCTATATTCAAATCTTTAAAGAATGAAAGCTTAATTAAAAAGGATATTCCTGTTTCTATTACTGAAGCAATTGAAACATTAAAAAATTTGAAATAATTCTTGATGGTGAAAATAATTACATTCCCAATAATTACGATGAAAAATGTTGATTTCACTTATCCGAATGGAACTCATGCTTTAAAAAATATTTCTTTAAATATAGATGAAGGAGAAATCCTAGCAATTATGGGACAAAATGGAGCAGGAAAAACAACACTTATCAGAACATTGAATGGTTTATTAAGACCATCTAAGGGAGAAATTTATATTGAAGGTGAAGATATATCCCTTAAAACTGTTGCTACTCTCTCTAAAAAAGTAGGAATTATATTTCAAAACCCTATGCACCAATTATTTTCAAATACTATTGAGGATGAACTTAAATTTTCATTAAAAAATCTTGGATTAAATAAGGAAGAAATTCCAATAATTATTGATAGATTTCTAGATATGTTTAACCTCTCAAAATATCGAGATCGTTCACCTTTAAACTTATCTGGAGGTGAATCAAAGAAATTGGCAATTGCCTCGATTATATGTAGAGATCCAAGAATTTTAATATTCGATGAACCAACCTTAGGACAAGATGCTAAAGAGATCAAGTTTTTTATTGATTTGATTAACAAAGAGTTAACAAAAAATAAAACTATAGTAATAGTCACTCATAATGTTGAATTCATTATGGAATATGTACCTAGAACTGTTTTAATGACCTATGGGAAAATAATTGCAGATGGCCCAACGAAAGATGTGTTATCAAATAAAAAACTGCTCAAGGAATCTTCATTGATAATGCCTCAGATATATAAATTAAAAAATGAATTAAAGGATATAGGTTTTGACATTCCAGAAGAAATTTATAGAGAGTCTGATATGATAAATTTTCTTAGTGATTATTTAAAACAAATAAAACTAAACGAGGATAAGAATTAAATGTCATTAGATTTTCTCAATGCATTTAAATTTTTGAAAAAACAAAGTTTTTTACATAAATTAGATCCACGAACCAAGTTATTGCTTGCTATAACCTATACTATAAATGCTTTATTATTTACCGAAATTATCCCATTATTTTTGGTTTTTTTAACTTTAATTCCTTTAATTCTAATAGGAAAATTGTTTAAACAGTGGATAAAGAGTATTCGAGGACTTTCATTTCTCTATTTAATTATAATCATTCTAAACACATTATTTATAGCAGAAAAAGGTTTTTCATTCGCAATTTCAATGATAGTAAGAATTTCTATAATGATTTCTGCTTTCTCGATATTTTTTTTGACAGTGGACCCAAATGACCTTGCTTTATCCTTTATTTCAATGAAAATCCCCTATGAATTTGCTTTTTCCTTTTCATTAGCTTTTAGATTTGTACCAACAATAGCAATGGAAGCACAAAATATTATTGACGCCCAACAAAGTAGAGGCTATGAAATGCAGAAAAAAGGCATCATTTCCCAAATCAGAAATCTATTTCCACTTTTAGTTCCCTTAATTATAAGTTCAATAAAAAGAGCTTTTAACGTAGCAGAAGCATTAGAATCTAGGGCTTTTGGAAGTAAAAAAAAGCGAAGTTTTTATTTTACCATCAAATATTCATTAAAAGATTGGCTTGTTACAATTTTTTTAATATCTTTCCTAATTCTATTAATATATATAAGATTTCAATTCAACTTGATGCCAGAATGGTTCACTTGGAGTTTTCCAATATGATCACTAAAAAGTTAGAAGCAAAAGAAAGAGAAATGACATATTATGTAGGAATTAATCAATTGAAAATTAATCCTCAACTATTAACATTAACACAATTTTTTGAAATCATTGAAGAAAAGGAAACCAATGATTTAGTTATACAAATTTTTAATAATAAGTATGTTCTAAATAGTGAACATGTATTTAATGCATGTTATTTCTTACAGAAAGCTTTTTTAACCAATATTAATATTTCAAAAAAAAAAAGTATAGAATTATTGTTATATTTGGCCACTAATAGACAGATCAAAATGGCAATACAAGATTTTGGGATATATGAAGATCAGTTTAATACAGGCTTAATCAATTTTTGTATAATTTCATCAAAAGATAACTTAGATTTAATAAGTCATGAGATTGAAAAAATACTTAGTGCAAGTAAGCTAAAATTAACCTTGGACAACTATTCTCTCAAAAAATATGAAATGGTTAAGAAATATTTTAACTTTTCTGATAATCAAATAATTTCTATACTAAATTCTTATGGAACCAAAGTAAATGCTAAAATTAGGGATAATGATCTCCCTGTTCTTTATCTAGCTTTAAATGATTTAATATGTGAAAGAATGACTTTATTAAGTTTGGAGAGAGCTACTCTTGATTAAGTCTGAATACTCACCTTTGTTTTGATAACATCATCTTGTTGTAAAAATGAAATTCCAGTCATATTTCTTAAGATTTCTATTCTAATTATTTTATCTGGATTCTCTAAATCAACCTTATTGTAAATGAATTTAGCAATACTTTCAATTAAACCATCCCTCTCTATTAGATCATTTTTGCGGCGATTTAATTCAATCATAAAAGATTCATCACCATTAATGTAATCTCGATAATGGCTTTGAATTATAGTTTTTATTGTTTTACTATTTGTTTGACATACAAAATCAATTGGTATAATTTTAAGAATATATTGAAAAAAATTTGGATCCTTGTTTAAAATTCTTTTAATTTTTGAAATTACATTTCTATGGTTTATTGTAGTGAGAACAGCTATTAGTCCTGAAAAATCTAAGTCAGAAATTATTGAATACCGATCTCCACAAGTTAATAATGTAAACCATATTTCTGCTTTCGCATTATCTTCATTAAATCGTGATGTTGATACTAATAAATTGAAATTATTCAACTTCTGACCCCTCATTTTCATTAATTAAGATAACTTGAATGTCCTCTTCTTTGATATTTCCAATACGAACAAATTCCGGTTTTTCAGTTGTACAATCGATGATTGTTGTAGGTAATTTTGATTTTGACTTACCACTATCAATTATTAAGTCTATAGGAGTTAAAAATTTTTTAGCTATTTCATCTCCACTAATAGAAGGTGGTTCTCCCGAATAATTTGCTGATGTACCAATGATTCCTCCAAAAAAACCTCTTAATTTTAAAATTTTTAAAATATTCAATATAATTTCATTTTGAGGAATTCTTAATCCGATAGTATCTTTAAAAGCGGTAACTTCTTGAGGGATAATATTTGGTTCTTTTCTTTTTAGAATTAAAGTAAGTAAACCTGGCCAAAATTTTTTCGCTAAACTCTTTGCAAATGCATTAAATTCAGCGATTTTATTAGCTTCTTCAAAATCAGATACAAGTAATAATAAACCTTTTGATCGATCTCGAAATTTGATATTATAAATCCTGTCAATTAAGCTAAGATTTTGGGGGTCCCCTCCCATACCATAAACAGAATCCGTCGGAAAAGCAATGATTTTACCCTCAACTATATTATCAACCGCTATTTCCAGATAAGGTTTAATTTCCTCTAACTTTTTCCCTTTAAGTTTGATTAAAAATCCCATTTAAGTTCAAAAATAAACATTTTTGTAATAAGGATAATAACTATTTTGGATAATTATCTTGACAACTTAAATCAACTTCAATGCGTTTCCAAGTATGATCTAAATATTCTTGCAGTTCGATCATATCTTTTTCTGAAATATTCGCGAATCTTTTTTGTTTAGAAAGATATTCTATAAGTGGAATTCTCTTTGAAGGATCTAATAATGTTCTACTAGCTTTTGATAAAGTCATAATACCATTTTCAACTTCATATAGAATCCATGAACCTGTCTTAACAGCCAATCTTGCAATCTCTATTGCCTCATCCGATCCAAATCCCCATCCAGGAGCGCAGGGGGCTAGGATATGAATATATTTACAACCTTTAATAGACTTAGCTTTCTTGAATTTTTCATATAGATCAAGAGGTTCACTAATAGAGCAAGTCGCGACATAAGGCATATCATGAGCTGCCATAATTGCAGGAAGATTCTTCTTAAAGCGGTCTTTCCCTTTTGTGGTTGTGCTTGTCCACGCACCATGCGGCGTACTCGAAGATCTTTGAATTCCTGTATTCATGTATGCTTCATTATCATAACATACATAAATTTGATCAGAATTTCTTTCTGCTGCTCCGCTTAAACCTTGAATCCCAATATCAGCAGTACCACCATCTCCAGCAAAAGTAATTGCTGTAATCTCATCCCATCCCTTTCCGGGAAATCTATAGGCCTTGGCTTTAAAAGCCGCAGACATACCCGTAGCTGCTGCAGCTCCAGCAGCAAAAGCCATATTAGTGAATGGAAAATTAGGAGCTGTTTTAGGCCATAAGCCAACAACCACATTAAGACAAGATGCGGGAGTAACTAGAGCTGTTTTAGGACCTAAAGCTTTCATTGCCCATCTAAGAGCTATTTCCAAGCCACAACCAGCACAACATGAATTTCCAGGAAGAAAATATTCTTCTTGACAACTTTCTAAAGCTTCTTTTAATTTAACCATATTTCTATTTAACCTCCAATAAGCTATCCCAGAGAGTTCCATGTATAGTATCTTTTGGAAGCTCTCCAGTATCATTAAATTTAATTAATTTTTTTAATTGATTTTTTTGTTGTTCTAAGGTGACTTCTCTACCTCCTAAGCCATTAATAATGGGTAAAATCTTTGCTGTGCCTTTAGTGTCATGTAAAGCAGATTTTACTTCACAGCTTACTGGACCACCTGTTTGTGATCCAAAAGCGGTTGCTCTATCAACCACTCCAAGTAATTTAACCTTTTTAGCAACTCCAATTATATCTTCTGTTGGAAAAGGCCTAAAGTGTCTCAATTTTACCATACCAACTTTGTAACCTTCTTCTCTTACCTGATCAACAGCATCTTCCATTTGAAGTGCTAAATCACCATAAATTATCATTCCAACTTCAGCATTATCCATTTTATATTCCTGAATTAAACCATTACCATAACTCCTTCCAAATACCTGGTTAAATTCTTTTGCAATTTTAACAATTTTCTCTTTCGCCCTGATATGAGCATCATGTATTTTTAATCGAAATTCTTGATAAAATCCCGAAGGCATAATGAGGTTTCCAAACATCATCGGTCTTTTTGGATCCACCCAAATATGAGGCCAGCCATCTTCATCTGGTAATGGAGGCAAAAAGCTATCAACTTTATCTTGATCTTCAACAATTATAGGTTTTGATGTGTGGGATAAAATAAAACCACCATAAGCTACAAATTTCGGTAGCAAAATATCATGATCTTCACACACCTTGTATGACATTAGAATTTCATCATATATTTCTTGATGTGAGGAACAAAAGGCACTCAACCATCCTGTGTCGCGCTGACTTAGTACGTCGGTAAAATCAGCCCATATATTCCATGGAGGAGCAGGACCTCGTGATGCTATTGCCATAACAATTGGAAGTCGAGCACCTGCGGCCCAATGTACCATTTCATGCATATAAAATAAACCTTGTCCAGAAGTAGCTGTAAAAGTTCGAGTCCCAGCTTTACTTGCACCAATGATGGATGCAAGAACACTATGCTCAGATTCAACTTTAATATATTGAGTTCCAGGCATCTCACCATTATCAACAAATTCAGATAGTTTTTCAACTACAGTTGTTTGAGGAGTAATTGGATATGCACTAATAACTTGCACTCTTGCTGATTTTGCAGCATAAGCAGCTGCAACATTTCCTTTGATAATGAGATTTTCTTCCTTCTGAATAAAATCTTTTGGGCTTTCAACCATCTTTTATATCACTTTCTCTTACCATTTCTATATTATTTGTGGGGCATTCTTTAGCACAAATCCCACAACCTTTACAATATTTTAAATCTATTTCAAAAGAACCGTTTTCTTTCCTTATTATTACTCCTTCAGGACAATACATCCAACAGATTCCACATTTATTACAGCCTTCCTTAATTATTGGTCTGTATGTTCTCCAATCACCGGTTTCACCCATACTTCCTTTAATTGGCAATGATATCGGAATGGGAGATAATTCTTCCCAATCCTTATACTCTTGAACTTTCGGTCGTTCCTTTTTAGATTTATTAATTTTTTTCCATTTTTCTGACTTTATTTCTGCCAAATTTAACCCTCCTTTACAGATTCGTACGCATCTTTCGCAACACTCATATTTTTATCTAATCTCTTTACACCAAATTGTTTCTTTATAACTTTTTCCATAATTTCAAGATCATAATAGCCAGTTATCTTTCCAAATGCACCTAACATGGGAATATTTAATATTGGACCACTTGCGTGCATAAACTCTCTCTTAATGCAAATTCCTGTAGCATCAATGATATATAGTTTAATATTTTTCCCAAATTTATTTGTATCAAATGTATCTTTACTATTTGCTACAATTGTAACTCCGTCTTTAATAGTATCCTGAACTCTTGGTATATCTAATAGTGAAGTATCAAAAACTAATATGAAGTGGGGATTAACAACGCTATCGTAGGTTTTTATGGGTTTATCTTTAGATAATTTAGTAAAAGCCTGTATTGGAGCACCTCTCCTTTCAGCTCCAATAATTGGAATAGCAATAGCATCTTTAAAGCCTTTTTCATAAGCTAATTCTGCCAATAATTGACTGGCAGTGATAGCCGTTTGACCTCCTCGTCCATGAAACGTAATTTCTATTATATTATCATCAGTCAATTTATATCAGCTAAATCTTGATTATTTTTTACAATAACAAATAAGAATCCAACCAATAAAAGCCTATAAAGTTATATTTATTAGTTGTCTTTCAAAATTAATTCAATTCGAACTGTTAAGACTAAATTAATCTGCAATACATTAAAAATTTCTGGAATAAATTTATAAGTAGGCTGTTTAATAAGGTATGAACCATTTTTTAGAGTGTTATTTGGAAAAATAAAACTTTCTCCATCAAAAATATCAAAAAATAAAAATGTCTCAAAAAGCCAAGGATTCAGAGGAACAATTCTCGTTTAAATGTCCCGCATGTTCTATAGGGATTGTTAATATACAAAAAACGGTTTATGACTTACCCGATAAGGATAAAATGCTTATTATCAAATTTGAATGCAATAAATGCAATTTTTCTAAAAATGATATCATTCCTTTAACTACTAATTTTGATCCTAGCATTATAACTTTAAAAGTTATAAATGAAGAAGATCTTAAATCAAAAATTTATCGATCTCCTACTGGAATATTAGAAATACCCGAGTTAGAATTATCTGTACAACCAGGAGCTAATGCAGAGTTTTATTATACTAATGTTGAAGGAATTCTATCTCGATTTGAAAGTGCTGTTTCAATATATAGAAATAATTTAAAAAAAGCTGATCCTGAATTTGCGGAAGTAAGTCAAATTTTAGAGGATATTAAAAAAGCAATTAATGGAAATTTGAAATTCACATTAAAAATAACCGATAATGGGGGAGGGAGTTATATCATTCCAGTTGATAAATCAAAATATAGTTTTGAAAAACTTGAAAGCAAGGAATTAGATTGAAATCTCAATTATATTCAATTTTAAAAAATTATGATTTTACTTAATATGTTGTAATAATAACAACATTTTAATGTCAACTAATTATCATTTAGATGTATGATCTGCAAATAATTATATACAATAAAACCTATATGATTAATGAAAAGAAGAATTCTATTTTAGATTTCAATAATATCAAATTTCAAACTTCATTTAATGAATAAATTTAGTTCAAATATAAAAATATATGAATAACTAAAGCAAAAAGTAATACAAAAAATTGGATCTATATAATTTTAAATTTTTAACGGAAATTGGGCAAATTTATATATTATATTTTGATGAGATCAAGGGCCATATTCCACTTTTGATATTCCCGGATGATTCAATTAAAAATAATATAGAAAAAATGCGTCCAATTAAATTTCATCCGATTTGGTTCCTCAATTTTGAAGATAAAAGCGATTTTGAACATGTTGATTTAATATATGACGGAAAAGGATATTTTGGTAAGAAATTTCAGATTACTTCGAAGAGAAGAAAAAGAAGAGCTGGGATCAGAGAAGAAACCCTTGATGTGATAATTGTAATTATTGCTTTACCAAAAGAATTAGATTTATTTGGATTAAATTTACTCAATATTATAACAAAAATGATTAGAACAAATTATGAACAATTTTTTTATCAAATTATAGAATCAGAGATTTTAAAAGAAAACTTGATAAAAACTCCTGAAATTCTAGAACTTATCAAAAGAGGAGATTCGATTAAAGAAACTATTAAACATCAAATAAAAGAAATTTGGAAACATTATATTGATTCAGTGAGACATTATTCTAGTTTTGAAGAACTTAAAAAGAATCAATCAAATTAAAAATACATAAAGACTGAATGATAAGTTTTTAATATAATTTGGTAATAATAAAATCAACTAATTATATGTGAATTAGAATGGTTATTAAAAAAATAGGTATTTTAACCGGAGGAGGAGATTGCCCAGGTTTGAATTCTGTTCTTTATGGAATTATGTTAAAAGCTTATGATGTTGGAATAAAATGTGTTGGAATTCTTAAAGGATGGAAAGGTTTCATTGAAAACCTTACTATCCCCCTCAATATAGCCGAACATGATGATCTTCATACAGTTGGAGGAACTCTATTATATACGAGTAGAACTAATCCCTTTAAAGGGGTTTCTTCAAGAGAAGAGAAAGCTAAAGAGTTAGCAACTAAATTTGATGAATTAGGTATAGATGCACTAATAGCTATCGGTGGAGTTTTAAAATAGATTCTATTTTAAACTGAAGACGATACTCTTAGTGTTGCTGAAGCAATGTGTAAATATGCAGACGCTAAGATTGTTGGCTGTCCTAAAACAATTGATAACGACTTGCAGGGAACCCATTATACGTTCGGGTTCTGGAGTTCGACACAATTAGCATCTAATGCTATGGACAATCTCACAACAACTGCACGCTCGCATCAACGTGTTTTTGTCGTTGAGATAATGGGTAGAGACACTGGATTCCTTACAATGTATAGTGGGATTTCAGCTGGTGCAGATATAATTTTGATACCTGAAACCCCATTTGATTTTGAAGAAGATGTAATCGACGTGCTGAAAAATAGAGTTAATGCGGGATATAAATATCACATTATTGCTATTTCTGAAGGTGCATATCCAAAATTAGAATCATTAAATCGAGATTTTAAGACAATTTCAAAAGAAACCGTTGATAAATTGCCTAAAGATACGTTTGGTAATCCATTACTTGCGAAGTTAGGAATGTCTCAAATCATTGTAGATGAATTAAATCTAAGAGAGGATTTGAAAGGAGAATTCCTAAAAAATGGAGTAGAGTTTGAATGTAGAAGTGTTGTTCTCGGACATACTATGCGTGCAGGAACTCCGAACTGTTTTGATCGAATACTGGGTTTACGATTTGGTTTAGCTGCCATGAAATTAGTTTTAAATAATGATTTTGGTTATATGGTTTCACTTCAAGGAAACAAAATAGAAAAGGTTCCCCTTGCAGAGGGCGTTAAAAAGAAATATATTACTCCTGATAACGATAAGATGGAATTGAGAGATTTACTAGTAAAAATTAGATATTTATCCAAACAAAAATGAAACAATCTTTTTATTTTAAATCATTTCCTAACCATCTTTGTAAAGTTTTTTGGGGAATCATATCTTGAATTGATATACCT
>JBHLPZ010000037.1:0-20615 GCA_048885325.1 Candidatus Odinarchaeota archaeon
TTTTTTTTTATTTTTAAAGTTTGTTAATAAATCTAAAATAGATATATTAAAATAAGCAGAATAATCTTAGTTACTTTTTTTATTAATTAACTCAGTTTTAAAAAACGATTCTAATTTAACATTACACGCAATAAATGGAAATTTTACTTCTATTGATAAATTTTTATTAATTTCTTTCCCTTCTAAAGAAAAGATTTTACCTCCCGCTTCTTTCAATATTAAAAAACCTGCAGCTACATCTACCAAGCGATTGCTTTCTCTTAAATTGATAAAAGCTTCCATACTGCCACCAGCTATTTGGCATAAAGTTAAAGCAGTGCTTCCCATAATTCTGATACGATAAAATCTTCTTATTAATGGAACTAATTTCTGTAAGTTTTTCATTAGATTTTTCATTGGAAGGTTCAATTCAAAGAAGCACTTTTGTCTGATATCTAAATCAGAAACGTAGATCTTTGTATCATTAAGAAAAGCTCCTTTTCCTCTTTCAGCCCAATATATATCTCTTGTATTTAAATCAAGAACTACTGCTTTTATTATATCATTCATTTTATTTCCAATGGCATATGCTATGGATACAGAACAATAGGGAATACCTCTAACAGCATTATTGGATCCATCAAGAGGGTCTACTATAAGTGTGTTTTGGCTTCTATTTGCTTCTATTTTATTTCCAATGTATTTCTCTCCAATTTCTTCACTAATTAGTAAACAATTTACTTTATCTTTTTTTAGGGATTGAATAACAACTTCTTCAGCAACCTGGTCGATGTACATTGTTATATCTCCCCCTGCACCTCTATTAGATTTTATAGATGCCTCTTTTTGACCTATTAATGGATTTACCACATCACAAACATTTAAAGCAAGCTGTTTTAAATAATCAATAGTGAATTCCATAGAAATCATAAAAAGCTATAATTTGGAACTATTATCTTAAGTTCTTGTTTCTTTCAATAATCCACTTGTCTACTACAAATTTTTGATATTTATCCTTATTATTTAAATCATATAAAGTATGAATTGTTGATTTAGGAATCCAAAACTCTTCTCCTGTATCCAATATAATTAAGAGAGCTTTTGGACTTTCTACCTTCACTTTTGCTTTTACTTCCACAGTATCAACAGAGGCCCCAAATTCAGTGGTTTCAACAACCTGTAATCCATCTCTAGCGGTAATATGTTCTGAAAATAAACTATATTCTGTTTCCTCATCAATTTTCACTTCCTCTTTAGATTCAAATGTACCGCTTGTAGCGAACTCAATTTTTTCTAGTAATAGATGTTCCAATAATAATGCCATGAAGTTTATATTTGGAAATCGCAGTTTTTTTGTATAATTACCAATCTTAATTTTCAGCACTTGACGGGATTCATCTTCCCATCCTACATAGATTTCAGTTTTTCGTTCTTTAAATACATGGTATCCCCGCCAATTTGCACTGCTTCTTCTGAGAACCTCCAAAAAGCAAATAATCTCTTCAATTGAAATCTTTACAGTTTTACCCTCATTTTTACGCGGGTTTTCCCAAGTTCCATCATCTTTTCTATTTATACAACTTATAAAGATATAAGGAACCATTTTAGCTGGACTGGTAATAATTATACTCGATTTTTGTCCGTAAAAAGTTTTAGTATGAAAATCTGCCATTATAACCCATTTTGAGAATAAATTTTCAATTAAATATTAATATTATTTATGTTATAATAATTAAATGATTTAAATATAGCTGCTTAAATCAAATCCTTAACAATAAAAGGTTTTTTCTTTTTTCTATGAGAGTTTGATAAATATTTTGGACCAAACTTTAAAACAATATAGACTACAACGAGGTTTAATAACACTCTATAAAACCAAAAGCCTAAAGTTGTTTTATCCAAGGGAAATATGTAATTTGAACCATTTATAGTTGCGTGAAAAATCATAGTTGCTAAAATACTTCTATTAGAATTATTATATATCCATGTAAATAATACAGATAAAATAATTGTACTGAAAAGGAAGGGGAAGAACAGTTGATTTTCTTGATTTGTACCGATTATGAAAAATCCAGGTAAATGCCAGATGCCCCAAATCATTCCAAGTATAATACTAGAAGTCAGGGCATTGAATCTTAATTGTAATCGATCAAGAGCGTATCCCCTCCACCCAAATTCTTCTTGAAATGGTCCACCAAGAAAAAAAAATAAAGCAAACTGAGTAATAATTTCAATTGGATTAGGCCAATATAAAAAGGTTTTTGGAATCATTCCTTCAAAAAAAATAACTAAAACTAGGGAAGTAAGATATATTGAAGGGATTAAGAATATGGAAATTACAAGAAATTGCTGATTTTTACAATGCCACCCTCTTTTCCACAAATATTTTAATCCCTCCTTACCTTCATTAACCAAAGTGAGAATGAATGCTGCAATAAATGGCCCAAATGTGCCGATAATCTTAAAGATTTCGTATAATACTACTTGTGTAGAAAAGAGCACGGAATATAATAAACTAGGCAACCAAAACAACCACGAAAAGGAATAAGTTATTACGAAAAATAGAATTAAGTTTTTATTCCCAATATCCTTAATCTCAACTATACTTCTATCATCCATATACTATAATTCGAGTACCTTTGGAAACTTAAATAATATTCGTCAGGTTGATTATATTACTGATGAATTAAAAACTTAGGTAGAATTCCAATATAAGAAGAATAGAAAAAGAATTTCACATCAGTTCTATTTCAACTAAAACTGATTCGGGGATTTGTATTTTCATAATTAAATGCATACTTCGTTCATTAGCAATAATTTCAAATAATCTTTTATGAATTCGCATTTCATATTTAGCCCAATTGATTGTGCCTTGACCTGAAACATTTTTCATAACTGGAACTTTCAAATGTTTAGTAGGTAATGGGATTGGGCCGTGCTTTTTTATCCCCTGGCTTTTACATACGCTTTCAATCTGCTCACATACTGAATTTAGTGATTCTAGTGTAGTGGAACTTAAACGGATCCTAGCTTTCTGCACTTTACCAAGTTCTCCTTTACTTTAATGAGTATCCTAATTCTAATTAGTAATCGTATGAACGATAATTGTTTGTAAAATAAATATTTTATCATATAAATCTTAAAAATTATTTCATTAAGTAAATCCTAAAAGAAATTTATTACCTAAATTCACATTATCTAAATATTTTTGAGCGATTTTCAAACTATTAAGTGCTTGATCTCTTGGAGTTATTGGTAAATCTCGCATTTGATAATCCCCATGAAATATTAATAAACTATAAGGAATCTTTTTATTAATATCACTAACAAATTTGGCAATCTGCTCAACTTCTTCATGATTTATATAACCAGGAACCATTAGGGTACACGCACTCATTTCTGGCATATCATCTCCTCGAGTACCAAAATAATTTTCTGCTAAATAATTGAAATTCTCAAGGGTTCTTTTATTACTTATTCCACATAAAGCAAGGTTCAATTTTTCATGAAATGATTTTAGGTCAAATTTAATATTGCCTCCAGAATTTAGAGCTATTTTCATACACTTATCAATTAAGTCTCTGTTACCACTACCATTCCATTCCCAGCAAACTCTGAATTTTCTTTTTGGTTCTAAATTTTTAACTTTTTCCAGAATTTTATTAGCTAGATTAATTGAAAAAGGCAATTGAGGTTCGGGTGTGCCTCCAAAATAACATAAACAAGTAATTTTCTCATTTTTAACTATTTGGTTTGCTAATGTATCAACATCAAAGAGATTTCTCTTAGAGAAGTTTTTATGAGACCAATTTTGGCAGAAGAGACACGAAAACGAGCAGCCATAGAAAAACGCTGCGTACGAATAAGTACCAAATTCCGGTTCATTATAATCAGAATAATTCGGATATCCCCGTGAAGTACCTGCTGGACAGAACCATGCATTACAGCAATTTGTAGGGTTGGCATCGATGTATCCATGAATATATCCTTTGGATCTAGAAGGAAATGGTAATTCGCCTGTTTCTTTCTTTGAAATATTTCTCAACCCACAATAGCTTATATCATCTTTAGATAAAATACACTCGTTAATACAATAATTACATTTCAATTGAATATCTAACCCTTCTGCTTTGGGAGGTTTTGCAGGCAATCCAACGAGCTTTCTCACTTGACTATGAACTGATAAGATATGGGATTTAATCTTTTCCCAATCCTTATTTAAAATGCAATCCCTACAGACTTGAAGAACTCCTGAAATTAATTTATCTTTCCTTCCACAAAATTTGCATTCTCCTATGCTATATCACCATCTTTTCAATAATAGAAAAGTTTGACCCTTCTTTTGTTTTGGATTCTGCTTAATCATAAATCCATTAAACCCATTATCTGTAAATGAGGAACTAAAAAGATTTAATTCTTCATCACTTTTCGGATAGAACTCTATGATAATCCGACCATTTGATTTTAATATTCTTCTTAAATATTTAGCTGTATTATTCAAAGTTTTATTTATATCTTTATAATCTTCTTTTTCATATAATATGAAATTATAAGCTGAAATTGAAAATATATGGTTAATTGAATTAGTTCTTATCGGTAAATATTTCATATCTGCAAGAATGAGAAATAAATTCGAGCCATTTTCAAGGTGAGCTATTTTCGATTTAGCTTTTATAAGCATGTCAAGTAAAACATCTACACCAATAACTTTTAAACCCGAAGATATTAATACCTCAGAAGAAAATCCCGTTCCACACCCTAAGTCAAGAATTAAGTAGGGTTTTCTGTCCAATACTCCTTTTCTTCCTAAATTATCCAATTTTTCATCATATAAATATTGTAAACATAATATTGTAGCCTTTTTTTGATTTCTTTCCATCCATTTTGAATTTTCATATTCATAAGATTTTTCACCTAAATAAGAATTTGGAAATTTTGGAAGTTTGTTTTTACGCGTCATATAGGATCAAATTAAGGAAAATCAGATAAACTATTTAAATACAAAAATGAATATATATTAGTTAAAAATTGTAATGTTACCAAATAAAGTAAGACAAATAATAATTTAACCTTTAAGATCGGGAGTAATATGGCTGAGAAAAAAACAATCCTCGTCGTTGATGACGAGCCTGATATTGTGAACCTTACCCAAAAATTTTTGGAGCTAGAAAATTATGATACTATTACTTGTAATAATGGGAAAGAGGCTTTAAAGATTGTAGAAGAAAAATATCCCGAAATTGTGTTAATTTTGCTTGATGTTATGATGCCTGGGGTTTCTGGCTGGGATGTACTCCAGAATTTGAAAAGCAATGATCTTTTTAAAGATATTCTTGTTGTACTTTTTACTGTTAAGAGTTTTAACGAAGATATTCAAAAAGGAAAAGCTTTAGGAGCAGATGGATATATAACTAAACCTTTTTCTGGAAATGATTTATTAAAATATGTTAAGAAACTTTTAGAAGAAAAGGGTATGCTTTAATATTCAACCCTTTTCTTTCTTATTATTTTCTACTGCTTATCTATTATAAGTTAATTGATATTTTAGATTAGATAAGTAAAATATATCCATAAGAATACAATTGAAATTAACACTAATATACACACTGACTTTCTAATACCATGGCTAATATGGGATTTTGGCTTTCTTCCTTCCCGATCTAATAACTCTGGATACAATTTGTAATCATGTGGCTCAATTTGATACCAATATGCTGTAGAAGACCAATCATCCCTCCTATGATTATCATGTCCATGTTCTATTGAAACAACTATTTTTTCATTGAAATAAATTGGATCTTCTATGTGATAACGATAATATGAAATCTTACCCCACCAATTTAGACCCCCACCTAAAATAGTACCATGGTATGGCGCAAAATACCTCTTTTGTTGCCCCCATGATTGATTTACATAATCTTCCGTTCCAGTTCCATATAAGGTTGGAATTCCTTTATCTACATCGTCATCAATGAAAATTTGGTCATCTCCTTCTCCTGGCCAATTGAGATAGTAAGGTAAAGAAGTTATATTGTCTATATCTAAATGACAGCCTACATAATGACCTTTTCCTTTCGCTTTAAGAATTTTATAGTTATAATTTAACGGCTCTGTATTATTTCCAAGAAACTGGAAACTTTTTGGTTTTGTTCTTTTGTACTTCTTCCCAGTTTTAATATCCATTTTTTTTGTTTTTGGAGGATTTTCTCTGTGCCATTGGGCGTGGAATCTACCAAAATCGTTTGCATTTTCAAAACCATCTTCATAAATTTCATAATCAACATAATAATACAATTTCAATTTTTTCGAGCTATCATTTTCAATAGTAATTCTAAATCCCGATGAAAAAGGCATTGGCCACCAGCAATTAAACCCCCTCCCTGATCTCGGACTCATCTGTAAAGGTAATGATACGAAATTTTTATGCTTTGCATGACCTAATCCAAAAAAATCGCCTAATGGAACTTCTACACTAGGACTGCTTTCCTGTTCACCATCCCAATAGATTCTAATAATTATATCTCTTAAATAATGCTTTGCTCTACACGCAGCGGTGCACCAAATATGCTTAATACACCCACCACCTTTATCTTCAGCAATGATTACTTTTTCTCCAGCCATAATCTCAAGCCAATCAAAATTTCCACCAGTTTGATCATAACTAGAAATTCTTTTTCTTTTTACCGAATTGGGTCTTATTTTTGCAATATTATTAAGACTTAATCTTCCAATTTTCATATAACCTCATCCACTTTTTAATCTTAAATTATATTCATTAATTTTTATTGCATTAAAGATTAAATTTTTAAATAATATTACTGAAATTGTGGTATAAATAAGCTAAATAAATTCATAAAGTAAGGAAAAGGTAATTTAAATGAATTTTGAACCACTAAATATAGTATCTATTTTTTCCCATCCGGATGATGGTGTTTTCTTCAGTTCGGGAACCCTAGCTAAATGGGCGGAAGAAGGGCATAACGTTTATGCTTTATGTTGTACAAATGGAAATCTGGGGACGCTAAGAACTGATCTAACTAAAGAAGATGTTGCAAAAATGCGAGAAAAAGAATTAAAACAAGCGAACAAAATACTCGGAATTAAAGAAACAATTATGCTGGATTATCCAGACGGAGGATTCATCCCTGGACAAGAATTAAGAGAAAAACTCATATATTTTGTAAGAAAACTTCGCGCCGACCGAGTGATAACTTTTGATCCATGGGTGCCTTATGAAGTACATCCAGACCATGTAATTGTTGGAAGAATGGCATCAGAAGCAGGTTGTTTTGCTTCATTTCCATTGTTATATTCTAATCAAATAAAAGGTGATATAAAACCATATTCTTGTTCTGAAATATGGTTTATGGGATTATTGGGACACTATCCTAATAGTTTTGTGGATATTTCTTCCACTATTGAAAAAAAAATCGAAGCAGCACTGAAATTCGAAGCTACTTTAACACTTTTAGCTCGATTTTTTGCGCCTGATTTAGATCCTGCTAATGTTTCGCCAGATGATTTAAAAAAATTGTCAAAATATGCAAATCGATTATTAAAATCAATTGCATCTACAATCGGAAAAAAAGTTAATATTAAAGCAGCTGAAGCATTCTACATACAAAAAGTCTTACCGGGACACTTTGATAACTTTTTAGGCTTCATAAATGAGATGTTAGGAAATCCTTCTGAAGCACCAAAGATTTATTAATTTAATCATTTACTTTTTTTATTCATTATCATCTATTATGATAATTTTTAAATAATTTGAAGAATCTAAAAATAATTATTAAACATTTTAATCAAAAAAAAAGTGATTTTAATTGGTTTTAGAAGCAGAAAGTGATAAAATTCCTTTTTTTAAACAATATTTTTCAGTAGCAATTTTGGTGGCGAATATAGCTGTTTTTATTTGGCAATTATTGGATCCTGCTATGCAAATGCATATTGAAGCTGCTTTTGTGCCAGCAGACTTCTTTGCAGGCAGAAATTTGTGGACTTTAATTAGTTCGATGTTTATGCATGGAGATTATGTACATATCATCATGAATATGTGGTTTTTCATCATAATAACTGACAATTGTGAACATGCTATGGGTCATGCGTTATACATTATTACCTACTTTGTTGCAGGGTTAGTTGGTACCTTACTTCATGCTTTAAGTACGTTAGTTTTACCAATTTTAACATATATTCCCTCATTAGGAGCTTCTGGAGCAATATTCGGTTTGATGGGCGTTTATCTAATTCTTTATCCGGGTAATAAATTTTATTTACCATCTGCAACGGGTACATCAATGCGAAAAGTAAGTGCAGGTTATTTTATACTAATATATTTTATCGCTGAATTATCATATGCCCTGTATTCGTTAATGGATCCATTTGGTGTGGGATCCACTGCACATTTCGCTCACGTGGGCGGTTTCATAGCGGGAGTAGTAATAGCGGGAGTTTTTAAAGGTATAAAAGGCACGTCGTATAAGAATAAGCCGAAAACATAATTTCCTTCAATTTATTTTCTTTTTTTTAATAAAATTGATTTTTTGTAAAGTTTTTCAATCATGACTAATTTAAAACCTTAACAATTTGAATACGAATACTTGAGAAATATTGCCAACTAATATTGTTGTAATTGGAATGGGTTATGTTGGAATTCCTATGGCTGCAATTTTAGCAGATATAGATGACTTTTTTGTCACAGGAATTCAGCGGAAGTCTCAAAGATCAGGGTGGAAAATTGAATGGCTTAATAGTGGAAAGAATCCTTTTGAAGGGGAGGAACCTGGCTTAGATGAATTAATTACTCGCGTGGTAAAAAATAAGAAATTCTACGTTTCCGACAGTTATGACGCTTGTAATAATGCAGATTATATTTTAATCGACGTACAAACACCTGTCGAGATTGAAGATAAAATCCCTAGATATGAATCACTTATAGAAGTCTCTGAGAAAATATCCAAACATATGAAAAAAGGTGTAACAATAATTATTGAATCAACTGTTGCTCCTGGAACAACCGATAACATTGTCCAACCAATATTGGAAGAAGGAAGTGGATTAAAAAGGGGCGAGGATTTTTATCTAGTTTTTTCTTTTGAACGTGTTATGCCCGGTAAACTATTAGAATTTATTACTGATATTCCTCGAGTGATTGGTGGGGGTTGTAAAGAAGCAAATGAAAGAGCAATGTTCCTATATGGGAAAGTTGTAAAAGAAGATCTACAAATAACCGATACACTTACGGCAGAATTAACTAAATGTATCGAAAATGCTTATAGAGATGTGAATATAGCGTTTGCAAATGAAATGGCATTATTAAGTGAAGATTTTGGCAGGAATATCTTTGAAATTATTAAACTAATAAATCAAAGAAAGGATAGAATGATGCATTATCCTGGATCAGGAGTTGGAGGCCACTGTTTAACAAAGGATCCATGGTTATTGTTGTATGGATATGATAAATATACTAAAGGTAAAAATAAATCAAAGATAAAAATAATCCCTGATTCCAGAACTTTAAATGATTACATGCCTAAACATATGGTAGAATTAATGGAGAATGCTCTTGAAGAAGTAGGAAAACTACTCGATAATATAAAAGTTGTACTTTTAGGAGTATCATATAAAGCAAATACAGATGATATCCGTAATACCCCAACAGAACACATAGTAAAAATTTTAACAAATAAATATCACTCTCACAATATTATGTATATCGCCCATGATCCTTATGTTAAATCAAAAGATTATAATTTAACAGAATTCACTACTGATTTTAATGAGGCAGTATCTGAAGCGGATGTTTTAATCTTTACTACAAACCATAAGCAATATTACAATATTGATTTGAATGATCTAAAAAAGAGAGTAAGAACACCTATTATTATCGATGGTAGGAATATCTTTAACAAAAAAGACGCTGAAAGCAGGGGATTTATATATCGAAAAGTTGGTGAAGGAGCAAATAATCCATTTTAAGTTTTAGAATTTTTTTAAAAATAAAAAAAATCAGTATTTTTATTATCTCAAGTCCTCACAAGACTTATAAGATTAAATTCTATCATTTTTTAACTTAATCTTTAAGATTTTTTTTGATTTTTTCCTTCTTTTCGTTTCTTTTTTTTCTTATTTTTCTGAAACTGGCAATGATGGAATCGATGATTCCTCATCCTGAACAATAATCATCATCAGACTCCAATTCTTCTATTCTATATTTCCATTCTGACATTTTCGAATTTAATTTTTAAAATTATTATATTAATAAAGAAAATGAAGTTATAAAAGAATAATTCTTATCTATAATAAATTTAAAAATATACTAAAATCTTGAAATATTTTTGACATTAATGGTATAAACATTAAGGCGTTTCATTATGGGCATTAAAGATGAGCTTTCTGAACTGAGAAGAAGCATAGATAAGATGGCTGAGGAATTACATGAAACAAATAAAGCAATAAGAGAGTCGTTGAAGTTAACTTCTGATACAATAAGAGAAATGAGTGAAAATTTCTCGAAAACTCTCGAAGAATCACTTAAAATCATGCGAGATATGAAAATTCAGATGGATATTAAAGACACTATTTTCAAAACTCTTGGAATTGACTCTTTCTTAAAGAGGAAAAAATAAATTTTTACTGTTTCTACTAAATTTTTATTAGATTTTCAAATTAAGGTTTTCTCTACGAACTCTGCTTACTTTTAATAACAAAATATAAAATTACAAGTGATATTAAGTAAATAATCGCTATTAGAAACCACAAGGTAAAATCAACCATATTCTGTTCGATTATTCCCATTATGGCTTTATATATAAAAAATATACTCAAAAGACTTAATAGAGTCATTCGAGATCTTAATTGATTATTCATAATATACAATGTAATTGAATATGCTTAATAAATAAAATAATTATTAAAATTAAAAATATAATACACAATATCGAATTAATTTTTTATTTTGATAATCGATGTCCAAAAATCCCCCTTTTTGTTATATCTGTGGAAAGAGCTGTGAAGATCATCTTAGTGAATGTTATTACTGTATCTGTGACATAACAATCTGTACTGATTGTATAAACTCAGTTAAGAAAAATGAAACAACTTGGATTTGTCCTCATTGTCATGAAGAACAAAATACAGAAAAAAGCAGGTTATTTAGAAACCCTTAATTCTTAAATTAATAATATTTCCTTAGCTATAAGAAGATCTAGCCAATGATGAAAAAATCTAATACGATTTAAAGTCTATAAACATGAGATAATCTAGGAAGTCTGAGGCTCTTCTTTTAAATCTCAAATAGATCTAAACAATTATAAACATTAAAAATTTTAATTCAACATGACTAAAATTTCGAAAGTTTTAGAAATTGAGAACTGTAAAAATGAAACTCTAATTAAAGCCATTTATAAAGCAAAATTTTGGGAAGAAATTAAACCAACTAAGAAATTAGAAGCAGAATTTATCGCTCCGAATGTTTTATACACTAAAGTGTATGATGAAATCAATGTTATTAAGATTCCAATAGAAATGGAAGGAGAATTAGTGCTAATTGATAAAGGTGAAGAGCAAAATAAGGGTAGATTAATTGAATTTAATGTAAGAAATAACAAAGATGTTAAAGATTTGGAGGGAAGGCTACGAATTAAAGCACTATCTCCTACTAAATCCAAAGTAGGAGTTTTTATCGAAAGTTTTACTTTAAGTAGTGATTTTCTTAATTTAATAGGTGGAGCAGCTGATCTCACATTACAAATGAAGATAACAGATATGATGAGAAATTTAGAAAAATATTGTAAAAGTAAGAAACTCGAAGAATTATTATAATAAAATTTATTTTCGATTACCAAAGAAATTTATTAATAAAGAGTTATAATTTACTTAGAGATAACATCTGATAATTTGGGTTAAAGATGAATATATGGATCTTAGATTCTCAAAGTGGAATAACATTACTATATAAACCATATTTAGATTTAGCTTTAAATGAAGATCTAATATCTGGTTTATTGACAGCGATTAACCAATTTACTGTGTTTGAACTAAAGCAGGTAATTGAAAGTATTGATATGTCAGGGCTTAGATGGGTTTATTTGGAAGATAGCGAGTTAAACTTGCTTTTTATAGCGGCTGCAGAGAAAGATGTGAATTCCGAAATTTTAAAGGCACGTTTACACATAATTATGCAGACATTTATACAGGAATATGCAAAAGATAAAGACGAGTGGAAAGTGTTATGGAAAGGTAATACTGACCTTTTTAACCCTTTTAAAGACGTGATAGATGAATATTATACACAATGGCTGACAGCTGAGAATATTACTGCTCTTGCCGAATATTTTGATATATTAGGAGTGTTCCAACAAATTTTAAACTTATTGATCAATGTTATCGAGGCACATTTCCAACCTAAAAGCAAAGAGAGAATATATGAACGTTTAGAACATATGTTTGAAAATTACTTAAGTCATGAGTATGTACAACAAAATCCAGAATTATGTAAATTTTCTTTTAATAGAGCTACGGGAATTAACATTATTAGCATAGATCCCAAAAACGTTGATATGATTATAGTAGAGAAACAGATTGTGAATTTAATAAGAAGGGTCGTAGAAATGATTAAATCAGAAGTAGGATACCAAAAAAGTTTGAAATTTTTTATTGATGAAAATATTTTTGAATATTTAGTATCAAATATATCCCTGTTAAATGAATTAAATCTATTTAAATTCTTCTTACAACTATTCTTATTGAATAAGTAAAATTTATCAAGATTTATTAAAAGCTATTTATTAAAAATATTATTAGCGATCTAATTTCTATAGTTAGTGAATAAATGAATCTTCCAGTTCTAATCATTCTATTCGCACTGTTTATATTGATAATATTAAGTTATTCAATCAAAAATTTAGATTTTGTAGCCATTTCTTTATTATGCATGTTTATTGGAGCTACAATTACATTTATATTTTTAAATGTTCAATTTACAGATTTTATCCAAATGATAGAATGGGAAGCAATTATTATTATCCTTAGTATGAGTTTAATAACAAAAGTAGCTCAAGATTCAAATATTTTAGAATTTGTAGCAGTTAAATTGTTTAAACTATCAAGAGGAAACCAGAGAACTTTTCTCTATCTGTTATGTATCATCACTACTTTATTAGCGGCTATAATTACTGATGTAGTGGTAGTTTTGATTTTAGCTCCAGTAGTAGTTAGGTTATGCCATTTTTTAAAGATTAGGGCAGGAACTTATCTTTTAGGAATGACAATATGTATAAATATTGGTTCTATGATCACCCCATTCTCAAGTGGAGAAAATATTATTATCTCTACATACAACTGGTCTCCTCCAGTTCCTGATTTGAATACAGTGTATTTTATTCAGTATTATTGGATCTTTTCTTTTTTATTACTATTTTTAACAGTTTTTCTAATAGATAGATTTCTTTTATCAAAAGAACCAAAAATTGAAGAACAACAAAAACAATTTGTATTAGAATTAGTAGATGCTGATATAATGATAAAAAATAAGAAATTTTTTTATTTTAATAGTATTGCAATCATTGTAACAATCACTCTTTTTGCGATTTTACCTCTACTTTATTTAACGGCAATTATTGCAGCATTACTACTAGTAATTGTTAATAAAAGATTTATAAAAAAGCCTATGGGAGAATTACTTAGAGATATTGAATGGGAAATTATATTTTTCTTTATCTCCTTGTATGTGATTGTTGGTTCCCTTATAAAGGCTGGATTTGCTGAAATTTTTGAGGGAATTCCTTTTCAATTAATAAATCCGATATTGTTATCTTTTCTAATACTCATTATCATTAGTCTAATTTCAGGATTTGTAGCCAACACTCCTACGGCATTAATTTTTATTCCTATAATTAATACTTTAATCACTTTTACTCCACCCTTTCCTTATATTCCTCTAATATTCTCCTTAATTGTTGCAGTAAATCTTGGTGGGAATTTTATTCCTCAGGGAGCCGCAGCAGATATGATGACCCTTAAAGTAGCAAGGGATAATAGTGTAGAAAATCTTGATTATAAACGATTATTAAAAATAGGAGCTATCTTTGCTTTTATACATCTACTATGTTCAATGTTATATCTAGTAATATTAATTCCCTTTTCAGGATAAATATAAAAAAGCATTAATTACTTATGGAAAAAACCCTCTTAACTCTATAGCTTTAGCAAGTCTTCCAACGGCAATAATATAAGCCGCTGTACGGAGAGGAATTTTTCTTTCTTGAGATATCTTATATGTTTCTTCAAATGCTTCAATAATAATCCGTTTAAGTTCTTTATTGATACGATCTAATTTCCAAAAATATGAATGGATGTCTTGAATATATTCGAAATATGAGACACATACTCCTCCGCTATTTGCTAAAATGTCTGGTATTACACGAATTCCCTTGTTAAATAAGATATTATCCGCTTCTGGCGTCGTAGGGCCATTTGCTCCTTCCAAAATAATCTTACTATCAATGTTATTTGCATTATCTTTAGTAATTTGGTTTTCAATAGCTGCAGGTATTAAAACATCACATTTTGACATGAGTAGTTCATCATTTGTTATTAATTTATATCGATCATCCTTATAATCTTTTAAATAATTACCTTGTTTAACCCATTCTAAAAGCTTAGGAATATCTAATCCACCCTCATAAAATATACCGGTTGAGATATCCGAAATTGCTAAAATTTTGCAACCGTCATTAAACAATAGTTCTGCAATTGTACCACCGACATTTCCAAAACCTTGTACTACATAACTTAATTCCTTATAATTTAAATTTAGTTTTTCACATAATCCTTGAAGTACATAGTATAAACCCATTCCTGTTGCTGGCTCTCTTCCTACAGAGCCTCCTATTTCAATAGGTTTTCCTGTAACCACTCCCGGAGTAGATCTTCCTTTTTGCATTGAATAAGTGTCCATAATCCAGCTCATAACCTTTTTGTCTGTCGCAATATCAGGAGCGGGAACATCTATATCTGGTCCTATAACATTTATAATTTCAGCAGTGTATCTCCGAGTTAAACGCTCTAATTCTCTCTCTGATAACTTTCGAGGGTCTACACAAACTCCTCCTTTTGCCCCACCTAGTGGTAAATTTAAAAGACTACATTTAAAAGTCATCCACGTGGCTAAAGCTTTTACTTCGTCCAAATAGACATCCGGTGAATATCGGATACCACCCTTTCCTGGACCTCTAACAGTAGAATGATGTACCCGATATCCTTCAAATATCTTTAAAGAGCCATCATCCATCATGATTGGAATTGATACAATTAATGAACGTTCCACTCTTTTGAGATATTCCCTTATATTTGGATCTAATCCCATCTCTTCAGCTACGATATCAATTTGCTTTTTTGCTACATCAAACGGATTCACTTTATTAGTCATCTATAACTTCCTTTTCAAAAATTTATTAATAAATTATAATCAAAATATTGAAAATGATTATTTTAAATTTAAGAATAGGATAAAATATAAAACTTACGAATAAAAAAAATATGGGGAAATGCTAATTTCTAAAATTTCCCAACTTCTTCCCCAAATAAATTGAAAACTGTTTAAATAATTATGCCCATTATATAGAAATATTGAAAAAAATACATTAAAAATTAATTAATTAGATAAGGATTAAAAAATAATGACTGAAAGTTTAGACCCTTTTAAAATCTCTCAAATTCAATTAAAAGAAGCATGTAATCTGAAAGGTATTGACAATGAAATCTATGATGTATTAAGTGAGCCTGAAAGATTTGTACAAGTAAAAATTACCATGAAAATGGATAATGGATCAATTAAAACTTTTAAAGGTTTTCGAAGTCAATATAACTCAGCAAGAGGACCAATGAAAGGCGGTATAAGATGGCATCCAGAGGAAAGTGCTTCATTGGTTAAGGCTCTTAGTGCATGGATGACTTGGAAGACCGCCTGTGTTGATATTCCACTGGGGGGAGCGAAAGGAGGAATTATTTGTAATCCAAAAGCAATGAGTAATAGAGAATTGGAAACCCTAGCTAGGAGTTATATAAGAGAATTAGCGGATTTCATTGGCCCCAACATTGATGTTCCCGCTCCAGACGTCTATACAAACCCCCAAATTATGGCCTGGATGATGGATGAATACGAAAAAATTGTTCGTAAGCATTCTCCTTCGGTAATTACTGGAAAACCATTGCCTCTAGGCGGAAGTGCTGGAAGATCAATTGCTACAGCGAAAGGTGGCATTTTTACTATTAGAGAAGCCGCAAAAGATATTGGTTTGGATTTAAGTAGAGCCTCAGTAGCCGTACAAGGATATGGAAATGCAGGTTCTTGGGCTGCGAAAATTTTACAAGATGAATTTGGTTGTAAAATTGTGGCAGTTTCTGATTCAAAAGGAGGAATATTCAATAAAGATGGTTTAGATCCATATAAAGCGGCAAATCATAAAGAAAAGACAAGAACTGTTGTTGGATTGGAAGGTACACAAAAAATTACTAATGAAGAATTATTAACTTTAGATTGTGATATTTTAGTTCCTGCGGCTCTTGAAAATGTAATTACTGAGAAAAATGCTAAAGATATTAAAGCTAAGATTATAGCAGAATTAGCAAATGGTCCTACAACACCTAGCGCTGACAGAATTTTATATAATAGCGATATAGTGTTAATTCCGGACTTTTTGTGTAATGCTGGGGGAGTTACTGTATCATATTTTGAAATGGTGCAAGGCTACTATCAATATTTCTGGACTGAAAAAGAAGTTTTTGCTGCTTTGGACCGAATAATGACAAATGCTTACCGTTCCACTGTAGAGCATGCCAAGCAGTATAATACGCATAACCGCATGGGGGCATATATGATTTCCATCGATAGAGTTATTGAAGCTATGAAATTGAGAGGTTGGATTTAATATTTCAAGAATCCATAAATAACTTCTTTTTATCTCTCTTTTTAAAGATTTTGAGAATATTATTGACAAATATTCAATGATTTTAATAAAAAAAATTTTTTATATTCATTCTGTTAGAAAGATTTTTATCTAAAAAAGTACGAATATTATACAATTTAAATTATTTCATACCATATGTTATACAGAAAATTGTATATTAACCGAACGATCTTCGATAGTTTTAAATATTATAAAATGTATATATCATATTGAAGAAACTATTATCGTATATAGTATAAAAAAACATTAAAATGAATTTTATTCAAGTGTTATTTGGAATTGTATTTTTATTAGTAAAAATGAGTTGATTATTATAGTAACTTGTCCTAAATGTGGAGAAGAATACTCACTAGGTAGGAAAATTTATCATAGCTGTGAAGGATTTTCAATAGAACATGGTGTTATTTTTAATGATGATCGTGTAAATCGTCCTTGGAATTGCCATTCTATTGATGATACAGATAGGAAAATTTTAAATATATTACAAATGAATGATAAAATCTCATATCGGGAATTATCAGAAAAGTTAAAACTAGCTGCGAGTACAATTCATAATAGAGTTAAAAAGATGATTGAAGAAGAAATTATAAAACAATTTGGAGCCGTAATAGATCCGGTAAAAATCGGCTATAATACTATAGCAATAGTAGGCCTTTCAGTCGATCCTGTAAAAATGAATGATATCGCAGAAAAGATTGCATCTTACGATGAGACACAACTTGTAGCAATTTCATCAGGGGATCATGATATTATCGCTCAGATCATTGCTAAAGATGAAAAATCACTTTGGAATTTTATTAATATAAAAATCAAGCCATTAAATGGAATAAAACCAAAGATTCACGTATCAAACTTTTTAGATGTATACAAATCGACGCAAAAAATCAAAATTATCTCGTAATAATTTCTAATAAGAGTGTTTTATGTTTATTTTAACATAAAAAAATCATTAAATGCAACCTTACTTCCTACTTATTCATCCTCAAAATGCTTTACAATCGTGAACCAAAAATTTACTATTGAGTTAATAATTTTGTGGAATTCCGACATTTCTAATGGCTTAATTACATAACAATTAGCATGGAGATTATATGCTTTTATTAAATCTTCTTTTGCATCAGATACTGTTAATATTACTATAGGAATTCTTTTTAGTTCTTTATCTTGTTTAATAACTTCCAAGACCTCAAAACCGTTCCTCTTTGGTAAATTTAAATCTAAAAGGATTAGATTTGGTTTTCTAGTATTAGAAAATTTACCTTTCTTTTTTAAGTAATCAATTGCTTCAACACCATCCCTTACAACGTCTAAATTACTCACAATTTTACTCTCTTGAAGAACCTCCTTTGTAAGCCGAATATCTGCAGCATTATCTTCTATGAGTAATATTTTTGCTCTAATTCTTTTGAATTCATTCACTATTAAACACCATTAATCTTAAATTTTTTCTTGAAAAATTGTAAAGAAAAAAGTTGTTCCCTTACCAATTTTAGATTCTACCCATATTTTTCCACCATAACGTTGCACTATTTTTTTACATATAGGTAATCCTATTCCAGTACCCGGATATTCTTCTTTAGTATGTAGACGGTAAAAAATATTAAAAAGCTTGCTAAAATATTTAGACTCTATACCTATTCCATTATCCTTTACAGAGAATAACCATTCATTATTTATTTTCCTTGAACTAATATGTATTTTAGGTGGTTCTTTTCTACGGAATTTTATAGCATTACTAATAAGATTCTGAAATAATTGTATAAATTGAGTTTTATCTACATTTAATATCGGCATTTTATCATAAGTTATAATTGCACCACTTTCTTTTATTGATTCATGTAAATTAAACATAGCATCCTGTAAAATCATCTCAAGGTTAGTTAATTTAGGAGGTTGAGCGTGTGTTGTGATTCTTGAATATGATAATAAATCTTTTATAAGAGTGTTCATTTTTTTTGCTCCATCTGTAATAAAATGAATAAATTCTTTACCATCTTTATCGATTTTGTCTTGATATTTATCTTCTAGAAGTTGAGAAAAACTTACAATTGCTCGTAAAGGTTCTTGTAAATCATGAGATGCTACATAAGCAAATTGTTGTAAGTCTTCGTTAGAGCGCCTTAAATCCTCCATTATTTCATTAAATTCAATTCCTCTACTTGAAATTTGTTCAGATAGGAATGATACTACAATTCCAACACCGATTAATGAGATTCCTCTTAGAAAATTATTTATAGTCTCTATATTAAAAGACCCATAATCTAGAATGATGTGAAAAACTATTAGTAATACAGCTAAAAAAACTGGAACAATTATACCTTTCCTTTTCCACCATAGGCAAGCTAAAATTGAAGGAAAATAGAAAAAATGTGCAACCAGAATAGAACTCTTGAGAATTGACTCGAGAAAATAAATTAATAAACATGAAATGATAATTAAAATTAAAATAGCTACAAATTTCATTCTTACTTCCTTAAGTTTCAAATTCATTGCAATCATATCTCCTACATAAAAAGGATTGAGAAAAATTATAGGAAAAATTCTTCATTAATTAGAATATTGTCCAATATAAAATAAATATTAGCGAACAAAAATATCACATTCTCTAGTTCAAAAAATAAAGTTTGAGTTAAAAAATAATTATAATTTATCTTATACTCTTAAAAGTTTGATAACTAGAATTAATCTATTTAAATTCTAAATAAAATAATTATTTATATTAAAATGAATATTATTCAGAATAAGGAAAATAAAGTTGGAAAAAATTTTATCTTTTTAAAATATCAATAGTAAATAATTTTAGGTGAATAAATATAGAGAATAAGAATATTGATATATTATTAGTTGAAGATAATGCTGCTGATGTACGTCTTATTAAAGAATTATTAAAGAATTCCGCAGAATTTAAATTTAATTTAAAGGTATATCCTAGGCTTTCTGAAAGCCTGAATCATCTTAAAACTAAAAAATATGATATTATTTTATTAGATTTGACTTTACCAGATAGCGATAGAGAATCTACTTTAGAAAGAGTTTTAATTTTCACTGATGAAGTTCCTATAATAATTTTAACGGGATTAGATGATAAGGAATTTGCGTTACAATCTCTTCAAAAGGGAGCCCAAGATTATATAGTAAAAAGTGAACTTAATGGACCAAGTTTAACTCGAGCGATCTTATATGCAATTGAACGACATAAAATTGAAAGTGGAAAAGTACCTGATAAAGTTCTAAAAATACAATTTGATGAAAAAGACAAAGAAATTCTTAATTATTTACAAGAAAATTATAGAATCTCCTATAAAGATTTAAGTAAAAAAGTAAATCTAGCTGCTAGTACTATACACAATCGAGTTCAAAACATGATAAAAGAGGGAATCATAAAAAAACTTGATACAATCGTAGATCCTTTTAAGGTGGGGTATGGATCCATAGCCATTCTTGGTCTATCAGTTGATCCAATTAAATTGGAGGAAGTAGCAAAAAAATTAGCCTACTATAACGATATACAATTAGTTGCATCATCAACTGGGGAGTATAATTTATTAGTAAAAATTATTGCTAAAGACGAAAAAAATCTCTGGAGATTTATTAATGATGAAATTAAAATATTAGACGGAATTCAACATCCTATTAATGTATCAAGTTTTATAGATATTTTTAAAA
>JBHLPZ010000038.1:0-10150 GCA_048885325.1 Candidatus Odinarchaeota archaeon
GATTTATTAGTTCGATATCAATAGATAAAGAAAGAAAGTTCGACAAACGCCTTCTAATCGTTTTCCTAATTCAATTTACGGAAGTCTTAGGATTTAGCAGTGTGATGCCTGTAATCCCATTTTTAGGTTTATCTTTGGGTTTGAACGCATTTCAAGTTGGATTAGTTCTTAGTATTTTTAGTATATGCCAACTGTTCGCCAGTCCAATTACTGGCAAACTTAGTGATAAATTCGGAAGAAAACCATTGTTACTATTTAGTCAAACGAGCACTCTTATAGGATTTATTCTTCTTGGATTTGCTAATAATGTTTGGATATTAGTTGCAGCACGTCTTGTAGACGGACTTCTAGGAAGTAATATGACAGTTAGTCAAGCCTATATTAGCGATGTGACAGATCCTAAATATCGAACTAAAACTTATGGTTATTCTAGCGCGGTTTTTGGTGCTGGATTAATTTTTGGACCCGTGATTGGAGGATTATTATTATCAGTTAACTTTTCAGCTCCTTTTTTTTTTGCGGCTGGAGTTAGTCTTCTCTCTATTATATTGGTATTAACCTTTTTGCCTGAATCATTAACTAAAAAAGAGGAGAAATTAGATTTTAAGTTTGGAGATATCTTTCCTGCTAAAGAAATTAAGCGATTCTTTAAATTGGCTAAAATTCGAGGTATTTTAGTGGTTTTTTTTATCTATAATTTCGGATTTTTTCTATTTATTACAACATTTGCTCTATTTGCTGCTAATCAAATTAATGTTAGTTCCCAAGAAGTTAGTTTTTATATGGCCTGGATTGGCGTTCTTAGAGTCCTTTTTCAGAGTGTTCTCATCAATCCTTTAGTGAAAAAAGTAAGTGAAAATAAAACTCTAGCATTAGGTGTTTTTGCGATGATTTTTGCAATGGCAATCTTGATTTTTTCTACTAGCTATTGGATTGTATATCTTCCTTTTTCCTTTTTGGCATTTGGAACAGGTGTAGCTCGCCCCATTCTTACTAGCAAACTAACGAAAACTGTTAAAAGAGAGGAAACAGGTAGTTTACTAGGTGTAAATAATGCATTAACTAGCATTGGGCAGATTATATCCCCTGTTCTTGGTGGATTACTCTTACAATTTCTACCAACACAAATACTTCCATATTTGTCAGCAGTTGTATTCGGAATCATATTTCTCATTTGGGAATGGGCATTTGTTAATTCGGTTCAAAAAGAAAAAGGACAATTAAAAGAATTAAAAGGATAAGTTATTAATTTAAACTAGTTTCATTCTCTTTTTTCAATTCTATTCTAATATATCTGTAATATCAAGGTAATATTGCTGCATATATATTTGTTCTGAATTCAGATTTCACGAATTTTGAATTATATTGATTATTTAAATGTATTATAGAGTTTATTCGCTAAATCATTAAAAGCAGAATCAACATTTTCCCCCGTTAATGCGCTTGTTTCTATATAACCAAGATTCTGACTATTTGCCAATTCAATTGCTTTTTCAGCACTAATTTTTAATTCTTCAATTAAATCCTTCTTATTTCCTACAATAAATCCAACTAAATCTGGGCGATTTTTTAATTGGTTCTTAACATCCAAATACCAATTAGATAAATTTTCAAAAGATTTTTCATTAGTTAAGTCAAAAATTAAAAGAATAGCATCAGATCCAAGATAAAATTGTTGTCGCATTGTCTCAAATTTTACTTGTCCAGCAATGTCCCATAAAACTAATTGAACTGTTGAATCCTCAACCTTAAATATTTTATCTGAGACATGAACTCCTAAAGTTGGGATGTAGCTTCTCCTAAACGCATTATTAGTATATCTTAAAATAAGAGATGTCTTGCCAACTCCAGGATCTCCAACTATAGCAATTTTAAATTTATAATCAATAAGTCCAGCTTCTTTAATTTTTTGCTCAGGGAACTCTTTCGCCTGCACTTCTTCTTTATTCTTTAATTCTTCTAATAGATTTGATAGATTTAATTTGAATTCTTCTAATAATTCGGAATATGTTTCTTTAGGAGCTTTTTCTTTTTCTAGATTTATAATTTTTTGCGTAATTTCACCAAATGGAGGATTGAGTTGATCCATATATTTATAGAAAATAGCATCATCAAATTCCCGAAACAATAAAGCTATGGCAGATTGTCCTATGCCACCACGCCTATTTGGATCGTCCCACATAATATACTTAATTAAACCTTTCAACTTTAAGGTTGGAAACGGGAGGACTACCACTGATTCAGGTACAAGACCTTGCTCACCCGAAAGAACTGCTATAACTTTAATTACAATATGCATTATCTCATTTGGCGGATAATTTGTAGGTAACCATACAAGAGGACTTGGTCCGAGTTCATCCTCAAGTTGTGCATATAAAAGTATATTAATAACTTCTCTAGTCATAATACCTAAAAATAGTATCTTTTTAATGAATTTAAATAGACTTTAACTAAATGCTAGTAATAATAGTATTTTATAATATAAAAATTAATTTTCCATATAATTTTAATATGCTAATTTACTTGATAGAAACCAAAGAAATAGATTTTCTGTTAGGATCACAAAAATTAAATTTAATTATAATTTTAAAAAATCAACTCTCTAATTTTTATATTCACAATAAATATTATCTTAATGGTGAAATAACCATTGACACAGAAAAAGTTTGGTGAGGAGGTGGAGAAAGCTTTTAATAACGTTACCCACTTACTTCAAGGTATGATAAATGATCGAGCAGTGCCTAGAAATATAAAAAGAATTGCTCAAAGAGGAGTGAATGAGCTACAGAGAGAAGATGATTCGGCAGCTGTTCTTGCAAGTAATGTGATGTACATGATGGACGATCTAACTCTTGATCCAAATTTACCATTTCATAGTCGAACTACAATCTACAGAATTCTCTCTATCTTAGAAAAGATAAAGGATATTTAAAAAAGCATTCTAAGTTTTAATCTTTTTTCTTTTATATTGAATTGAAATTATAACATTTTAAGCTAGAATATACCAAATTGACGAACTTTTTTATTAATTAAAGGAATCATTTTCTCAAGTTCTTTGATTCGGTTGTTATTTTCTGTATATATTACCTCAAAATCATCCACTTGTTCCTTATTAATCTTACCAATGAAATTACGGGAAATACCTGAAATTTCTTCGAAAACTTGATTAAATTTTTGAGTTGTGTCTTGAAGTTCAAAATCGATTTTCTTATGTTGCTTCCGAACCATGTTTCTCAATTTCCCTCTTGGAATTCTTATATTATCTATTAATGTATCACATGCATCTAGTAATTCATAAGCTTTTATTTTATTTTCTGATGCTAATTTCGATTCTATTATTTCAGTCCTGTAAGTATTAATCCTCCCACGCGCATATGTATCAAAATTTAAGGAAATAGAATCAATTCCTTCTCGTACTAAAAATCTTAGGAAATCAGGATCATCGCTAGGAGCTTGTCCACAAATTCCTACCTTTCTGCCATAATCATGAGCTGTTTTTATTAGATGAGTAATAGATCGCCTTAATGCTTCACTATTGGTGGTATAATTAAATTCTTTAGCTAGCGGGATTAATTTTGCTTCATCTCTGTCTACTCCATATGTTAGCATAGTCAAATCATTTGATCCTATAGAAAATCCATCCACAAATTGACTAAAAATATCTGCACAAATAATATTTGAGGGAATTTCAGCCATTATATATAATTTCAATCCGTCCTTCCCACCTTCCTCTTCTCTAATTAAACCTTCTCTTTCCATTAACTGGATAATCTTCCGAGCTTCCTCTGGAGACCGTGTGAAAGGTAACATCGGAATGATATTTGTAAGCCCCCATTCTCTAGCTTTTTTTATAGCTTTTAATTCTAAAATAAATGCGTTTTGGAAATCATCTGAAACATAACGTGAAGCGCCTCTGAATCCTAACATTGGATTATTTTCTTCACTCTCGTAGATCCAACCACCTATTAAATTTTCATATTCATTAGTTTTAAAATCTGAAAGTCTAACTATACAAGGGGCAATACCTCCATCGGGTAAAGTTTTCCAGACTCCAGCAGCTATAGTAGCAATACCCTCTGCTAATTTTTCAATATAAAATGCTTCTTTATCATCATAGCCAATTGTTAATTCTCGGATTTTATCAAGGGTATCCCTAAGCCTCTTAATTTGTTGATTAAAGGGATCCTTATGATAAAGATCACTTTTTTTAATGCTTTCAATTCTGTTACGTTGTTCCAAAAGAATATCATACCTCATTATTAGAGTATCAAAATCAATCAAGGCATTTGGGTGAATTTGAATTTCATCATTTATTATAAATTCTAATCTTGCTAAACCAGTACCATCGGGATACTTACCTGAAGATAATGCACCCTTCGGTATTCCCAAATTTACTAAAATTTGAGTCCTAGTGTGGGGGAGTTTAGCAAATTCAATAGTATCATAATCATATTCTACTTCTTTAGCCCAAATTCTTGGTTCACCTTCACTGCAATCAATGGTGACAGCATCAAGCACTCCTTCACGTTGTTTTCCTTTTATTATTTCTAAAATATTTTCAGCTCCAACAATCGAAGCTATATTTAATTCTCTTGAAACAATTGCAGCGTGACAGGTAGGACCCCCTCTCTCAGTTATAACACCTCCGAGGTTTTGCATATAGGATGTCCAATCTGGATTTGTTTCTTCAGTAACTAAGATATCTCCTTCGTCTAATAAATAGGCATTATTGATAGATTCAATTAATTTTATTTTACCATAACCTATTCGACGACCAATTGCTGTTCCAGAATTTTCTATTAAATAACCGTTTTTAATTAATGTATTGGGGTCCTCTAATAAATAGAATATCTCTTCTATGTTTCCTTTTTGAGAATGTACAGTTTCTGGTCTTGCTTGAACAATGTAGATTTTTCCATTATTCCCAAGAGCCCACTCAATATCCATAGGTCTTCCATAATGATTACGAATCTTTATTGCATATTCTGCTAAAATCTTTACTTGATCTGAATTCAAGCAAAAGATTTTTTGCTTTTCTGTATCAACGGGAACTGTAATAGTTCCACCTTTTTCTTTATCAAAGACCATCATTTTTTCTTTTTTTACTAGAGTTCGACTGATTATTGGCAATTCTGGGCTATATTTAAAAACTATAAATTCATCTCCTTTTTCAATGCCTTGTACTATTAATTCTCCTAATCCAAAGGTTCCTCGAATCACTACCACATTCGGATTTCCTGAATCTGGTCCTTCTGTGAACATAACCCCCGAGGTTTTTACACCGTTTAACCCCCCAGCCATTTCCTGTACTCCCACACTCAATTTAACAGCAAAATGATCAAATCCTGCTCTTTCTCGATACATAGTTGCTCGTGTAGTAAAAACTGATGCCATATCTTTGAGGATATATTCTAATATATAATTTTCGCCAGAAATATTTAAATGGGTATCTTGCTGACCTGCAAAAGAAGCATCTGGAAGATCTTCAGCTGTAGCCGAACTTCTCACAGCAAATGTAGTATCTTCTCCTATACGTGCAACAAGTTCAACATATGCGTCTAAAATTTCATCTGCTAAACTATCAGGGATTTTAGCCTGTTCTATGGAATATCTAATGTCCGCACAAATTTTATCTACTTTTTCAATTGATTTAATATCTTCTTTTTTTAATTCATCGGAAATTTGGTTAATATTTCGATTAATATATTCTTTAAGTGAAATTTCCTCGGTTTTTATTCTAAAATAATTAGTTTCTAATACATAGTCATATGCCAATGCAGTAACAGCAAATCCAAGAGGAACAGGAATTCCAAATGATAGTAATTCTCCTAAAGAACTATTTTTACCACCCACAAGGCCTACGTCATTTGATCTAATATCATCAAAAAATTTTATATATCTATAATCGTATTCAGTCATTTCCAAGGTTAGTAAATAGATAATTATTTATATATAATTTTAGTTTCTTTTTGATTTTAATTTAATTTATAAGAGGAAGTAAATAAAACTTCAATCAATCTATTAATATACAAATGATTAGAAACGAATAAAATGTAAAAAGGAATAAAAAGATTTGATTTTTAATTCACCAGAATTCCAAATCTTTTTTTATAAAAATAGATACCTATAGTTGTAATTATTAATGCATAAAAAGCATATGCTTTTGTAAAGTCAGTGGTAATTAATTGCTCCAAACCCGTTATTATATTAATTCGTTGGTAATCATCATAGGAAGCCATAAACGCCAAGTAAAATAAAACTCCCCATAATAAGTACCTCTTGCTCATAGGAATCTTTGGATGGAATACGAGGAATAACTGAAAACTTACTAAAGCTGCATGGTAAATTGGTCCTACGAATAAAAAAGCAATACTATCTACCTCCGCATTGACGAATTTTTCAACGGTTTGAGGAATCAATGAGATTGTTACGGTTAAGAATCCATAAAAACTTATACCCGAAATAGTATTTAAAAAAACCGATTCTAATTTAAAGATACAAGTAAAACTGACTAAGATTGTTGTAAAATAGGTTGTATGTAAGACTGCATCAAACTCCTGAATTATGAACATAAAGGCAATCCAGTATCCAATACATGCAAGAAATATTAGCCAACCTAATATCTGGATAATTTTTTTAACTCTTTCATCAAATAGGTCGATTTTTATTCTGTCGCGTTTAAAAAACATTTGTAGTTTTTTAAATTTACTATCTTTTTCGGTAGATTCTGCCATTATCACGCCACTCTTTCATTCATTTAAAATTATATTTGAAGTATGCAATTAATGATTAAAAACCTTACTGAATTTAATGTCAAATTACTGAAAAAAAGAAAAAGAGAAATTAAGTGATTTAAATATGGAATTGATTCTATAATTAAAGTTTTAATATTTATAGATTAAGAGAAGGGTAATTGTTCTCCTATAAGAAACAAACTTAAATTAGTTCCTTTTGGAAAACATCAAAATCAGATTGAGTATAAAGGCAGAAAATAACGCTTTTAATCTGAGTCTTCCCGTTAAGGTATTCTTTAGCGGTGTTAATCATAATTTTTGCGCACTTATTTATAGGATAACCAAAAATCCCTGTAGAAATAGCCGGAAATGCGACTGATTGCAAGTTATGTTCGTCCAATAATTTAAGGCTATTAAGAGTAGCATTTTTTAATTTTTTATCTTCGTTTCCCTCTCCCATTCGCGGACCTACTGCATGTATTACATATTTAGCTTTTAAATTCCCCCCAGTTGTAATAACAGCTCCTCCTACATAAGTACTACCTATTTTATTACATTCATCTTGAATTTTAGGCCCTCCTTTTCTCCTAATTGCTCCCGCTACGCCTCCACCCATAATTAATTGTGCATTTGCTGCATTTACAATAGCATCTGTTTCTAATTCAGTGATATCCCCTTGTTCTAACCTAATTAGTGAATTCTTTACTTTAATTTCATTCATATTAAACTTCAGTATTTATTTTATATAAAAACGTTATTAACTAATATCTCAATTTGCATTAAAGCAAATAAAATTTATTTAAAAATTATGAAATAAAAAAGATTTACCAAATTATTCTGGAGAATTTTCATTAGTTTTTTTGAAGATCTCATCCAATTTTGCGCGATCCTCATCTGACATTTTACTCATGGCTTCTAAATTTTGTCTCATTAAATCCATCATAACTTTTTGTGAAACAATTTGATTCAAAACGGGTAATGCAATTCGAATTCGTGTTAATTCATAATACATAGTTTTAGCAGAATCACGCATATCTTTTAACTCTTCTATAGTCATTCCCTCCTCTCCTACTCCTGGACAATCTACATCGACAATACTAAAATTTTTCCCATCAAATTCGAGCGGATAAACCCTACAGCTCAGCGGTCGGTTATCATAAACTAAACATTTTTTATCATTTTGATTATATAAAGGACACTTAACTTCTAATAAATCTTCTATTGGTGTAATAGAAAAGGGTTCTTTTTTTGAGCTATCTTCACCTTCTTCTGGTGGTGGTGCTAAAGGCTTTAGAATTAAATCCATAACTCCATCTGGTTTTTGATATACATCCAAGTATGGCATAAAATTAGCAATTACACCATTTCGGGCCCAAAGTTCTAAATCCCAAAAGGTGATTGGAATTGGTCCCCTTTCTAAGCAGCATTTATCACAACGAGTACATTTAAAAGTAAATTTCGTTTTAGGTTCTTCTTTACCTTTTTCTTCCGTTATCTTGCTTTCAGATGGTTTTGATTCAGTTTCTTCATCATTTTTAGTATCTTGAGGTTCATTATTCTTTTTTGACATCACAAATCTCCCTTTATATAACTAACTTCAATTTTAAACATGAGAATTTATGCTTAAAAAAAAGTTTTATTCTTATTATGAAAAAATTAGTTTATTTTTTTATTATGATTTAATTTATAATTTCTAAATAAATGAAATGGTTTAATTGAGAATTTATGCCATAAAGCTTTTTAGAGTTTAATAATTAACTTTTTTATTATTAGATTTTTTGTTGAAATATGATGAAATTTTCAGATTTGAGTAAATATATAATATGGTTAATCCTATCAGTTATTTTGATTGGTACGTTCTTTATTGGATTTTTTCTATCCTCAATTCCTTCTGAGTTAATAAAAATAGTATTAATAATTATTGGAATTATTGTATTTATATTACAGTATTTAATTATCATTAAATCTTCGATTGGTGCTCTAATTTTACGTAAGAAGTTAGGAGCAGCAATTATGCACAGTTTTAATTTATTATTTTCCTTTATCATAGGATTTACAATTCCTTTAATGGAATCTTCCAGTAGAAATAATTTTGCCATAGTAATGCTACCTTTATTAATCATTTTAAGTTTAATAATTACTGATAAATTCTTTAAGGATTTTAAAAGCAGCAAGTATGGAAATTCAAAAATAGATATCGATCGAAAATTTGATCGCCCGGTTATCGAATTTGAAGGAAAGAAGTATATTTTTTCAAATGGATCTTTGATTGCACTAGCAGTTGGCGCTCCATTATTAGCTTTAGTAATTTATTATTTTTTTGATTGGAATTTTAATTACTGGTTGCATGAGATAGTAGTTAAACAAACTGTATATTTACTTAATTTATTCTTTAATATGGGATCAGCAGCTAGCTATTTTCCTTTTGGAAACTATCATTGGAGCTTCATAGTTCCGGGACAGCATAGTATTTATTTTGAAACCTTCTGTACTGGAGTCCAAGCTATATGTGTATTTGCTGGAATTATTATTTTTATTCCACACTCTTTAGATAAAGAAACAAGTAAAGACATAATTTGGAGAAAGGCTAAATCTCTGGTAATATCCTCGTTTATCTTTTACGTCGTGAATATCATTCGAATGCTTATTCAAATTGAATTATATTACCTTGGATATCCTTGGGAATCGATTCATGTATCTATAAGTGCGGCGTCATCATTTATTGCCGCAATTATAATTATATTAATGCACAAATGGATTCCAGAGTTTATTATTAGTATAATTTATATTGGAACTTTAATTAAAAAAAAGATTGGAAAAAGTGGTAAAACTAAAGAGAGAAATTATAATCAACTATCTAAAAATTAAATTAAATAAAGGAAAAAAAAGTGTTAATTTACGAGCAAGAACAAAAAATTGTAGAAATTGGTAATGTAAAGATTGGAGGCCAACCGGGAGAGAACTCAACAGTAATGATTGGCACAGTTTTTTATGCTAGGCATCCTGCTTTATTAGATGAAAAGACAGGAAAAATAGACAAGGACCTTGTTGAGAAGGAGTTAAATGAATTCTCTGAAATAATTGAAGATACAGGAATGCAAGGAATTATTGATGTAGTAGGAGCTTATTCAAAGGTTCTTATAAAAGAATGTGAGTTTGTTTCAGAAATTGTTGAATATCCTTTTCTGGTTGATGGGTTAAATGATGATTCCCGCATTCCAGCCATGGAAGGCTTGAAAGAGATAGGATTATTAGATAGAGCAATATTAAACAGCATAGATGAAAATACAACTGATGTGAGTTTAAACAAATTAAAGGAGATTGGAGTCAAGAATGCCGTACTATTAACTTTTGGCTCAAAATACATTTTTCCAAGACAAAAAATTGAATTTTTAAGGAATAAACTTATTCCTAAA
>JBHLPZ010000038.1:10160-20417 GCA_048885325.1 Candidatus Odinarchaeota archaeon
TTTTGATAATTGATGCAAAATTACATATATTTTGATTTATAGACAATTGCGTAATGAAAAAGCTGAAATAGTAAATCTTTTAGTAGATACTGCTGTTTTAGATTTACCCTCTATTGGTATTAACGTTGAAACTACACGATTAATAAAGACTGAAATTGGGTTACCAACTGGGTTTGCACCTGCAAATGCAATTTATGGATGGAAATATGGTAAAAAGTTTGGAGAAACTTCTAGATGCGGAGCAATTGCATCCATAATGTCTTATTGTGTTAATGGTGGAAGTGATTTTGTTTTGTTCGGGCCGATTAAATTTGCCAAATGTGTTGTACCAGCAATTTCATTAATTTCAGGAATTAATTCCTATTATAGAAAAAGAATTTTAAGAAAGTCAATATCTGAAAATACACCTTTAAATAAAATCTTTTAGGCAATATATCTTATTAATAAATCTTTTGTGCGATTTAGGAAATTTGGTAAACTAATCTTAATTTTTTCTTTTTTATTTTCATCATCTAAAAGAAATAAGAGATACATTTCATACCGATAGATATTTATTTTTTTAAAGAGAATGGTGGATTCTGCTACTTTAAATATAGCTTCATCTTCTTTTATTGCTTTATATTTAGAAAAGATCTTAAATAACATAGCAAATTGTGGTGCTGTGATTTCAAATACGTTTAATAATTCCTCTGTTTTAGGTATATTTGTTAAAGATACAGCCTCAGGAGTATAATAATCTGCTAGTACTAAACCATCATTGTTTAACATTAGCGCTAAATAGGTCCCAGTTTCTCTTGAAAAATTCTCTAAATTATGCCCGATTAATTCCTTATTAGGACTTAGTTTTGATATTCCGGAGGAGAAAGCTCTTAAAATTGAAAAGAGACGAAATATACTGGTTATATAAATTTCTGGTTTATCATCTGAATCTATATTAATTAATTTATCCTTAATTGTTTTTAAATTATCATTTAGTTCCTTCGATTCAAGAATATCAGGGTCTCCCTTCGATAAAATATAAACAATTGGAGTATTTTGCCTAAAATTTTTTAAAATATTAGTTATTTTTTGAAGATATTCAAAGCTCTCGTCAAATCTATATCTATTTCTTATATCAATAAAGTAAAAAATTAAATCTGCTTCGTATAAATAAATCTGAGCTCTATTGAGATATTTCTCTCTAAGGCTTAATTGGCCCCCCAAATCCCATAAAAAAATTGTTGTACCAAGTGTTTCAATAGAACTCACTTCGGCTCCAAATGTTGGTTTTAATCCCATTAACTTAGAAAACTTTCTATCTATGGATAATAGAAATGAGGTTTTACCTGAATCATCTAAGCCAGCAAATATAATTTTCATTCTTCTTTGGGTTGTAATAGGTGTTGTAGGTGTTTCCTCAATCTTACGAACTTTTTCTAAGAAATTTTTAAAGTAGTGCTCAATATCGTCCTGCGATTTGAATTCATTAACAATTTCATTATCAAAAACTTGAAATAGATCTAAAATAATGTTTTTAAGCCTACTAATGTTATTGTACAAAAAGCTTCTTTTATTCTCATCCACAAATAGAGAAAAAGATGTTGCTAAAGGTTCTTGGTTAAATTTTACATTTATAAAATGAAAAAATGTTAGTGAAGTTAAATTGAAATCTGGAAATGGGATTATACCAAAATACTGAAATTTTGCAACATCCACTCTATTAAAAATAGAACTATCACCAATTAAGAGACTCAAATTCTTTATTGAAATTTGAGTATAGTCTCTTAAATTTAAATCGAGAATTTTATAGTGCGTAGTTTCTTTTGCTTCAAATATATTTTGCTCACTAGGTTTTGGAAACATGTATATTGGTTGAGGACCTAGTACATCATAGGCGCTGAATAGAATTCCTCTAACTATTGATGATTTAAGTAGTTCTTCCATTACCTGAAGCTTTTGATTTAATTAGAATAAAAACACTTATATTATTTTTTAGGATAATTAATTATTTATATATTAGATTTGTATATGCTAAAAAGAATTGCAGATAGTATTCGAAATAATGAAAATATACTTGAGAAAAAAGAAATTAATCCAATAGTCCAATTTATTAATAAAAATTCCTTTAAAAGTAAAAATGTTTTTTCTGATATTGGAGAGGATTCAGCTGCAATAAAAGACAATAAAAGTTATATTTTAGTAACAACCGACCGAATCAAAACAGAATTCGTAGAAAACTTTCCGTTTGGAGCAGGTTTCAGTTCGATTTTAGTTGGTGTTGATGATATCTATTGTTGTGGTGGAAAACCAATAGCTGTAAGTATAATTCTTTCATATAAGGATTCTGATATAGGAAAAAAAATTGTTGAGGGAATTTGTGAAGGCTCGCAAAAATTTCAATTACCAATAATAAGAGGTCATACAAAACCAGATAGTAATCACTATGAACTTAGTTCCACTCTTATTGGAAAAATTAAAAAAGAAAACTATATATCTGCATTAAACGCTAAAGAGAACGATGATATAATTTTAGCAGTAGATTTTGATGGAAAAGTAGGCAAAGCCAGTGAATATTACTGGGATACAGTTACATTTAAAAGTAGTACTGAAATATTACAAAAAAGAGAGTCAATGAATCTTATTGCTGAAAAACATTTGGCTAATTCATCAAAAGATATCTCTAATGGCGGGATTTTTGGAACTTTATTACAATTAATAAAATATTCAAAGGTGGGCGCAAATGTGAATATCAATAACATCTATATTCCTGAATTTTTACTTAATCAAAATTATACTTTAAATAAATATATACAAATGTATTTAACAACCTCATATATTTTAACCACATCAAAATATAATTCACCGAAAATTTTAAATATATTTTCAAAATTTGGTTTACATTCTAATATTATTGGTAAAATCATAAAAGAAAACCAATTAAAAATCAATAATGGCAAAGAATCATTACAAGTTATGAGCTATTAAAGGATTGAGGATTAGAAATCATGAATTTTAACTATAGAGAAAATATTAAGGGTATTGTTTCAATAATAGGTGCAAGTGAAGTGGATAATAAGACAGAAAAACTAACTTTTGAGTTGGGAAAATTATTAGCACAGAATAAATATGCCGTAGCTTGCGGAGGCTTATCTGGTGTAATGGAGGCAATATGTAAAGGTGTTAAAGAAGAAAATGGATTAACAATAGGAATCATTCCTTTTATTGAGAAATCAGCTGCAAATAAATATGTTGATATTGTTATTCCGGTCCCTTTTTCTCAAGCTAGAAATATTGTAGTGGTTTTAACAGGGGATATTTGTATTGCGATTGGTGGAAAAGCAGGCACCTTATCTGAGATTTGTTTTGCATGGATATATCAAAAACCAATAATTGCTCTATCTAATATATCAGGTTGGTCATCTAAAATTTCAAATCAAAAAATTGATGATAGAAGGTCTGATAAAATACATGGAGTTGAAACTCCTCAAGAGGCAATTAAAAAAATTGATGAATTGCTGAACTTAAATAGTAAAATAAGCAGAAATGTTAAAGATAAATTTTAAATATATTTTATAAATGAAAATAATATTACCTATCAAAATCTTGAGAATATTATGGTAAAAATTACTGGAGGAAGTGGAAGTTCCTTAGATGATGCTATAATCATTTCTGATTGTTCACACTTTGAAGGCATTGACCAAGAATATGTTATATTAAAGAAAAGATTTGGTAATTATAAACTCATAAAACAGAGTCTGATTGAAGAGAGCGGAAAAGTATTTGATCTTTTAGAAATACAATTAGATGATGGGAGTAAAACTGAAGTATATTTTGAAATAACAAATTTTTTTGGAATCGGATTTTAGAATTATGTTTTCAATAAATTATCTTGCAAATAAAATCGATTTTAAAAATATTATTTTACGTAAACGTGAAGATTATTAAGATTTTAAAAATTTTATACGAAAGAATTTTATACAATAAGATAATCTATTTTTTATAAAAGAATATATTTATATTTTGTTTTAATTATCAAAACCTTAGAAAGGTGAATTTATTTGTCAATCCAATATTTAACAAAGAAAAAAGATGAAAGACCTGCTGAACCTTCTAAGATTTTATTCACAGGACTTGACGCAGCAGGTAAAACCACAATCATTTTAGGGTTACAGCGTGAATTTTCTAAGATAGCTTTGCTTAAACCAACTCGTGGTGCGCAAAGAAGAATATTTGAATTTTTAGGGAGAGATATAGCAGAATGGGATTTGGGAGGTCAAGTTTCTTATCGAATTGCCTATTTAAAAAATCCAGGAAAATATTTTGATGGCACTGAGATTGCTATATATGTGATAGATATACAAAATAAGGCTAGAATCCCAGAAGCAATAAGTTATTTTAAAGATGTTGTTGAACAGTTTAAGAAACTTGAAATCTCACCTCCTATCTATGTCTTCCTACATAAGTTTGATCCTGCACTAATCCGTAATGCTTTAAATGAGCTAAAAACATTAGAAATTGAACTAAAAGAAAGAGTTAAAAAATCTGTAGATTATAGGGAGATCTATTTTTACAATACATCTATTTATGATTTACCATCAATAATTAAAGCAATGTCTGAGATTTTGTTGAACTTATATCCAAAAGCAGATTTAATAGAGAAAACAATAAATCAATTTGCCGAAAAAGTTAACTCTGAGGGAGTAGTTATTCTTGATGATAATTCCCTTATATTAGGAGCATATTATAAAAATGATGAAGCACGAAATCTCTTGTCAGCATCCACACCTTATTTCTTAGCGCTGAATGACAATCTTCAATTTACACAAGTTTTACCTGGAAAAGAATATGATGAAAGCAAAATGATAGTACAAAGATTTGGTAGAAACTTTATTTTTAAACAATTATCGCTAAAAGAAGGGACTACTCCTTACTATTTAATTATGCTTAAGCAAGATCCAAATGTACTTAAGGAAGATTTTGACTGTTTTTCTAATTTATTAAGTGAAATCCTCTATAAATAAGTTAAAATAATTAAAAAGACTTTCTTTCATAATAAATTACCTTCTTTTTCTTAAAATTTAGATTTAAATTTATTTAATAAATAAGATTTATAATTTATTGATATATTGATTCATTTTTAGAAAAATTCAGAATTTCTTCGATAAAAAAACATTAATAAAATTTGATTATCATTATTATAATACAAAACTTACTTTATGTTTTAAATTTAAAAAATGATAATATGCTCTAATTGTGGAACAACAAATTCTTCAGAAGAACGTATTTGTAGAACATGTGGAGCTCTTCTCCCTGTCTCGAATAAATCACCACGGACCAAAATTGTATCTAACAAAAAGAAAACCAAATCAAAAAAAAAAGCAATTCAAGAAAATGTCATTGAAAAACCTTCATTATTGGAGCTACAAGAAATACCAAAGGAATTCGATGAACCGCATTTAAAAGTAAATGATTCACCTGAATATAAAGATATCACTCAAAAATCAGTTGAGGATAGAAATATAAATGACGAAGAAGAACAGGAAATATTAAAAGAAATAACTCCTAAACCATTTAGAGGATCAATCTTATCTTCTAAAGTAGTATTCGGAACCCCTCCTGTTAAGGCGACTAAAAAAATCTCTAAACAAACTTTAGAAGGTCAAGAATCTACTTTATTAAAGCAAAAACAACTGGAAGAAGATATGACAAAAGTTCTTAAATTTCTTTCAAAAAAAATCACAGTTGAAGAATTACCCTCTGAGAAAACTATAGGAAAAAAAAAAGAAAAAGAAAAGGCTATATCTCCATCAAGTATGAATGAAATTTTGAAAGATTTATTAAAACTTGACCTCCATATCGAAGCTTCAGCAATCATCAAAAAGGATGGCACTATTCTCGCCTCAGCCATATCTTCTCGTATGTCTGATTCCTTATTTGCTACGATCGGTCAAAGTTTATCCTTAATCGGAATGGATATAATTGAAAGTTTAAGTGCTGGTACACTATTAAATATCTCATTGCGTGGCACTAATGGAGTTCTGGATCTAGCACCCATTGACATTAAAACAACTCAAGGGAGTGATATGATATTAATTATTCTTTCGCATCCACGAGTTAAGAGCGGAATAATTCATTTTGCGGCAAATATTGTTAAAAAACAAGTTAAAGAATATTTAGGTTTATCAAAATAAGTTACCCTTAAAAAATTTGTCGCTGAAGAGATATTTTGCTAATTTTAAGAGTTCTAAAATATGATAAATTTTTTCTTATTTCCTGTAGAAAAGAATTAAGTCTATAAATCGAAACTAAAGGTACAAAATTTTCACTAATTTTAATCCAATTTTCTTCTAATGTTACCATTAAGGGAATAATTATTATTGGCATTTTTATTTTCAAATTACTTCTCTGGCCTATTAGGGATTGTATGAGACTTGATAAAATTTCAGGATTTTTTTGAAGAACTAGCGCTCTTTGATATTGTAAATTCGCTGCTTTATTAATCATACTATAAATATCTCTCTTTTTCCATTGTTTTGCATCAATAACTAAAAGATAATTATGATTTAAACCTATAATGTCAATTTCATATTTTTTTTGATTAGTTTTCTTCCTAAAATATGATCTGTCTGAAAATCGATAGTTCTTTACTGTTCTATAACCATTCTTTGTAAGAATTTCTTGGATTAAATATTCAAAACCATTATAATCTAATAAATTGGATAATTTCTTAATATCTAACTTTAAAATATTAATAGCTTCAATAATGAATAGGATTTTATTAATTGCAAAATAGTTATTATAGGGCCCTTTTTTAATTGAAATAAATTCAAAATTATTTACAAACTCATGTAATTTCAATTCATTAAATTTTTTTAAAAATCTAATATCATACATTTCACACCAGATCTCAATCGTATCCTTAGCTGAATCTATTAAAATATGGTAAATTTCATTAAAAAATTGTTTTATAGACAACTCTGAAAGTTGATAAGGCATATTAATAATATTTTTATACGTAAAAATAAACCAAGGGGACTTTAAGAATAATGATTTTAGATTTAAGTAGATATTTTTATAACATAATTTAATTAAATTATAATGAATTCATAGTGTTAGCATTGTAAATTTAATTTATTAACATTTTGAATAATTTGGAATTAAGAATGCCCCAAGATAATAGATCTTATTTAAAACAATTAATGCCAAAAGTATTTAGAACTGAAGGAGATGTTGTTAATTTTGAGCCTATTAAAATTGAACAAAGCTTAATAAAAGAAACTGGATTAGGGAAAGAAATCGCAGGAAAGATTACAGAATTAGTAGTTCGGAGGATTATATCTTCAGGGATTAAATTTCTTTCTGGGCCACATATTAGAGAAATAGTGTGTTCTATTCTATCAGAACAGCATTTTGAAGAAGAGCGCAAGCTATACACCAGAATTGGTATGCCGTTAATGGATTATGAAGAATTACTTGAGAAAAGTATTATTAAGGAGAAGTATAAGATATTAAATCCAGAAAAAATACATCATAAAGCGGCAAATCAACTAGCTGAAGAATATGCATTGTTAAGAATTTTAAATGACGAGGAATCACATTCCCATTTATATGGAGATATTTATATTCACCAACTAAAATATTTTGATTTAAGGCCTTATAGCCAATTATGGGATCCAAGAATAATTTTAAATCTTGGCCTTCCGCCATTGAAGAATTGGAATATTTCTAGTAAAACACAGCCTCCAAAAAGTCTAACTGATGCTTGTATTCAACTTGCTAATTGGTTGGGAATCATTCAATCTGAATTCTCTGGAGATCAAGGCTATGATTTTTTTACGATTTTTTTAGCTCCATACGCTGCTAATTTATCATACCAAAAAATTAAAACCGAATTAAGAAGATTCATTAACGAGATTAACCATTTTTCTTTGATTTCTGGTAAAAGTCTTTTAAAATCTTCTATTACTTGTTTTCCAACAATAATTAAAGACTTTATGAACCTTGATTATATTGATTCACAGGGTAACAAAAAAGGAGTTTATGGAGATTTTAAGAAAGAGTGTTTAAAAATATTTAACGCTATTATCGATATTTATATTGAGGGGGATTATAACAAAAGTCCATTTCTTATACCGAAACATTTAGTATATTATGATTTGAATTACTTATATGAAGTTAAAGATTCCTATATTAAACTTTTTGAAGAAATCAAAAAAACTTATAATCCCTATCTTATAAATTTATCAAGTAAATGGGTTAAAGATGGAATTATTAGAAACATCTCGGATTCATATTTTAATCATGGAATTCTTCAAAAAATATCATTAAATCTTCCTAGGTATGCTTATTTAAGTAAAGATGAAGATATTTTCTTAGAAACATTAAAACGTTATATAAATTTATCTATAAAAATTTTGAATAAAAAATATGATATTATTCAGAAACGATTGGCGACAAATTATTTGCCAATGTGTAGTGGAAGCATTAAAGGGAATCCTTTATATGATCTTAGTAGACAAGATTTATGTTTAGGATTTATTGGATTAAATGAGGCAGTTCAGTTTTTAACCAATTATGAACTTCATGAGAATGATGAAGCTTTTTCCCTTGGTAAAAAAATATTAATAGAACTTAATAGATTATGTATTGAGAAATCTAATCAATTTAATAGAAAATATTCATTAATTGAGAGCACTTCAGACGGTTTAATGCTTAGATTCGCTAGATTAGACTATAAACATTTTCCTATGAAAATTCATCCCAAAATTGAAATACGATACAAGAATGGAGAAAGATTATATTATAATAATTCTGCTCACTTCAACAAGCATTCTGACTTAAACTTAAAAGAAAAAATAGCTAAACAGGGGGAATTTCAAAATTTAATCCAAAATGGAGTTATTGAACAAATTTCTCTTAATAAAAATAAAAGTGAATTTCAAGACACTCAATCCTTCCAAAATTTTCTAAAATATACAATTGAAAATACTCACATTGGACGTCTTAAATTTATTCCATAATTCCTTATAATTTTACTCCTTACTTTTTGCATTAGAACTAAAATAAAAAATTAAATAATAGAACTATTTTTGATATATTAACATATTATAAACATTTGAATAAAAAAATAAAATATAACGCTATTTCTCTTTTTCATTAATTAAAATCTAACAATCCCCATTAAATTATGAGTAGAATAGAAAGACGGATCATAAAATCAGTAATTTTAAGTTTATTTGATGAGGAAGGACCTACACCTAAAATTTATTGGCCCCAAGATATAGAAGAATCTGCTCGTTTAGTCATTGCAATGAAAACAATCAGCCTTTTAATGGGAGATGCAGTATATCAAAATGGAACTGATATTGATGGAGTTAATTATTTTGGTATATTACCTTTTCCTGATTTAAAAATGAATGGATTAACCTATTTTTTTTTAATATCTGATCCAAAAGCGCGCGGTCATGCAACAGCAGCAACTATTACAGTTTTAATTGATGAGAATAACAGGGTTTTTTTTTATGAAAATATGAAATATTTAAGAATAATTATAGATAAAGCAGCTTCAAGAGTTCAAACTTCAAAAAGTTTCGATGAGAGCAAGCAAATTATGGAAGATCTAAGACTAGAATTATTTGAATTTACTAAAGAATTAAAAGATCCTTTATCAATAAAACGACAAATAAAAATACTTTTTGTTGGACTGGATAGAGCTGGTAAAACAAGCTTTTTACATGGCGTTAAAAAACGGTATTCTGAAATTATAAAAGTTCTTCCTACTAAGGGTGTTGTTAGAACAGAAGAAAAATTATTTGAAGAGCAAAACTCTCAGATATCAATCTGGGATTTAGGTGGACAGCAAAAATATCGAGAAAAATTTCTTGAACAGGGAAAAATTTATCTGTATAATGTAGATCTATTATTTTATTTTATTGATATACAAGACGCAAAAAGAATTAAAGAAGCTATTGATTTATTTAAAAAAATCTTAAATTCATTAAAGGAATTAGATGAATCTCCGCCAATAGTGATATGTGTAAATAAATTTGACCCAGATTTGAAAAAATCAAAAGAGATTAGGAAAATTTTAAAAATTATTGAAGAAGAAATAATAAAGAGTTCAAGCGATTTCTTTTTTAAAATATTTCATACTTCTGTTTTTGATCATTGGTCGTTAATTTCTGCTTACTCTTATGGGCTCTCACAGCTTAGCCCTAATCGTGAATTATTTGAAAATCAATTAAAATTCTTAGCAAATAAGACTAATTCAGATGCGTT
>JBHLPZ010000039.1:0-20239 GCA_048885325.1 Candidatus Odinarchaeota archaeon
TTGTAACCCATATTGAAAAGCACCATTTCGATTACTTTCTTGCTTTGGTTGTTATTAACATTCTAAGAATTGAGGACGAAATAACTAAATATTTTATTAAAAACCAAACAACAATTCCATTAAGTTTTGAATTGATAAAATTTTTACAAGAATTTAGCATTCCACTCCTAATAATTATTAATAAAATAGATAAAATTTCAAGGATAGATAAAACAAGAATAATTTCATTTTTTATTGGGAGTGCTAAAGAGTATAGAATTGAGCTTATCAATTTAGATGATTATTACAACAATCAACATGAAAGTAAAATCCCTTATTTAGAATTTTCTGCTCTGAAAAAAACAAATCTGGGCAAATTGAATAATTTTATTAATCTAATTTTATCTAAAAAAATTAAAACTAATTAATTATTTCCAACCAAGTTATTACTGAAATACCTAAAAGGATTTTATGAAAGAGTTAATAATATCGATTTTTCGAAAATTATAGCCAAAATTTACAAAAGAAGCTAGGAAATGGAAGATAAACTATAAGAATATTTACCCATTTATTACGACCCTAAATTTAATTATAGAAATAGTTTAATAATTAATTTAATATATGTGATGATTTCAAATTTTTAGACGATACATAAATTTTTATATTCTTGTGAGATAGAAATATACAATATTTCCATAATGTAAGTGGTAAATGAAATGAACGATATAATCCAATTTCATATTGATGGATTTAAAGGCTCATATGTATTTAAAATTCAACCACCCTCTATGACTATAATCAAACCCTACGAAAGATTAGATATTCAAGATGAAAGAGAAAAAATAATTAATAAAGTAATGGATATTAGAAAAAAAATACTTCTTGGTGAGGCTTTAACAGAATCTGAAGATTTTATGCACAATTATTTAATAAAACTTGGCATTTCAATACAAAAATTAATGGGAATACAATGTGTAAAGGATTTAAAGGAATTACTTGAAAAATATCATAATTTATTAATTTTAACGAATGATCCAGTTGTTCCTTGGGAATTACTTTCTATTGATAATAAGCCTGCATGTTTAAATAACTCAATCGGAAGAATTATTACTGGTCGGATTATAAGTGCTGAATTTGAGAAAAAAGAGAAAGATATAATTCACATCTTATTTATTGGTGACCCTTCAGGTGATTTGGAATCCTCTATTGAAGAAATTAATAATATAAAATTAGAATTAAAAACAGCAATCGACCAAGGTTATATAAAAACATCAACACTAATGGGATCTAAAGCTACTACCGCAAATATTATTGAATTAATGAAAAAAGATGAAATTGACATTATTCATTATTCTGGTCATGCTTTTTTTGATGAAAAAACACCAGAAAATAGTGGAGTAAAATTAGCAGATAAAGATATAACTGCAAAAGAGATTTCAAAATACACTGATCATTTACCTGAAATTGTTTTTATAAATGCTTGTGAAAGTGCTCAAGCAAATATAGAACTAGAAGGAGAAAAGCAAGTATCTGGATTAGCAGAAGCATTTATTCAGGCAGGAACTAAAACATTTATCGGATCCATATGGCCAATTGATAATAAAGATGCTATAAATTTCGCTTATTCTTTTTATCAAAATCTATTACAAGAAGATAAAACTATAGGAGAATGTGTACTTGAATCTAAAAACGAATTATATAATTCTAAAAGTTCCCATGGATGGGCATCTTTTTTGATGTTTGGAGATCCGAACACTATACCTTTTACATTTAGCAATGAATTAAAAAACAATGTTGAAAAATTAATTATACAACCAATTGAGCAACCTTTTCAATTAAGAGCCTTAAAAAATGACCTTATTTTCAAACCAATTGATATAGATTCTGAAACTATTAATAAAATCATCCCTTTCGGAATTGAAAATTTAATACTTAAAAGAATTCAAGATGATGAATTCAATATTATTTTAGGCTCTGCAGGAATGGGAAAGACTAACTGTAAGTATTTACTATCTGAAAATGATAGGGATATCAGATTCGTTGAAATAGATAAAAGATTTCTAAAGGGAGTTAATAATACAGAATTTATATTAAGAATGAAGGAAGAATTAGAAACATTAGCAGAAAAACATCGTTATGTCGTATTAGTCTTTGATGAAGAACAAAATAGATCTGATATGACGGGGGTAAATTTGATAGAAATTATTCATAATTTGTTTGAATCCGGTCGCCCTACAAAATTAAAGGAGAATTTAAGAGTATTAATATTTTTACGTACAAAATCATATAAAAGCATAATAAAAGAAGGAAAAATACCCCACCATTGGAAACTGCAAAAAACATGGCTCGAGGGAATAAGTTTAACAGATGAATCAATAGAAAAATTTTTAGCGATTCATAATTTATCTAAAGATGATTTTACTAAACCTGCCTTTAACACCTTAATAGAAAGAATATCGAGTAGAGGATGGATTTATCCTATTTTTGCAGATAATTTGTTGCTTTATTTAGAAAAAAATCAAAAGGAACAATTTACAACAGACGATATAGAGAATGTTCAAATTAGTGATGATATCATTGATACAATTAAAAATCTTGTATATAACATAAGAACAGATGCAGAAAAAAATATTTGGAGCATTATTGTTAGTCTTAATAAGACATTTGAGTTAAATCCCCCATTATGGCTTATTAAAACAACCTTAAAAAGTATATTAAATGTAGATATATCTAATGTTGATGAACTATTACAAGAATTACTAAAAGACAAATTAATTATAGAAGAAAGAGATGAGATTATCTTAGGTGAAGGAGGTATACTTGGAGATAAAGATAGTTATACTTATTCTCTTTCTCACGACATATATTACGAAGTCACACCAAAACAGAAATATGATGATGAATTTACTTTAGAATTGATTGATAAAATTGAATTAGAACTAAATAAGAATTTAGAAAAAGCAAAAGAGATTTCGAATATTAAAAGATTGAAAATTTTTCTTAAGAACGTGCTTCAACGATTTTATTTTCTTTCTGCAACTGAATATATTGATAATACAGAATATATAGATAAAGTACTTGAATATTTAAACAGTGTAGATCTAAATATTCAGAGAACCTTAATTCCTGATCTCGAGCGTCTTGTATTTGATTTCTATGCTCGAAATAACATTGAATCAATCGCTAAATTATACCTCTTTATTGGCAATTATCATGAAAAATCCGAAAATCTCCTCACAGCTACAGATTATTATAATATAGGTTGTCATCTTCTAGAAGTTCAGAAAATTGATTCATCTGATTATCGTTTTAAAAATGGTAAATTATACAACAAATTAATGGATGATTTGAAAACTAATATCGATAAATTTGAAAACAAATGCACTGTCGAATTAGCTTCTTGGCAATGGAAGGCTGCTGCTTTATTTGCAACAAGTCAAGATAGCCACGAAATATCAAATAGATATGATAAAGCTATTGAAGTTAGAAAAGTCCTTGCTGATGCATTCATGGGAACTAATAACTCGTGGGCAGCGGCTGAAATACAATGGCTCGCTGAAGTTTCTGAGTTAAATAATAAACTGGATAATGCAGTTCAATATTATAATGAAGCAATTAAATTACTAGAACCATATGAATATCATATCTTTAATATTAGAGATTATTTATCAAGACTCTCTCATATATATGAGATATTAAATCACTTTGATGAAAAAGAAAAAGTAGATGCTAAAATTTCTGAGATTAATAAGAAAATTCGACCAATGATAAAATCAGAAGGATTGAAGGTTCACATTATTAGTGGTGTTGGTGATTTATTCTCCGCGAATCAGATATACTATAAGATTTTACATGAAATTAATGCAACAGTTACCATTAAACCCGCAGCTCCTGAGGAAAAAGTTGACATTTTAATTCCATTTGGTACTCCTTTAGTTCCTAATGTCGGTGAACTTATTTTTAATTATATGGATAGAGCTATTATAAATAAAATGCTAAGATCCTCTGGTTATTGGATTAAAAAACCTACTCGTGAAGGAGATCCATTAGTAATTGCAATTGCGGGGTATACAATGTTTGAAACACGACAAGAAGCTGAAAATTTTATGGAAAAAGAAGATTTTAATGAGTTAATAAATCTAATTTAATTTTTTTTAATATTTATTAAGAATTTCTATATTAGGGGTTGAAATAAATAATGAGTGAAAAATATGAAAAATTAGGATTGCCTACTGAGGATATCAATGTTTTATTGGATTTAGAAAGAATTACTAATAAATCTTGTAACCAAGTTTATGAAATTAGTATGGATTCATGCGGTTTTGAAGTTAAAGATGGCAAAATAATTGGAATTGGGCTATTTAATTGTGGATTAACAAACTTTCCGGAACAGATTTTAAAATTTAAATCACTTGAAAAGCTTAATTTAGCAGATAATAAATTAGAAACACTTCCTGAAGCGATATCGGAATTAAGAAATCTTAAAAAATTAGATTTAAGTATTAATAAATTAAATTCTATTCCTGAATCTATCGGAAAATTAGAACTTCTAAAAAGTTTAGTATTAGAGCAAAATCAATTAGAATCATTACCCAAATCTATTGGAAATTTAAAAAATTTAAAGATTTTAAATTTAAGTGAAAATAAGTTAAAAAATCTCCCGAATAATATTGGTAATTTGATCTCGCTTAAAAAATTGAATCTAAAAGCAAATCAATTGAATCGCATTCCTGAATCGATAGGTGAACTTAATGAGATCGAATCACTAATATTGGGTAATAATAATTTATCCGAATTACCTTGGACGATATGGAAACTGAAAAATTTAAATTTCCTTCATTTGGACAATAATTCTTGGAAAGATAAATGGGAAGAATTAGCGTCTAGAGATCTCCCATCAATCTTGAAATTCTGTCAACAAAAAGCAACTATAAATGTATTTCTTAGTCATGCTGTTGCTGATTTTGATTATTTTCGCATAAAAGATATTTCTGAATTTCTGCAAAATCAAGAAGAAATATATAGTGCATTCTACTGTGAAACAGATTTAACAGGTAACATTGATGATTTTATGAATGAAACAGTTCCAAAATGTCAACTCTTGTTGTTTTTTGCATCTAATAAATCTGTGTTCAATTCAATAGATTGTGTGCATGAGCTTGAATTGGCATGTAAACATAGTATTCAAATTATTCCAATAAAAGGTAAGGATGTAAATTGGGTGGATCTAAGAGAGCATAATTTAGATAGATTGCTTGGTCATGAGTATAATGAAAATGAATTCAATGAATTTTGTGCCAAGTTATATGAATATATAAAACAATTCAAGAGTGAGGTTAATTTGTTTGAGCCTGAAGAAGCTAAGTTTGATAAAGAAAAATTGAATGTAAAAAATGTAATTAATCATTATTTGGATTCTGAAGAATTTAATGAAATCTTAAGAAGAAATTTAATCCAATTTAAAGAAATATTTCAAATGATTAGTAATAACCAAATATCCCTAATAGAATATTTAAAAAAATTAACTCAAACACTTGTAAATGGATGAGAGAATAAACCTCTTAGTATTGAAATATTTGTTATGGTTTTTTAATCACGGGATCTTTACCTTTTTCCCAATTAATGGCAAACAAGAAATCTCTACTTGCTTCATTCTTATAAATTAGTGGAAAATTACCCATTACTTCAAATTTATGAGCAATTTTTTCTAAGTAATCATAATCTGGAAAATAGTCCTGAAGTGGTGTGTCACTTTTTAACCTATTCTTAATAAGCAATGCTTTTGCTTGTAATGTGAAGCCCTTTAATTCAAAAAAGTTTGGATTAGCTTTTTCGACTAACTTAATATAATCTTTTATTAAACTCTCATTTATATTTAACTCTTTAACAGCAGTTAATCGTACTAGACTTCTACAAGACATTGATTCTAATAGATCTAGGCTTGTTATGATCTTATTCCAACCATTTCTTATCAATGGACGACATATTTTTTTATATAATTTTTCGTTTGATGCTGGCAAGGTAAGATATAATTGGCTTGGCAATGAATCTAATCCTTCTAATATTTCAGGTAAAGTGCCATTAGTGACAATAAAGGAGGTCATACCCTTATTTCGGAATTCCCCTACAAGATCGCTTATCATTGGATATAGTAATGGTTCACCATCAAGAGATATTGCTGCGTGATTTGGATACATTGCCTCACTATGCGTCTGCATAATATCATCAGGATTAGTTAATTCTCTATTAATTAAAGTTTCAATTTCATCTCTAGAATCTATGCAACATGAGATTTCTTCATCTACTCTGAAATTTTTTAATGTATCATCAGTTGGCTTGACAAAATCTTGATTCTTAAGAAGGTTTATAGCCCTTTCAATTTTGTTCTTACTGATATGTAGAATTTTTGAAAGTGAATTTACATTATGTTCTGTACGATCCTTAAGCATGAAATGAAGCAAATCGATCATTATCTCATAATTATCAAGGTATCTTCTTAAAGGTAAATGATTCTTAATAATGTCTTGTTGATGGCGGATCATTTCTTCAATTAATTCTTTGGGTTCGTCTGGTTCAACAATGAACTCGCTTCCAAGCCCCCCAAGTTCAATATCTCTCCAACAAAAGACACATTGATGATTGCAGAAAGGTAGAGAGGGGGTATTCTGTAAACATCTATGACTCTTTACACCAAAAACTCCTTTATAGCAATTTCTATTATCTCTTCCTGTCATTAATCTCTGTTCTAGCCAGTGACATGGTTTGATCGCAGTATGTTTGTTATCCCCTATGATCCGATATGTAGTTTTAGTGTAAGTCTCAACAAATTCATTTGTAATTTTATTATCAATGATAAATCGATTGCTCATCTTACTGTACCAAATCTTTTAAACTGTTCTATTAATTCCTATTATAGATTAATGTATTTAATTAAGGTATTAAAAATTGTTCTTAAAAAATATAAGTCATCAAGTAATTAGGAAATCAATTATAATTTATAACTAGTTTGGTTAAAATAAGTAATGCAAATAAGAATTTTTTATTAAGATTAATTCCACTTGATTAGTTTAATCTTCTTAAGCGATTTTGATACGATTCTTATTATCTTTAAATATTATAAGATCTAAGTTAAATCATATTCATTAGATAAATTTTTGCACAGAAAATGCTAAATAAAATTAAAAGTGAACTACTAAATTTTGGATTAAAATTTATAAGTATTGATGATAAAATTGTGAGAATGATTTTAGAGACTGCAACTTCAAACCTAAGTGAGATAGTTATTTTACCAGCAGTAAAAATGGTTATGAAAAAATTAGTAAAAAAACTTCAAAATAAAATTGTACACGGAAGAGTTTATAATGGTTTGTTAAATGGAATAAGAGTAAGTATCATTGGGTCTCAAATTGGATGCCCCAATGTCGGTCTGGTAGTAGAAAGCTTAAAACGATGTAAAACTAAAATTATAATAAGAATAGACCTATGTGGAGGTATTCAGGACGAAACTAATGAAATCGATATTGGCACTATAATCATTCCTAAATCAGCTTATTGTGATGACGGAACTACTCCTCAATATATCCGTACATATCCCGCTTTATCAAATAGGTTAGAATCTGTTGAAAATCCTTTATCTGTATTACATAATTTACTAACCGGAAACAAAACTGTATTTGTATCAAGACCAAATGAGATATTAAAAGAGATACTATTAAAGGAAGGTTTATCAACATTGACTACTAATAAGATTAAGGAAGTTAATCTTTGGACTACGGATGCTTTATTCTGTGAAACATATGAATTCGTAAGAGCCATTAAAGCCGCCAATATTTATGCTATTGATATGGAATCTTCAATATTATTTTTATTGGGGGATTTATTTAACTTAAAAACCGTTTCAATCCTTTCAGTGTCTGATTTGCCCGGACATCCTCAATATGATTTACTTAAATCAAATGAGATACATCCCAATATGGAGAAAGGGATTGAAGATGCCATAAAAGTCGTAATAAAATCATTACCAAGAATAAAATCAGTACTTTAATTATAATTTATAATCCTTCCAAAAATTTAGAGAAGTCAGGTTCTTTAAAAATTTCATTATATTTCTTCAATAATTCAATATTTACCAAATGAATAATTTGATTATTTTTCTTTTTAATTGTTTTTATTAAATCCATCTCTTTCATTTTCTTAATATGATATTGAATGGTTCCGGAATATATATCTAAATTTTCTCCAATTTTAGATATTGCTATATTCTCATCTTTAACAAGTTCTTTTAAGATTTCAATAATTAGGGGATTGCTAAATATAACTTTATATTCATCATAAATTTCTGGGACACCTGTTAAAAAGTAATGTAACGATTTTCCTAACTTTTTTGAACGTATAAGTTTAAACCTCTCTAAAGTCATAATATGTTTCAAAAATGGAGTTCTTGTAATGTTCAATTCTTTTTCGATCTTATCATCTCTCGCATGAATACCAGGATTTAATTTTATAAAGTTAATTATTAAGATTAATTTTTCATTATTTAAAATTTCTAATTTTGTCCTTCTTTCATTTGTAACAATCCAGTTTTTTTCTTCTAACCCCCTTATAGCTAAAAAAATATCCTCTTTACTATATCCTTTTTTGTATGCTAATTTTGCGATACATTTCGCATATAATTTTTCAATTATGGGGAATTTTTGTAATTCTGCCTCAGTTTCAACTTCTAAATCAAAGTCTGCATCGTATCTTTTTAATTTTAAAATGTCTTGCGCAATTTTTAAAACATCTTCTTCAATTTCTGTTAATTCATCAACAAAAATCTGAATTTCTTTTTCTTTCGCTTTTTTTTCTTTCTTTTTTTCCAATGGAGTAAAATCTAAACGCCTAAATTTGCTATCCTGTAACACTTCTTCTTTTACAGTTCCTTTAGTTTCTCTTTTTCGTTCAAGCGACATTTTTTTCAGATATCACATTAGTTTTTTAGGCATTTTTCTCTAAAAATTGGATAAAATTAATTTGTTCCTCAGCGTCCATATATTTTAATTGCTCAATAATCTTGTCATAATACCGAGGATCTACATTAGGAAGTTTTCTTATTCTTTCAATTAGTTTACGTGGAAGTTCTTTATATAACTCGGCTAAAGCTCCAATATATTTGCCTTGTTCCTCTTCAGTTAAAAAAGCTAACTCCTTCAAAATTTCTTTTTTTTCTTCTTTAGGTATTTTGAGCTCTTTTATTTGTTTTCTAATATCTTTTGATATTAAAGCAAAAATCTTTGAAAAATACTCTTTAACAACTTTTTTATCTTTTTCATCTTTGACTGGTAATAATGAATCATGGAGTCTTAATTCTGTTTTTTCTGATTCTTGACCTTTTAAAACTGGTTTAGATTCTCCTAGTTTTTCTTGAATTTCTACCTTTTCTTCTAACTCAGGTATTTTCGCTTTCTCTTCTTCAACTTTTGCTTCCTCAATAACAAATTTTTCAGGTTTTCCTTCAATTACTTCAGGTTCTTCTTTTATTGGTATAACCTCGATTTTTTGAGGAATTACCATTTCAATTGGTTCTACTTTTTCAATCTCTGGAAATTCAATCTTTTTCTCTTCTATAGTTTCCTCCAATTTAGGAAAATCTGATGGCCTTGCAGCCACTAAGAAAAACATAAGAATACCTTTCAATAAAATAAAAATCCCAAGAGCGAAAAAAATAGTTCCAATTATACCTAAAATAAAGGTACTGATCGCATCTTTAAATGATAATTTTTGTTTATTTCTTATTTTTTGTTTTCTTCTTGCATCAATAATGAGGATTATCATTGGAATTAGACAAAATCCTGCCAATATAACAAAGATTATTGTAAAAATTAACCATTGATCTAATGTGCTAATTCTTTGAGATATAAAATCTATACCTAAAATCATAAATTTAGCATCAAAATTATTTATAGAGAATCTAAATAAAACAATAAAAGCTATAACAATTCCAGCTATAGCTGAAAATTCATTTAATGAATTTTTTAAATCCACACCAAAATTATAAACCTTATGGGTCTTCTGTTTAGGATTAAAAATCCTGTAGATTATAATAAGAATTCCTTTAATTAAAAGTAGAACTCCTACTCCATAAATAATGCATCCCAAAATACCAAAACAAAACGCATCTAATAATATCTCATCATATTGTTCATTCTCAATTTTTGTTGAGATATAATTAATATCATAAATAGCAATTAATAATCCACAAATTCCAAATGATAAATGACTTACTAAAATTTTAATCCAATTATCTGAATCAAAAAAGATTAGAAATAAAAAACCAATATATATACCGGAGAATATTAGTATTGGTAAATATGTAAACTTATCCAGCTTTTTAATAGCTTTATTTAATTTTGATTTACTTTCGTCAGTTATTAGATGTGTTGGATATTTAGGACTAGGTTTTTTTGGATATCTCACAATCGGTTTTTTGAACTCTATTCCTTCTAAGGAAAATGGAGTGCCGCACATCTCACAATAAACTTGAACTCTGTTTTCTATAAGTTCAGATAATTCTTTTGGAAAAACATATCCACATCCGCGGCAAATATATAGCTTTTCGTTTACCATTTAATTCTCACATTTATATATTTATGATTTTATTAATTTTTTTTCTTTTGTCAAAAAAAGCTTTTTAAACTTTCATATTCTTTCCTTTTTAATTTATCAATAAATTCAATCAATTAAAAAAAAGTTGGAGTCCAATTTTTAAGATATACTTAGACTATTTAAATTAATCAACATGTAAGAGTTTCTTCCAATTTATTTTTTTAACAGTAGAGTGAAGATAATGGTCATCGTCCACAACATTGTACTCAAGATTATTAAAGAATTGTTCTGCTCTTTCTTTTGATTTATTCAAAGGAACTACATTATCATTATTCCCATGGTAAACTACAACCGGAATGTCAACTGGATTTAATTTCTTATCTACAAGTTTATCAAAATCAAAAGATGGAGCCAGTAAAATTAAGCGCTCAACTTTCTCTGGATTTTGTAAAGTATATAAAGCTGCCATTAATCCTCCAAAGCTCGAGCCAATAATTATCCAATTTTTCTTTTCTTCTAAAATTGTAATTAATTGGGCCATCCTCTCGAATAACAATGATCTTAAGCTCTTTTCAGGGTCAAATTTTGCAAAATCTGGAGTAAGAATCCTTGGAAATATTTCTTGTAGATATTGAGCCTTAAAACCTTTACCAGAACTTTCAAGTCCATGAATAAAAATAATATTATACTCCTCATCAGAAATTGAAATTAAATCTTCACGAAATGACTTCATTTGTTTTTTATAACCAATATACATCAACAAAAAAAGAATTGAAAAGTATACTATTAAGATTGTTATCGTGATAAAATAGTATTTATAAGTAAAGTTAATGAGATGAAGTCCTACTCCTATTATGAATCCTGTTATTATTCTTGAAGTTGTGGTACTTTTTCTCAACAATAATCTTTGTGTACCCCAATCTATTAATCCTGGTATTGGAATACAAATTATTCCTATTAATGCAATTTCAGGACTTAAACGAAAATTAAATAATAAATCTATTAAATGGGTAAAAAAGATAGAAATTATTCCCCCAAGAATCATACCTGAGCATCTCGAACAAAAATAAATCTTAGTTCTTCCAAATTGAAAATAAAAAGTGTGATCACTCGCAGAAAGTGGATGGTGAGTTAAAAATAAATGATAGATATGACGTTCTTGAATACCTAAGAATTTATCATAAATGAATAGTAATAAAGGGACCAAAAAAACAGTAGAAATTAATGATTGAACTAAAAACTTTACTCCATAATTAATTAATACCATGTTAAAGTTCTGTGTTCCTGAATCTGAAATAAGTTGCGATAAAGTTATTACTACAGATACAAAAATCGATGCGATTGCTAAAATAATAATTGTATAGAATAATTTCCTTCGATTTTGATATTTCAAGGGTTTATATTTATAATATCCACAAATTAACCCATAAAGCGCTATAACAATTATCCAATTTAATTGGATTGAGGAATAAAAAGTTAATTGATATAGAAGTTCACCAATAAAACCAGAGACAAATCCATGAATCGGTCCTGCTAATATAGAAAAAAAAGTGAATAGTAGTAAGGTTATACCAAATGTAACTGAAAATTCAATATTAAATATGAAAAAGCTAGAAATAGAACCGAAAAGCTCTGATATAGAAAAATAGCACATAATAATAAAAACTTCAATGAAAATATTAACAAAGATCAACCTTTTAATATTATTGTGCTCTGTAATATCACTTGCTTTCATTATTATTCTTTCTTTCAAAATAAAACCAGAATTTATATTTCTATTTAATTAAAAATTATGTCTAATTCTTCAAGTAATTTTTCCTTTGTTAATTCAAACCCTTTTCTAAGTACCTTTAAAATTATATTCTTACCAGTGAGAACCTTTAAAATGGAAGGATCTTGTTCAACAATCGAGATGCCAGTGTCATTAAAATCTAATTGTTGTTTTAAGGCTTTATATGCTTTATCTTTAGTCTTAAATGCTGCTCTGGATAATTGATTATAGTCTTCTACATTCTCTTTTACATTTAAAAATAATATACTTTCTTCTACTTGTGTTATAAAGCTTTTTTTAGTAACTTCTTTAAGTTTTGGATAATTTTTATGGTTTCTTCTACACTGTTTATCCGTTTGATCATTCTTTAAGTAGATTGGAAAATTTTTCTCTATAATTCTGTCAAATTGTTCTTTTGAACCATCTCCATTTATAATTAATTCCTTTGCTGAATTTAATGTTATTTTTATTTGTTCTAGAGTTCCAATCTGTGCATCTTTATCGCTCCAATATTGATAAAAAGACTTTACAATTGGCTTAACTACTACATTTAAAACACCTGAATCTAACTCTGAATCAATTAAATCTTTGCCGTAATTAAGAGATATTTCCATTTGTTTTTTCATCTTTCCCTCTAAAATTTTATAGTTTCTCTCTAAAATATCCATCGTTATAACTCCAACCTATTTCATAGGTTACATTGAAAATAATCTAAGATTATAAAAATTAAAAACTACTTTCCAATTAATACTTTTAATGTTCACGATCATAAGTATCGTCTAATGCCTCTATGAATTCTTTTTTAGTTTCTTCAAAACCCCTTCTTAATGACTTCACGATAATTTTTTTTCCGACTGGAATACTAAGGATTGTAGGATCCTCTTCAATTATACTTATTGCTTCATCTGTATAATTCAGTTGCATCATTAAATTTTTTCGAGCGTTTTCTTTATCATTAAAAGCTAACCTGCACAGATCGCCATAATCATAAACATTTTCTTTTACTTCTAAAAATATAATAGCTTCTTTTACGTAATTAATGAATGTTTTTTTCGCTATTTCTACTAATCTTTCATAATTTTTATGACTCTTTTTACATTGATGCGTGGTTTGATCTGCTTTGAGGTATTCAGGAAAATTCTCTGTTATGAGTTTATCAAAATATTCCTCCGAGCTTTGGTTAAATACTAATTCCTTTCCAACCTCTAAAGTAACTTTTATCTGTTTTAACGTGCCAGATCTTGCATCATTTTGAGTCCAATAATCATAAAAAGTTTTAACAACCGGTTTAACAATAAAATTAAGTAAACCGGCATCTAATTCAGTGTCGATTAATTTTCTTCCTAGTTCAAATGATTTCTCCATTTGTTCTATCATACGTGCTTCAAGAATATGATAATTGCGTTCTAGATAATGCAACGTCGAATCTCTTGAAATTTAAAATTTGGTAAAAGCAACCTTTATATAATAAATATAATAGTTGAATAAAGGAAGAAATTAATTTAATAATTTATAATAATAATAATAATTTTAAAGATTTGTTAAGTTATTTTTTTAATAATTAACTATTACGAAATTTGGAGCATTTGATTAAAATTCATGAGGTATTAAGATTTAATGCGTTATATTTTTAAAGTTTTAGTCTTAGGGAATCCTGAATTTACACCTTTTTATGTCTCTAATGCCTTTATTGAAGGTGGTGAAGATAAAAAAACATATTTTGTATGGTATAGGGAAATTAATGTTTTTGAAGATGTTTGTGATTTAGAAATTGATGTTATATCTGATATGATAAATACAAATTTTGATAAGCTTCTTCCTGAAATTGATGGGATTATCTATTTTTTAAATCCCTCAAATGAAGAGGAACAGGAATTTTTCGATCTTATTCTTCCTGTTATCGATTCAACTAAAAGAGATATCCCTACACTTATTATGTATTATGACCCTGATGGTATAATTCCTATTTCTGTAAATGAATTATTAGAAAATCTCTGGGTAAATCACCCTCAGTTAGAAGCTTTTGTTAACATTCCACCGCGAGCATTCCATGAGCCACTTCAATGTTTATGTTTAGCAATGATTACAGGGGATACACCATTAAATATTGAAAATGCTTGGATGCGTTTTCCAATTTTCATCTTATTAGCGAATTTATACTTTAAACGTCAACAGTATTTTTATACTGCTCAAGCAATTCGAAAGGCAGCTATGATTGCAGATATATTTAATAAAGCAGAATTTTATGTCATTAGTGAACAGGCAGCATTACTCTATTCTAAAGTAAATTTATATTTAGAAGCTTCAAAAATCTTACAAAAAATAGATAAAAAAAAATCTGACAATTTTAAGAAATTATATGCTGAATCTATAATCTTAGAAGGAAATAAGCTATTTAATAAAAAAAAATATGATTCGGCTGCAAGACAATATTTAGCAGCAGCTCAATGGGCAGCAATAGAATTAAAAGATAGGCATTTGAGAAATGAGTCCTTCAGGTTAGCAATCAATTCTTGGATTTCCGCCTGTAAAGTTGAAAATGCTTTTAAAATTTTCTCTGCCTTACCTCATGAGGGTATGCTTATCATTCTTAAAGAAGTTGCCGATAAGATCATAGCTGCGGCTGATTTCTTAGTTAAGAATGAAAAATATATATTGGCAAAAGATCAATTGTATAAAGCAATTACTCTTTATCAAAGGGAAGGTTTATTTGATGATTTAGAAAAGTTTACTAATAAACAGGTTGAGGTATTAACTAAACTTTTAGAGGTACAGATTAAAAATAAGGATAATTATTCTGCAAAATATACTTATGATGAAATTGAGAACCTCTGGGAATCATATGAAGTAAAAAGGACTAACTTAGATAAACTATTGGAGGATTTAATCAATTTATTTTTAAAGGAATTGAATTTCGCTATGGCAACCGATTTAATGAATAAAATAACTTCTTTATCAACAAAAAAGAAATTAACAAAAATTAGAGATAAAATTGAGGAAGAGGCTAAGGAATTAAGGAAGAAGGAGATAGAAGAGAATATACAAAAAGGTGTTGAGATAATAAATGAATTTATGCAAGAAGAATTACAATTAATTACAAATATTAATGAACAGATAATTAAAGAGGCAAATATATTAATTGAAAATAATGAGTTTATTAGAGCAGCTGATCGTATAAAAAATCAAGCAAATTTCCTGAAAAATATTGGAAAAGAAGATATTCAAGATGAGATATTATCAAAATCCTTAGATGTCCTAATAATAGGTAAAAATTTTACTCAATTCTTTCCAATTTATACTGAATTATCTAAAACGATGAAAAAGAAGTATTTAATCAAAAAATTCCAACTTTATTTGAAAGTATTAAAAGAAATAATATTAGAGAAAGATTATAAGGAAATTGAAGGAATTTTTGAAAATTCGAGTAAGATTTATAGAGATCAGATGCTTTATGAACAGGCTCAAGAGATTAGTGAAGAATATATTAAGGTAATAAAAGAACAAGCAACCAAAATTGTTGATTCTCAAAGTAATATACAAGGAGTTGAAAAAGCTTTAGCTTTAATAAATAAAGCTTCGGATATTTCTTATGCTTATTTAGAAAATACAAAAATTGATTTCAATGAATTGTATAGAAAAATTACTGAAATATATATTAATTTTGAAGATTATTCATCAGCTCATGCAATTAATGAGAAGATCGATGATAGCATGCTTAAAGGCGAATTGAATAAAAAAATAGCGAAATTAGAAGCAGATAAAAGCGCATATGAAACAGAAAAAGCCAAGGAACTCTTCAAAGAAGAAGAACTAATAGAAAAACTTTCACTTATCAAAAATAAAGCCAGAGAAGCATTTCAAGATCGAGAAAGAGAGCTAAGACAGAGAAAAGGTCTAAAGAGAGCCTATTTTGAGCATGTCTTATATTCTTTAGAAATCCAAGATTATAAAAAAGCAGTTAAGCAGTATGAAGAAGTTGTCAAGCAACTAATTAAAATTAAGCAATACAACTTAGCAGGAGTTTCTTTAGCTGTACTTGCTCTTATTTTAATTAAAGAAAGTAGAGTAGATGAAATTAATACATTTTTAAAAAGTATAAAAAAGGAGCTTTCTAGTTTAAGCAAGCTATTTTCGGAGACTTTTGCTATAACATTAATTGAGTATATTTTAGGCATTGAAAGATTCAATGATGAAGCAAAACTTAAGAATTCAGTAGCATTTATGGAAAATTTACCTTTATTTGAACAAGAAATCGATCTTTTATATTCTTACTTAGGAAAAGAATTCAAAAAAGAGGAACCATTGAAAGACCTCTCAAAAGAATTAGATATACAAGATTTAAAAGAAAAAATAATTCTATTGGCTAATAACATTCAAAAAGAAAAGCAAGATATTGCAAAAAGAAAATTAATGAAAAATCAATATTGGAGATATGCTTTAGAAGATTTATCATATAAAAAATTCCAAATAGCTTCCACAGATTATATTGATACTATTCCTCCATTAATGGTAAAAAACTTTTATAAACAAGCTGCTGTAAGTTTAATAATAGGATCCTTGCTATTGATTGAAGCAAAAGATATTAACTCATCTAAATCAATTTTTTATGATAATTTAAGTAAATTAGAAAAATATGGATCAAAAATTGAAGAGTTGTCAGAGATCAAACTTATGCGTGAATTCTTTTTCGTAATGGAAAATAACTTTAAGAATTTAATAGAGATAACTATAGAGAATCTCATAGATAGGTTAGTTTTATTTCAACCTGAAATTGATTATCTACAGAGTTTAATCCCAGAAGAAATTAAAGAAGAAGCAAAAGATGCAATAACTAGAGAAGATTTAGGCAAAAAAAGTATGTTGCTAGTTGATATTGAACAAAATTTCGCTAACTTACGTCAAAAAATGGGAGATATTAGAAGAGAAAAGGAAGATGTCCTAAGAAAACGTACTGCTATGAGAAGGAGATATTATAAAGATGTCATAACTACCTTACAAGAAGAAAATTTCAAATTAGCTGGAGAAAAATATTATGATCTAGCAATATCAATCTCTAAAAGGAAAGACTTTAGCATAAGTTCATTATTAATCCTTTTATATGGATTAGCCTTTATAAAAATTGAGATTCCTGTAAAAGATATCAGGTTTAAGGTAAGACAATTCTTGGATTCTCTTGGATTGAATAAAAGATTAGTAGAAGATACATTTTATATACGATGCATTCAATTTATTCTAGATGTCGCAGAACATAGATTAGATAGATTTTTACCACAAATTAATGAAATGTTAGAAATTTTACCTCTATTTGAAGAAGAGAGTAAGCTAAAAAAGTTACTATTTTAATTTATTATGAGATATTAGCATATTTCATTAAATCTTTCACTCTCATTCGTAACGTGACTTCTGTTACACGGGCTAATTTGCTTATCTCTTTTTGGGTTCTATTTTCATTACATATTTTAGATCCTATATATATTGCTGCTGCAGCAATTCCTTTTGGATCCTTCCCTGCAGAATTAAAACCGTGTGTTTTTGCATTTTCAATAATTTTTACAGCTGTATTTCTGCATTGCATAGATAATTTTAATTCATCATTAAATTTATCTACGTATCTATCAGGAGTAAAATGTTGGACTTTTAAATTTAAGTTTGGTAAAACCTCCATTATAATTAATCTATAGCTTTTAATAACTTTTTTCTTTGGAATCTGGGCAACTTTTGTAATCTCTTCTACAGTCCTCGGAATGCCATGGACTCTTAAAGCACAAAATATGGAAGCCGATAGAAGGGTATCAATACTCCTTCCCATTGTTAATTTCTTTTTTACGGTCTGGGTATAAATTCTGAGAGCATCTTCAGCAACTGTGTCAGGAATTCCTAACCTTTTTTGTAATCTTTGTAGATTTGGTAGAGCTATCCATAAATTTCTTTCATAGCTAGTGGTGAGAGATCTATGAATTTTTGCTAACCTGTTGAATTTTGATTTATATTTTGGGCTAAGTAATGTTCCTCTCGCATCACGACTTCCTCGAATGATTGTTCTAGGTCCAATAGGACTATAAACACGTTCATTACTTTTTCTTTTCTGAATTTCCTCTTGAGTGAATGCTCTCCGAGGAGAATCGTCAAGAATCCTGCTGTATACATATCCACAATTTAAACAGACATTGAATCCATCTTCCTCACTGATTTTAGGGGAATCGCAACAATGTTCCTCATCTTCTTCAAAAAAGTTGTCTTCTTCAAATTTTGATGGCATAAATACTGATTATACTAATGGTGTTATTGGAGTTTTTTATTCTTTGTATGGTATTTAAAATAAATCGTATATTTAAATGTTAATTAATTAGTGAAGATTTAAATCTGAAATTATTTAACTATTATCATAAACGATAAATAGATAATAATAAAAAGCTGTCAAGATTAATAATATCTAAAAATAAAAGCAAGCAAGACAATGTCGACAGATATTTCAAATATAATTAATATATTTTCAAAATTTCTGGACCATAAAGAGGTTAAAATAAGTAAAATTGAAACAATTGATGATATAAAACAATTGCCAATTCAATCTTACAAATTTATTGATAAGACTGTTTCTGAATTTTTAAACGAAGTTTTAAATGTTTCAAATATAGAAGAAATATCAAAAATTGATAGAGAAGATATATTTGAAGCTGTAAGAAAGAAGCATATTGGAGATCAACTAGAAATAAACAAAAAAATTGAAAATCTTAAACAATTTTATCCTGATTTGGAGAAAAACTTAAAAAAGGCCATTACAATTAGTTCAATAGTAATCAATGTAAAAGAACAAGAAGAAATCTTTGAAAAAATAGCCCAAAAAGTAATCATAATAGGTTTAGATGATGCAGGAAAAACAGCAATATTATCTAAATATGGTGGGAAATTAGGAATAACTGAATTAACTAATCTGAAACCAACTAAAGGAGTACAACGCCAATTTATAAAAACTGATGAATCAGAACTAGATATTTTTGTATGGGATATGGGAGGTCAAAAAGTTTACCGAAACAAATATATTAAAAATCCAGAACATTATTTTCTTCAAATAGATTTACTAATCTATGTGATAGATGTCCAAAATTCAGAAAGATTCGCAGAATCATTTGAATATTTTGAACAAATATTGCAAATATTAGAAACTTTGGAGGAAAATCCTTTTATTATTATTTATATACATAAAGTCGACCCAGATATAAAAAATGAACCAGAAATCTTACTAAGTGTAGAATTATTGAAAGATAATATAAATACCTTATTGAATCAATATGGTTTTGATTATGAAGCTTACTTAACTTCTATTTATTCCTTAATTTCAAATGAACCTCAATTCTCAAAATATATTAAAGAAGTAATGAAAACCGCAGATTCATTGACTAATCCAACATTAAGGAAAGTAGAGGGATTAGGCAAAACTTTAGAAGAAACTATGAATGCTGTAATCAGACTTTCAGAGAGTATCTCAAAGCAATTGAGTGATCTTGATAGCCGATTAAGCGCAATTGAGAGTGGAGCATTTCAAGTAGCACAAAGTGGAATACCGATTAGCATTGCTAATCCTAAACTGACAGAAAGGCAAATTAATCCTGCTGATTCTAGATCAAAAGTACTTAATGAGTTAAAACAATTATTTGATAAAAAACGCAAACTTAATCTTTAAAATTTAATAATTCAATATTATAAAGAAACTCTTTTTAGCTTTTTATATAAGTCTTTCAACATTTTATAGCTTGATATAAAAAGTATTAAACTGAAAATTCCAATACAGAGGAAAATATACCAAATTTTCTCATATAACCATGAATTAATTCTATAGTATTGTATTTCATAATTTATTAACTGCTCAAAAAATTTTATTAATTCGAGAAAAAGGGGCGAAAG
>JBHLPZ010000040.1:0-20114 GCA_048885325.1 Candidatus Odinarchaeota archaeon
GAAATTATTTTAATTCCATAATCTTTTTTTTATTATCAATTTAATTAACAATAGAATAGACTCGTTTTGGTCTACCTGCTTTATTACCTTTTATAATTTCTTCCTTAATTAATCCCTGATTAATTTTTAGCAGATAATTATTATGATGATTAATATGATGCGTAAGCATCATAAGACAACCTTTTATCTAATTTTTTTCATTTTAAACCCAAAATCAGAATTTTTATATGAAATAAATTTAAGTTTTAAAATTTTTAAAAGAGAAAAGGGTTCGAGAAGCTACAATGACAACCAAAGGTTTTCGCGACAGCCTAAAGATTGTTGTTGTTGGTAATGTTTTCCGCGCCTAGGATGGGAAGTCTCAATATATTATCGATACTTCAAATCAAAGATCGTTATGAAAAGAATCATCATCCGTAAGAATAATCGCTTACTCCTATGAACGATATTATCGTTTGATAATTTAACCAATTCGTTAGAATAGGCCAGATTAAATATCAAATACGAACCAAAAGGTTTATATTTTTAATTCTGATCGTGTTTTTTAAGCACAATCACCTTTCATATCGCAATGATTATCTGTGGTTTACCAATGCATCGAGATTACACTACCGCTTCTCGACGTTCACATCAGAGATGTGAACAAATATAATTGTGATAAATTCATATTTAAACATTACTATTCGCTACCTATTAATGGGTTATTAAAAAAAAAATGTCGTTAATTCTAGACTATATTTTTTTTAAGTCGGAATTTAGCTTTGCTTTTTTAATCAGGACTATACTGTAAAATAGACGCTAACTCAATTTTTTCTTTAGATTTTTACCCAATAAAACAAGATAAAGTTTGCTGACTAGACTTTTTATCATAATCCCGCTTTAATAATTCCTCAAGTTCAGGGAATTTGAAGGGAAACAAATTTTCAAAGGCTCTCTTTAATAATTCAACGTATTTCTTTTGATCGTATTGATGTATCTGTTCATCATAGAGATCAGAGAGGATAACCTTCCGTTCAGGGAAATCAGGATCTGCATCTGCATTAAGAATAATATACCGTACGTTTTTTCCAGGAGTTGCAATAATACCAGAATCTTCTAGTTGTCTGGCAGCTACGGCTTGATAAGAATTTACTTTATACGCTGATGGCTTGCGTGAGATTCTTTGTTTGATTGTTAGCTCTTCTCGGGAAATTTTTCCAGAATAAATTCTGTTTGCATATTCATGAAGCTTCTTTTTTGCCTCGGGAATTCTTTTTATAAACTCATCAACGGTTTGAGCACCTTTAAATACATCAATAAAGGCATATTGGGCTTCTTTTACAATAGTGGGCATATCTCTGCGTCGAACTTCAATACCCCTAACTTTAATCTCTCCTGTACTTTTTATGCCCCAATAATGGCTAAGAGCAGGAACATCTGGTTCGGCTCTAGAGGGAAGGAACACAATTGTATTATATCTACCCTCCCAGCTCATTGAAATGCTTGTCTGTTCAGATATTCTGTCGGCAATTTTTTTCGTGATATCCTCGAATTTCTCTGGTGATTTTCCCTTTGTATCTTGAAGCCATATGGAATCAACAATTCCATGAATAATTTTACAACCATATTCCTCAGCAATTTCAACTGCACGCATAAGAAATTCCCGTGCAAATGCACATACGGTTTGATGGGCTTCAATCTTGCCGAAGCGGGCATTTTTAAATCCTAAATATCCAAAACTTACAACAAGTACCCATTTTAAGGCAATATCGGTAAATTTATAGCGAAGATTTCCTGTTTTTCGAACATACTCCTTATATTGCAACCTTTTTGTAAGAGGAAGTTTTATTGATTTTGAGATAATTCCTTCTCTTTTTGAGCAGATATGAAAATCCAATCCTGGTACTTTTATCCCAGTTCCATCATCTTTGCAGCATTTACAATTGAGAGTTTCAGAAGAAATATTGTAATTCGCCATAATGGATGGATACATTGAAGAGAAATCTAACTCTACAACATTATCGAAAACACCAATTTTCGGTTCAAAGATGTGTCCCCCACGATCACTTCTTATTAAGTCCATTGCTGAATTAAATCCCTCAGGGCTTTTTTTGAATGGCGCAATCAAATGATCAAGTTTATAAGCATTGTAGTATTGAATCGACTGGAGTGCACCTCCAATCGTTATTCGAGATAATCTTTGTAATGATACTCTAGAAATACGGGCAACTTCAACAACACCCGGGATATTTCCTTCTGTAAAATGAAGGCTTGCGTATGAGGCTGTGTCTAAATGGAGCCTACCAGCAAAATATACTTGCGTTTTTGAACGATGGAATATAATTCCGTATGACATATAATGATTTGTCCCTCCTGAGAGATTAAAAATGCATTTTTCCAATGGTATTCTATCTCGAGAAAAATAAAGCTTCCTTGATATACCATGTATTGAAGCTCGAGCTGCTAGATATGGAAACATGAATTCATCCCCATTTTGTGTAAGAATTATATCAGGATCAAGTTTTTCGATGGCTTTACTTAATAGTTCTAAATTTTCCGCTTCATCTCTTCGATTTATAACATATGTTCGTTTTTTATACCCATCTGCACGAGGAACATTGTTCTCATCATTTTCAACAATGCTAATCTCAATATGATCAATCGGATCATTGTAATAGGGCCTAATTCCTTGATGTTTTACCTTAACATCAATCCATACAGCCTTCAGAGGAGGTAAATCATAGAATAATTTCTCATTGTCATCTTTCAACTCTAACGAGACAAGCCTTGTTATACTACCCTTTCTATTCTTAGACTTTTCAACTCTCACTCTAAACTGACAGAGAGACATTGGAAACAAGTCATTAACATAGTAATACATTTGAGCAATAGGAAGATCGGTATTATATAAAGTAAATAGATCGATGTCATTAATTTCTTGAATTGTTTTCTTAAATACTGAAGGCTTTATAGTTGAAACTCCAAGGATTTTTGTCTTTTTATGATCTTCGAGGCGAACATATTTCTCACAAATTCTCACTTTATTGACATTGTGATTTTGTTGAAGGATATGTTTTAACCTTTCAAGATCATTGCCTACGCTTATCTTTGGTACTGCAAAGAACTCTGGATGGAATGGTTCATAAATTTTCAGAACTTTTTGCTCTTTGACAGGTTTTACCCAAAGAATCACTCCATCTCTAAATGTGGAAATATCTAAAAGCCAGCCATCAAATCTTTTTCTTGAATTCAACTTCAATTTTATTGTTTATTTTTTCCTCTAATTCAGTTATTCTATTCTCCAAAAACTCAATCTTTTTCTCTTGTTCTAAAGCAAAGGAAATAAAGAGAATCTCTGAAAGGATGGGGCGTCCAGCTAAGCTGCCAGCATCAGCATGAATTCGTGCATAATTCATTAACTTGTCAAAAACTCTTCGCTCTTCTGGCCGAAGAGCACGTTTGAAATCCTTCCAACTCTCGATTTCGTGTTCAAGTGCAGGTCGGAATGACGGTACGGTTCTACCCATAATAATAACAGAAGAAATAATTGGTTGTAAAATTTAAAGAAAAATACTTTGGCAATTTTTTAATTTTTGATGATTACTGAATTTTTATGTGATAAATGATTTGATGGATTAATTAATTACGAATGAAAATAGATATGAAATACAAAATAGTTGATACACTTTGTTATGTGCCTACAGAAGAAGTTTTCATTGATTTATTGATTTCTTTACCTCCCCAGATGAGTCGATATTTAAAAGACGTATTTGGTCCTAGAGTTGCACCGTTGTTGGGCATTACAGCAGAAAAATTATATCAAATGAAGATTAAATTAAACACAGATGAATTAAGAGAAGCAATTGAACCTCTTTTACCAAAAATTAGGAAATTGACAATGTCAATAGAAGAATTTATTCAGCAACTTGATAAAATGGGTGTAGAGAAGGCAGTAGTCTTTAATCTTGATGAAGAAACTCCCAGTGGCATAAAGGGCTTACCAAATGACTATTACGCTGACATTGTTAAAAAATTCCCAGAAAAATTCATTGGATTTGCTGGTATTGATCCATTGAAGAAAAAGGAAGCCGTGAGAGAAATTAATAGGTCTTATGAATTAGGGCTTAGAGGTATCGCGGTTCGTCCGTTTATGTTTAGGATACCTCCGCATCATAAAAAAATGTATCCCCTATATTCTACTTGTGTGGAACTTAACATTCCTATATGGCTTCACACTTCGATAAATTATTCAACTAATAGTATGGAAGTTGAAAGACCAATCTACTTAGATATTGTTGCCCAAGATTTTCCTGAATTAAAAATGATTGCAGGACATGGAGGCTGGCCATGGGTAAATGAAATGGTTGCTGTTGCTTGGAAAAACTCAAATATATACATAGATTTTGCTTCTTACCTTCCAAAATATATAGGTATGAAAGGAACAGGTTGGGAACCTTTTCTTCACTACGGAAACTCAGTAATCCAAGATAAAATTCTCTTTGGCTCCACTTGGCTTTTTATGGGGATGTCAATAAGAGAAATAGCTGATGAAGTGATGAAATTACCTTTAAAGGAAGAAGTTAAGAAAAAATGGTTATATAATAATGCAGCAAAACTTCTAAAAATAAAGTAATAAATATTTTTTTAATAAATATCTAATTTATCCTAATTCTGCACCACATGACCCGCAAAATTTTTCTATTCCTCTCAGTGGTGTTCCACAATGTGGACAGAATTCCTTCTGTTCACCGATAGTAGGTTCTTGTTCTGTTGGTCGCGGTTCTATAGGAGGTTGTACTTCAAGTTCTTCACTAGAAATTTCATTGTAAATAGAACTCCAAATTTTATAGAAGGGTAATTTATTTCTATGAGTGGGACAATTACATCTGATTAAACTCCAAGGACCTTTAACTTTCACATCATCCACTGTAGCGTCTTCTCCGCATTTGTAACAACGAAAGATTGCATCACGAATATACGGCATAAAATCGTCTTTTTGCATTAAAGGAACTGCATATTTTCTTCCTCCATGTATTGGACATCTTTGTTTTATTAAAATATTAGATCCAATAACTTTTAAAAGAAATATAGCACCCATAGTTCCGCATCGAGGACAACTAAACCTTTTACTAAAATCTTGTTGATTCATTAAATTTCCTCTCTAATATTAAATTCTTATAAAAAATGAGATATTAATCACTTAAATTTTTATTGTTTTAATATTGAAGATTTTTATAAAATCTGATATAATTAACTACTGAAGTAAATATAATTAATAAAATGAATCGGAGATATTGTTATATGTCTATTTATCATGGACCCCATGCTCCGTGCGGGATTTTCTGCCCCCAATGCCCTGGAGTAAAAATTTTCAAATGTAAGGGCTGTAGAGAGCAAAAAGGTCAAATACAGGATTTTCCTGTATGTAAAACCTACGAATGTGTTACAAGCAGGGATTTTAATTTCTGTTATGAATGTGAAGATTTTCCGTGTGAAAAGTTGCAACCTATAGTTAATTTTGAGATATTTTTACCTCATAATTCAAAGATTTATAATTTACTTATGATAAAAAAGCTAGGAATTTCAAAATGGAATGAAATTTGTGAAGAAAAATCGGATTTATACTATAAAGGGCGAAAAATTCGCTATGGTGGTGATCCTTTAACTCTTGAGGAAAAAGACCCAAATATGTATAAAAAGAAGAAGAATAAATAAATCTGGGGGAATAATGAAGATTTTATCTTAAGAGAGCCAACAATCTAAAGTTTTAGTTCTTGTAGCATTTGCAAGACTCCTCTTAGGTTTTCGAGGCCTCCATTTCAAAAGGCGTCTTTCTGGTAAAAATGGATGCTGAACAATAATGTATTCTACATATCGCTCCTCATCATTTATAAGTATCAGTACATTTCCAAAATGGGATAAAATTTTCCCTCCTTTAGGGCGAAATGAGCTACATTCGTTTAAAGGAGCAGTTATTACAATTAATGGTTTAGTTTTTTGAAGTATCTTTTTGATACCATTTATGGCTTTCAACAAATCTTCAAAGGTTTGTTTTTCATAACTTTGAAACAATGTAGTAATCCCTGAGATTAAAACAACTTCAACTTGTTCGAGTTTAGAAAGTCTGTGCTCTAAAAGCTCGATCATTTGATCCCAAGTAAAGGCTCGGGCAATCAAGATATTTTCTAAAACTAAACGAGGTGATAAATTTTGAGAAACCGCGAATTTGCTCACATTATAAGGATTGAAGCGATTGTTTCCATCAATAAAAGCTACCTTTACTTTGTCTCCTCCTAAACCCCCATATGCATATGATTTCTGTGATATGACCGCTGTTGTTAGCAGAATGTTAGTAGTCACTTTTTTATCCCCGTAAAGGAGATAAACCAGATTTTTATGAAACCCTTCTCCTCCCAATAACTCATCTAGCGTTGAATCTCCACTTGAAACGAGTGGAATTTCCCGATTTTTCCTGTAAAATTTGAACCCCGAATTAAATGAATGAGATGACATCAGATGTAATATTTTTTTCTTCAAAAAAAAGTTGGGTTACTCCGACAATTTTCTGAATTCCCTTTTTTTGTTCTGATTTAAGTGGAGAGGATTACATTTGCTAGAAACTTGGTTGCTATTAAAAGAAAAAATGGTATAGAGACAGAGAGAGGTCATTAAAAGTAAAAATTACTATTTTAATGAAAGATTTCTATTTAATTTTTAAAATACGAAATAAATAGAGATTAAAAGTTTTTAACTGAGGGTAACAATAATAATATTTAGCACTTTTTATTCATTTAAATTTTATATTTTAAAGGTGTGAAATCAAAATGGAAATGAAAATGGAAAGTCCTTATTCGAGTAGATTCTGGAAAAAAAGTTGGGATCCTGGATTAGATGATCTTGATCCAAAGGAATTTGAAACAACATATCCTGAAATGATAAAAGAAACGTTTAAAGAGTTTCCAGACAAAATGGCTTTGGAGTTTCTAGGAGTTGAATTGACTTTTAGAGAAGTAGACGAATATTCCAATCAATTTGCTCAAATGTTAATTGATAATGGTTTTAGGAAAGGAGATATTGTAGGAATAAATTTACCAAATATCCCTCAATATGTGATTGCTTTAGCTGGAACACTAAAAGCAGGATGTGTCGTTTCTGGAGTTTCTCCCCTTCTTTCAGCAGTTCAAATACAATATCAAGTAAATGATTTAGGATCAAAAGGAAAGCAAGTTGCTTTGGTTACTCTTGATGCTATATTTGCAGGGCATATTGTTAAAATTGCTAGTAAGATGCCCCGATTAAAATTAATAGTTACGACCAATGTTGCTAGCTTTCTTTCTAAAATAAAACAAGTTTTAGGAAAAGCTCTTGGAAAGGTTCCAAAGGGAAAAGTTGTTCCTATAGAGGGAAAAATGGTGCTAGATTTTCATAAAGATGTTCTTGAAAGATATTCTACTGATCCTGTGAATGTAGATATAACTCCAGATGATATTGGATGGATCCAATATACCGGTGGTACTACGGGCCCTCCTAAAGGTGCTGTATTGAGTCATAGAAATTTTGTCTCAAATATGAAAAGTATAATTGCCTGGCTCCAATGGGAACGAGGTAAAGGAATTTTATGTAGTGGTTTTCCTTTTTTCCATGCTGCGGGTTTAACTGTCTGTCAAAGTGCTCTTTCCGCGGGATTCGGACAACTACTAATTCCTAATCCAAGGGACACAGATCATATCGTAAAAGCAATGAAGAAGTATCATCCATCAAATTTAGTAAATGTTCCTTCATTATATCAACTTTTAATAAAGAATCCTAAATTTAGAGAAATAGACCATTCAGAATTAGGAACATGTATTTCAGCGGCATCTCCTTTCCCTAAGGAATCTCAAATTGAATTAGAGAATATTATCGGAGAGGGAAAGCTGTTAGAGCTTTATGGAATGACCGAATTATCACCTGTTGCAACAATGAACCCTTCTTTAGGTAGGAAAAAGCTAGGTACTGTTGGAGTACCATTTTTAAACGTGGAACTTAAAATCGTTGACCCAGATACAGAAAAAGAAGTTCCATTAGGAGAACCTGGAGAAATTTGTGTTCGCGGGTCTTTAGTGATGCAAGAGTATTATAACAAGCCTGAAGAGACTAAAAAAGCAATCGATGCTGAAGGTTATATGCATTCTGGTGATGTCGGATTTATGGATGAGGATGGTTTTATTACAATCGTTGATCGTACTAAAGATATGTTAATTGTAGGTGGCTTTAAAGTATTTTCCGCTAAAGTTGAAGATATTTTATCTGAGCATCCAGCAATTGGCATGATCGCTCTTATTGGAGAGCCAAATCCTGATCGTCCTGGTTCCGAAATCGTTAATGCTTATATTCAAGTCGAACCAAAATACGCATATGATGGAGATGAAGAAAAATTAAAAGGAGAAATTGAAGCATTTGCAAAAGAACATTGTGCTCCTTACGAAGTTCCAAAGAAAATTCATATTATGGAAGAATTACCCCTAACAGCTGTAGGGAAAATTGATAAGAAAGTATTGAGAAAAATTTAAGTTAATCTCAATCATTTTTTTTTTTTAATTTTTTTATTTATCTTTTATCCATTTCTCACTATCTACAAATACTTCAAAGAGATCATAAAAGTTTATAAAATAATATGTTGAAAAATAATAATATTACAAAGAAATTTACCATAAAAATAAAGGAAGAATTAAACATGTCAAGTCCTTATAGTTCGCGATTTTGGAAGAAAAATTGGGATTCTGGATTGGATGATATCGATCCGACTGAATTTGAAACAACTTATCCTGCAATGATAAGACACGTAATAGAAACATTTCCTGATAATATGGCACTTGCTTATCAAGGTTTAGAAATCAGTTTTGGTGATTTAGATAGATATTCGAATCAATTTGCTAACATGTTAATTGAAAATGGGTTTAAAGTAGGGGACGTAGTCGCAATAAATTTACCAAATATTCCTGAATACGTATATTCTGTCGTTGGTACGCTTAAAGCCGGATGTATTGTTTCAGGTGTTAGCCCTCTACTGTCTGATGTTCAAATGCATTATCAACTAGATGATCTTGGAGAAGGAGGTAAAAAAGTTGCTTTAGTTACCCTTGATGCTATTTTTGAACATAGATTGAAAAAAATTGCCGATAAATTGCCTCAACTTAAAGTTGTAGTAGCAACCAGTGTTATTGGATCTTTTGATAAGGAGTCTCGAGAAAAAATAAAAGCAGTTAGTGAGATACCTTCTGGTGAAGTTACTCCTTTAGAGGGAAAGATCGTTTTTAATTTCCAAGATGACGTTTTAACAAAATTCTCAACTGATTTACCGATAGTTGATTTATCTCCAGATGATATTGGTTGGATCCAATATACTGGCGGTACAACAGGCCCACCTAAAGGTGCAATGTTAAGTCATAGAAATTGTGTCTCAAATATGAAAGTTATTATTTCTTGGCTTCAATGGGAAGAAGGAGCAGGTGTATTGTTATCAGGATTTCCTATGTTTCATATTGCTGGTTTAACTGTATGTGAATCTGCTATCTTTTTAGGTTGGAGTCAAATTTTAATTGCCAATCCTCGAGATGCTTTACATATTTGTAATGAAATGAAAAAATATGAACCAACAGTTCTAGTAAATGTTCCTTCATTATACCAAATTTTAATCAATTTCCGTAAATTTAAAAGGTTAGATCACTCAAAGTTAAGAATTTGTGTTTCAGCAGCTTCTCCATTTCCGAAAGAATCTCAGGAAGCTTTAGAAAGTATAGTAGGTGAAGGAAAATTATTAGAACTTTACGGTATGACAGAATTATCTCCTGTAGCAACAATGAATCCATCTATAGGTAAGAAAAAATTGGGCACTGTGGGAATACCATTTTTAAATGTTGATCTAAAGATTGTTGATCCTGAAAGTGGTATGGAGGTTCCATTAGGAGAACCAGGCGAAATCTGTGTTAAAGGTCCATTAGTTATGCAAGGATATTATAACAAACCAGAAGAAACAGCTAAAGCGATAGATAAAGATGGGTATATGCATAGTGGCGACATTGGAATAATGGACGAGGATGGCTATATTCGGATTGTTGATCGTACAAAAGACATGATAATTGTTGGAGGATTTAAAGTTTTTTCGGCCAAAATAGAAGATGTATTATCAAAACATCCTGCAATTGATATGATTGCCCTAATTGGGCTTCCAAACCCTGACAGACCAGGCTCAGAAATTGTTAAAGCGATTATTCAATTAGATCCTGATTTTGAATATGATGGAAATGAAGAAGCTCTAAAAGCAGATATTACTAATTTCGCTAAAGAGAACGTAGCACCCTATGAAGTTCCTAAAATTATTGAGATTGCCAAAGAATTACCTCTCACTGCTGTTGGAAAAATTGATAAAAAAGTACTTAGAAAATAATTAAATTAGATTTTTTTTTTCTTTCATAAAATAATTTCAATATCTAAAGATTAATTGTTATTTCTTAATTTATTTTCTACAATTTCTACAATTTTTGGTAAGATATCACCAATTTTTTCATGGATAACAACCTCAGCGTAATCATCCATATCAGTTTTTTGGATATTAATAATGGCTAATTTTGCTCCATTAGATATTGCTTTACGGGGATAAAAAGCAACTGGATATATTAAAAGACTACTTCCTAATACAATTAAAAGATCACAGGCTTCAATCATCTCATCTGCTCGCATAAGAGTCTCAGAACGCAATGGTTCTCCAAAAAAAATCGCATTTGGTTTTAATAAACCCCCACATACTTCACAAGATGGCGAATAAAATCCCTTTAATACTTGATTGATCATTGTAGTGATTGGATATACTTCTTTACACCTCATACATAGTGCTTCATTTGCAGTTCCATGAAGTTCTACAATATTTTTTGTGTGTGCCTTATGATGTAGTCCATCAATATTTTGCGTTAAAATCCCTTCTAACTTTCCTAATTTTTGAAGTTTTGTTAATGCTTTATGTCCATTATTAGGTTTCGCCTTAAATATATTCATTCCCATCTCTAACATGAATTTAAGATTCTTTTGAGTATCAGATACATAGGAATGAATACTTGCAAACTCATTTGGGTCAACCTTTTCCCATAAACCAGTACCAGGACTTCGAAAATCGGCAATTCCAGATTCAGTACTCATACCCGCACCAGTTAAAACTACAATGTAATTAGCATCAATAATGAGTTGGGCAAATTTTCTAATATTATCATCTATTTTATTCATCTATTTATTTTCCCCTAATTCATTTTAAAATTACGAAAAAAATAGAAAAAATATTTAATATTATTATTTTTATTTATTGATTATAATATATATTATTATAATTCATCAGATTATAATTTAGTTATTATTTAAGCAATATATCTATTAATTTTAAAGGGGAACGAGCAAAATTTTGAGAGGAATTATTCAGAAATGGTGAATGGGCAAATTTCAGCGATAAAATCCTATATATATAAAATCTGTATTGTTGGGAATGGAGGTGTAGGTAAAACTTCTATGGTTTTACGATACTGTGAGAATACTTTCAAAGAGAATTATATCATGACCATCGGATCTAATTTCTCAACTAAAACTGTTGACTTACAAGATTACCCACAGTTTCAAGTCAAGTTACAGATTTGGGATCTCGCTGGACAAAAGCATTTCAGCTTTGTACGTCCCCCATTTTATCGTGGAGCTACGGGGATTATTTATGTGTTCGATTTGACGCGTAGATCATCATTTTCCGATTTAATTGAATGGAAAGCTGAAGTAGAAAAAGTAGTCACTCAAAAACCTACTTTATTAGTTGGAAATAAACTTGATTTAGCCAATGAAGGTAAAAGAGAGGTTTCAGAACAGGAAGGACTTTCTCTAAAATCCGAGATCGGTGCAAAGAAATATTTTGAAACCAGTGCTAAACAAGGAGATTCTATTGAAGGCGTATTTAAGCTTTTAACTTTAGAAATTTTAAAAACATCTGGCAAAATTTAATTTTTAATGTTCTATAATCATTAAATTAAAATTAAGTATTATATTTTTAAAATTAATTATTCAAATAATTTTAGGTTTATATTATGTTTGGCGGAGGTCAAGTTAAATATGATCGCGCACTTACTGTTTTTAGTCCAGAGGGGCGCTTATTTCAGGTAGAATATGCTCTAGAAGCAGTTAGACGAGGTACTCTTGCTGTAGCTGTGAAATCTAAAGAAGGAGTATGCCTTGCGGCTCAAATTAAAATACCGTCTAATTTAATGGATGCAGATTCGATTGATAAATTATTTCAAGTCGATGAGCATATTGGAGTAGCCATTTCAGGATTACATGCCGATTCCCGTATGTTAATTAATTATGCTCGTGTACAAGCACAATCTTTTCGTTTAACTTATGATGAGCCTGTTCGACTTAATATGCTGGTAAAAACGTTAGCAGATATCAAACAACAATACACCCAATTCGGAGGTATAAGGCCTTTCGGATGCGCTCTCTTTTTCATCGCTATTGATGCTGGCGGTACTCAGATTTACACAACATCTCCTAGTGGAATTTATCGTGCATTCAAATCCTATGCATTAGGAAGTGGAGAATCAACAGCAAGGGAATATCTCACTCAGAATTATAAAGAAGATTTAACTTTTGATGAGGTGGTAAAATTGACGCTTAATGCTTTAAAGGAATCAATCGATGAAGAAGCTACAAAAGAAAATATTAGAGCAGCCTATATAAAATCAGAAGATAAGAAATTTCACATGTGTTCTAAAGAAGAGATTGAGAAATTTTTACTCGAATTATAAAAAAAATTTTAATTTAAGTATTTAAAAAAATACCTAAATATTTTACTCTAATACAAACTAGTATACGCGTATACAATTCCAACTAGAGATTGATAAAGAATTTTATCATCCACTATTAACGTCCATCTATAGTAGATTATTATATCTCCCTTAGTTGTGTTTAAAAATCCAGTTAGAGTAATTCCTTGTCCGAAGTAGAGGATGGTGTCTATGATGGTAAAATTCACAAAAGTATAGGGTGCTTCAATGTATGTAGAGTTTTCAATTGGGTACAAATTTGGTGGTAAAATTAAACTAAAATTAGCATTATTATCCATAGAAGTATAAACAGTTAGATTTACCTTCACATTTAATCCTGGTGCAGAGAAATTAGTATTTAAATTTTGTAATTGAATGATAAATTTAGCAGGGTCATCTGGGTAAGTCATTGATGATTCAATGTCAAATTCATATGAAAGTGATATATTTGAAGGTGGAGCTACTGAAATATTTAGATTACTATAAGCAATCTCGACATTATTACCATAACCAACAGTTCGATCAAAAGCCTCTACAAAACCTACTAATTTTAATTGTTGGAGGTCTCCTGCTGTACTATAAGTGGGTATATAATAATATAATGATCCTCCGAACGGATATAAAAGAATGTTACCGTTTCTAGCACCAGATATTAAAGTTATTTCTTGTGTTGCTTCAGAAAGATAAGTTTCATTCGCAGTTTTTGGACCAATTAGAGTTTTAGTTCCTGTACCATAAAATATTGCCTCCCCAAAATGAATTCCATGTCTAATAATATACATCCCAGCAAGTACAATTGCTGAACGTCCTTTATATTCTACTAAATCTAATCCAACATATTCAATACCCTCACCTAAATCAGTTTCGATATAAAATAAATCCCCATTTTTAGGTCTTTCATGGAAATCATCTTCTCTTCTCCATGTTGTTGGATTTTGGACATGATAAATATAATTAGCTGCTAGTTGTAATTCAAATAAATCTTCAGGATATCTTAATTGCATCTTTAACCAGTCAGGGGCTTCTTGCCAATTATATTTACCAATGGAGGTAAAAATTCTCCAAAGTGGATAGGTAGGATCATTATCAGTATTTAAAACAGGATTCTTATAGAATTCTAATTCTCCAGTTTTCACATCTATCAAGCATACACCTAGAAATCTTAAGATAGGATATCTAGCATAAGAATCTAAACTGATATGGGTATAAATCGAAACTGCATAGTACATCTTTCCCGCGCCCATATTAAAAACTAAATAAGGATCGTTATCTATTTTAAGATTTGGAAATAATATATTTTGTACTCGTGTTTTAACATTCCTGTTAATTAAATATTCATGCTCTCCTTGAGTTGCATAGGCTACTAAACCCAGATTTATTGTTTTCCAAAAGCCTTCTAAACCTGTAAGGACTCCATCAGGTTCTCCTGTGTAAACAAAATCATTATTTTCTATTCCTTTGGACCATTCAGTCCCCAATAAAATGTCTGAATCATAAGCTCCTAAAGCACCCGCTTCATAATAACCTTGAGTTTTTTCTAAAAATATTCTACTCTCGCTCTCACCAAAAAATATTGGATAGTTCTCTGTTATATTGAAAGTGGCATATACGTTCACTAAATCACCAGAAAATGTATCCATTGCTAAAAATCCTTCAACATGATCATATAATTCTGTATTTGTTTGCACTGGATCTCCTGTTATTTGAGAAAACCTAACTGTTTTAGGGGCTACCCAATATTCATTTTTATCAATATATACAATATCGGAATCTGCTAAACCCTCAAAAGTAGACCCTATTGAAGCAGCTAAATAATCTACCGCAAAATCTTGATCAAATTGTCTAATACTCGTTCTAATCTCCGCATCATCTGAAATTGGAGAATCAGTAAAATTTTCAATTGGACGTTTTTCAAATATACTCAATCCCGCACATTCTCTTGTCCAATCTATTTCTCTTCTAATTTTTTTATTCCACTGTTGTTCAAGCCAAACATCAGTGTTATTTAAGGTTAATGCTGGTCCAACACTTATGAGTAAAGGAACAATTATAAAGATTACGATAACAGCACCAACAACCATAATTTTTTTCCTTTTTTGCTTTGAAAGAATATAGTTTTTGGTATCTTTGGAATATAATCTTTTTCCATATATATAAAAAATGATACCCAAAATATTTAGAATTATAAATGCAAACAAGACAGACCAAGTTTGAATAAGATTTATTCCATCTAATGCTTGCGTAGGCAAACTAAAATACCAAATTCCAAAAAGCAGACCGATAATTATTAGAACATTTGCTAAAATATAGAAGTCATTTCTACGAAGATAAAAGTTTTTAACAATATTAAGACCTATTCGAAAAATTACAACACAAAAAATGAAAATAATGATTGGAAGGATTAGTTTCCCGTAGATAAATATTGTAATAAAATCTTTATTACTTTGATTAAAAATTACATCAAAGGCATCCAATATTATAGTTGGAGATAATTGTATTTCTCCATTTTCAATTAAATATGCTGTCCACGCAAAAGATTGATCATTAATATTAATAGTAAAACCCAATAAATAGAAAATTATAAATCCGATAGTCCACCAAAAAGCAAGCGATTTGATATAAGAAGGTTTTCCAAATCGTAAGCGGGTGCCAATTACAGTAAGTAAAATTCTATCTGGAGGCAAACTCATTATAATACAACCAGTTAAAGCTCCAACCAAAGCTGTTTTATTGAAAAAGAAACTTGAAGACCAAAAATTTAGAAAATGTATATCAACGAAATTGGCATTCGCCTTATTTCCATATAGTTGAATTTGAAGATTTATTGGACCAATCCAAGCTGGCCAAAACCAGAAAATAGTTAATGCTATTAAAATTCCTACAATTAATAGACCAACTATTAATAATTTTCTTAGTTTTGGTTTTTTTTTGAAGGGACGATATTTAAATCTAATATTATTATTTTCAATATTATCTTCTACACGTGAGGGAAAAAATCCCATAAAATCACCAAATAGATATTACTTTATAATTAAAATTAAAAATATAAATTTATTTTAGATTATAAAATGCTTTAATAATTAAGATAATTACCATTATTAAGAAATTTGTTATAAGAAATGAAGTGAATAAAATGGGGAAGAAAAAGAAAATTCGCGAGGAGTTTGACGAAATCTTTAAGAGTGGAAGTAAAAAGGCTATTAAAAATATGTTAGACAAATATCCGTGGTTACTTGATGAAGTGTCTACTGAAATGAATAAATTAATGGAAGATCAACACCAAGTAATTGCTGCTTTAGGTGTAATGGAAGATGAGCTTGGCGGTTCTGTCCCTATCGATGAAATTGTATTTTCTCTACGAGTCGATTTTGATATTCGTATGTCTGAAGATAATGTATTGAAAATTTTAACTGAAGTTGAAGAACTTGGATTAGTAAAAAAAGATGTAAATGGCTGGTTGTTGACAAATGAGGGCGGAAAAATTTGCGATGATTATCTTAATAAAAATATTCATAAATTAGAGTTATAATGAAATTTGATATCTCCATTATAAAGAATAAATATGAATCTAATTTTAAAATGAGTTTTTAAATGGTTATTGAATTATATTATTTAGTTTGGATAGATAAATTATTTTATTAGAATATTACAATATTTTTTTTAAACAGATTTTCAAATTTGATGGTTAACATGAATGACCAAAAAAATAATAAGGATACAAAAGGAAAGCTTGATGCAGATGAAGAGGAAATTCGGGAAAGTGATTTTGATACATTTTTTGCCGATTTAGATAATATTGAAGAAGAAATATCATCTGAAGCATATGAATTAGTAGTACACGCATTAACTTTGATTGAGGGCCATTACTATGATGATGCAGTAGAAGTTTTACGTCAAGCAATAGGTTTATACAGTCAGATTAATAAAGGTGCTGAAATAGAAGCACTCAATAAAAAAATATCTGATATATATGTATTAAAAGAGGAATATTTTCGGGAAATTGAAACAGAAGCAGTTGTTGAAATAATTGAAAAAGAGGATGATAAGAAAGACATCCTTAATAATGCTTATGACATAATAGAAAAGGGTAAAGAACTTGTGAATCTCGAAAAATTTGAGGAAGCACTTGATAACTATGATGAAGCTATTGAGTTATTTCAAAAAATTGATAAAAATGATGAAATCGAGAATATAAATAAACTTATTGAGGATTGTTACAATAAAAAAGCAGAATATCTTAGAAGGTCTAAAAAAGAACCAGTGCCTATTCAAGAACCTATAAAAATCAAACCTCAAACTGAATTGAGTGAAGAAGAGTTAAAGCAACAAAGAATCATGGCATTTGAGGAAGCTAAAAAAAGAGAAGAGGAAATATCGACTAAAGCTTTCGAAATACTAGGTAAAGCTTCTGAACTTGCTAAAATCCGTCAATATGATCAAGCAATTAATCTGTATTTACGAGGTGCGACATTATTTGAAGATATTAGCTGGTCAAATGAATCTAAAAAGGTAAGAAATACAATTGAACAATTAGAAATAAAAAAGGCTCAATTTAATGCAGAAATGGAAATAAGAAAAGCCCAAGAAGAGAAAATGCTTGAAGAACAAAAAGCATCAGAAATAATTAAAAAAGCTCAAATTGAAGAACAAATCAGAGTTCAAGCTCAAGCAGAAAAATTAGCAAATATAGAAATAAGGAAAAGAGAAGAGAAACTATTTAGAACTAAGATTACGGAAATGATAGATAATGCGGAGAATTTAGCTAGAGAGTATGATTTAGAAATGAAGAAAGCAATTAAAAGGGGCAATATATTAGAAAATTGCGTATATCCAGAAGTTATAGCTATTTACGAAGAAGTAGAGAAAATGGTATCTGAGAAGGGCTGGATAGATCAGGTAAAAATTTATACAAATCAAATAAAGCATTACCAAGATTTATTAGAAAAAGATGAAAAATTACGCCAATTTGAGGCTCAGAAACTTGAAAAACAAAGGCAATATGAAGATTTACACATAATAAAGAAAGAAGAAAAAATTTCTGATTCTGATATTGAAAGATTAAAAATGTTAGAAGAACAGCGAAGATTAGAGATTGAAGAAGAAGAATTTAGAAGAATGATTGATCAAATGGTCAATAATGCCGAAATGAAAGCAAGAGAATATGATTTAGCAATGAAGAAAGCAATTAAAAAAGGTTATTTATTAGAAAATTGCGTGTATCCAGAAGTTATAGCTATTTATGAAGAAATAAAGAATAAGGTAGCTGAGAAAGGCTGGACAGATCAGATAAGAATTTATGTTAACCAAATAAGACACTACCAAGAATTAATGCAAAAAGATGAAAAGTTACGCCAATTTGAGGCTCAGAAACTTGAAAAACAAAGGCAATATGAAGATTTACACAAAATAAAGAAAGAAGAAAAAATTTCTGATTCAGATATTGAAAGATTAAAAATGCTAGAAGAACATCGAAGATTAGAGACTAAAGAAGAAGAATTTAGAAGAATGATTGATCAAATGGTCAATAATGCGGAAAAATTAGCGCGAGAATATGATATTAGATTTAAAAAAGGTATAAAGAAAGGAAATTTAAATTTTGAGTCAAAATATCCCGAGATTATAGAACGCTATACACAAGCTAGAAATTTAGTCTTAGAGAAAGGATTAGATAGAGAAGGAGCTATATATGCGAACCAAATCCGTAAATATTCAGAATTATTTGAAAAAGAAAAGAAGGTACGAGAATTAGAAGGTGAAAAAGCTAAGAAGCAATTAGAATTTGAACAAATGAAAAGAATTAAAAAAGAGGGTGAAATTCTTGGAACAGATATCCAAAAAATTAAACAAATTGAAGCAAAAAAGAAATTAGAACAAGCAGAAGAAATTTTTGAAACTGAAATTGATCAAATGATAGATAATGCAGAAAAAGAATCACGAGAATATGAACTTGCTATTAAACGTGGAAAATTTGAAAAAGAATGCCCTTATCCTAAAATAATTGAAATTTATAAAGATATTAGAGAAAAAGTCTATGCAAAAGGTTGGACTGAGGAAGCAAAACTCTATACTAATCAAATTATAATTTATCAAGAAAAATTAAAAAAAGATAAGAATTTACGTGAATTAGAAGCAGAAAAAGAAAAAAGACAGCAAGAATTTAAAGAATCATTTAAGAAAGCTAAAGGGATTACACTACCAAAAATAGCTAATTTAGAAGAAATTGAAAAGAGAGATACGCAGGATGAACAGTTGCTAGATGAAGCAATGGCTCTTATAAATGAAGTAGAGAATGAGGTAAAGAGTTATGAATTAAGCTTGAAAAAAGATATTCTTATTTATCATAGCCCTTATGATAAAGCGATTTCTAATTATGAAAGAGCAAGGAATCTATTTAAGCAAGTAGGCTGGGTAGAAGAAGCGCATAGATTACTCAACACAATCAACTTTTACAAAGAAAAGAAAGCAAGAGATGATAATTTAAGAGAAATTGAAAAACAAAAACTAAAAAAAGCAAAATTAGAAGAAGCAAGGTTAAAATACATTCCTGAACATAAGCCATTTGCAAGAGAACAAAAAATTGTCGATCTTGAAAAGCTTAAAAAAGAGGAGACAAAAGATTCTGAAACAATATTCAACTTAATCAATAAAGCTGAGAGATTGGCTCAAGAATATGAAGTTAAAAAGAAGGATGGAATTTTAAATATTACGACCCCATTTCAAGAGATAATTAATATTTATATAGATGCGAAGAAACGGTTTGAAACAATAGGATGGAATGAACAGGCCGCCCAATTAATTAATTCAATCAATTATTATAAAGAAAAGCTTGAAGCAGACAACAGATTAAGAGCATCAGAAACTCAAAAATTAGAACAAGAAAAGGAAAAAGAAGCAAAAATAAAGTTAGAGGCCCAATTAGCACGAGAAGCTGAAGCTGAATTATTGAAGCAAAAAACACAATCGCTTGAATTAAAAAGAAAGCAAGTTTTAGAGTATGAAGCAAAAAAGGAGCAAGCTTTCAATTTTATGGATTTAGCTAAAAAAGAAATGAAGCATAATAATTTTGAGAAAGCTATAAGATTTTATAGAGATAGTGAAAAAATTTTTGAGGAAATCAATTGGCCAGAAGGAAAACGGATGGTAAATGAGTCTATTAATGTAATTGTAAAGAAACAAGAGGTAATTGAAAGAGAAAAGAAGATCTTAAGAAAAAAAGAAGAGGAAAAGTTGAGGTTAGAAGCTCAATTAGAGGAGCAGATTACAAAAGCTCAAGATCTCAAAGATTTACAAGAAGAAAAAAGAAGA
>JBHLPZ010000041.1:0-18962 GCA_048885325.1 Candidatus Odinarchaeota archaeon
TCATTAAATTTTTAGCAAAATAATCAAAAAGGATGTGATTGTTTAGTATGGGAGTAGTTGAAAGTCTAAAAATTGTTGCTGGTATTATAATACTTATAAGTTCTATGACTATATTAGTAATGGTTTTCATGCCTTCTGAGCTTAATGCGTTAGCAGTTCTTTTTAATTTTGGAATTGACGTTACAGCCTCCAACCTTGCAGAAGCTATAGTTTATAGTATTACTGCAGCTTTAGCTGGCTTATTTTTTATTTTAGGAATGCTTATTATAGGTGTGATATATCTGGCTGCCTCAGTAACTTTCGGTGTTTTAACACTCGTACTTAAAAGAAGTAAAGCTATAACTATTATAGTCCTTATATTAGCAAGTTTTACTTTAATTATTGGAATTCGGGCAGTTGTCTTCTTATCTATAGCAGGATATAGTAGTTTAGTCTTACCACTACGGATAGTTGCTGATAGTATCGTAATTACAATATGTATATATAGTCTTGTTATACTATTTCGAAAACCAAGCGAAATTAAGTAGTCTTTTTAATAAATTTATAAACATATTTTATTTTTTTTTTTAATATTATCAAAAAGACGATTTAAAGTTAAAAATCAGTAAAGAACTTCAAATATATTTAACTCGTCTTTAAACAATTTAGTTTTTAATTATTAATGCATTATCTTTTTCTATTGATAAACTAATGAAAATTTAAAAATTTTTGAATTTAATAAATATTAATCTACTAAATTTTTAATGAATAAGGTTAGGGTTATTATTTAATGACAAATCTTGATAAAGAAGGCTTTCTAAGTAGACTTTATGAAGTTGTTTTCAAACTCTCGGGAATCTCAAAAACCCAATCTTATCGATTTAAAAAAGAATGGGATGAAAATTTAATACAATTAAATAAAAATCCTCATCTTGTACGTCAAATCCCTGTTGAGAAAGATAAATTTTTACAAGATATCGAATACAGGATTAAAATATTAGACGAAGTAAGGCTCTCTTTTGAAGATGGTTTTCATACCATAAAATCCTTACTAACTACTTTATATCAATTGTATTTTAACGATTCAAAGAGTTTCAAAGAAGATTATTCGAATCATGATCAATTACTCTTAAAATATTTTGTAGCAAAAAAAATCCTTGGTGATTTAGTGCAATATAATCAATTAGATCATGAATCAGTACCATTTAAATACAATTTAATTGCAAGAAATTATATAAGAATAAAGTTAAACGGTTTAAGAGAAAAAGAAATTCTTGAAAATTTGAAAAAGGTAAATATTGATATAACTCTACCAGCTTTACGTGAAGTTTTAAAAGAAATCGTCAAGGATGGAATTATTAAAAGAACAAAGAGAAATAGATTAATTTATTACATTACCGACAAGGAATTAGAATTGAGTGAAACTGGTAATAAAAAATACAACCAATCTCTACGTCCTTTAGTTGAATGGCCTACCCTTTTTTGGAGGAGTTATTATAATATACGAGAATTAAATGTTACTGTAGAAGGAAACATTGAATATCCTGAATTCTTAAATAAGATTTTAGAAAAAGCAGCAACTCAAGGATATATTGCTTCTCATTATGTGTTTAAGAATTTAGTAAAATATTATGAAAAAATTAAAGCAGATCTGAACTAAACTGACTTATCATTAACCTGATTTTTAGAAATCTTTTGTTTTTTTTATTGGAATCTCAAATTCTTCTAAAATTGGAATTAAATGTTTTTTATCATCAGAATTTGTACCCTTCCAATCTATTATGAAAAAATCAATATCTTCATATGTATTCTTTATCATTTTTTCTACCATTTTATGATCTAAGTTTTGGATGAAATATTTTGGACAAATAAATGACATAGCTATATTTTTTGTTCTAATTAATCTATTAAAATTCGGAGCATAATGAGTTCCACCAAAACCTAATCCGACTTTATCTTGACTCTCTTCTTTAAATTTTCTATATTTAAAAATTGTATTTACTATAGCATATGCAATGATTTTACCTGCTATATTATCCCTCCATTCTTTTTTACTACTACCAAGTTCCATGTAAACTAAAGGTTTTTCTAAACTTGTGGGACCATGATGAGTTACTTCAATATCTATAACAAAATTTTCTAAAGATTGAATTAGAGCTTGTTCTATTAAAGAAAAAAATCCTGCCTTATGAAGTAATGCACTAGATTTAGAGATATCTAATTTTTGTCCTCCAAATTCAATATTTTCACTCCAATTTCCCGTAGTATGGGTTAACAGTGCCGGTCTTGCCGTCTTAGATGTATGACGGCTGGCAAAAATGAGAAAATCAGGATTAAGAACAGATTTATTTAGTTTTAAATTATCCAAAAATATTAATCGCTCATCAGTTAATCCAAGATATATTCCTACATCATTAAGACATAAATTTTTATTCTGATCTATTAGAAATCTTTCTAACTTAAAAACTAATTTTCCATTCCATTCGAAATCGGCATTTTCAAATGAGAAGGACTCAGAATTTAATAAATTCTCATATATATTCATTGAGGCGGTATCTTTGGAAGAGTGTATAATTAAAAAGTCCATAACATTCAATTAGTAGGTATATTTCAAATAAGCTAATAATTCAAATCGTTTCAAATAAAGAAATCATAATAAAAACTTTAAAAAATTATAATTAACTCATTGTATATAATATCAAATGATTTAATAACCGTTTTAATTTTATCTTAGGTATTTGGCATTCTATTTTTTATCGCTGATTTTTATGAACATAAACATCTTATATTTAAATCACCAACGTTTTTCAATATAAGGGGTTTCAAATAATAATTTATAAAATAAAAGATATTAATCGTAACTATTCATAATTCTTAATGATATGTATAATTAAATTTTATATTCAAAGAAACAAAATTTAAATTAGAAATCCCTCTCTAGCTACAAGAAATAAATAAATAATTAATCAAAATCCAAAAAGTAATAGATTAGAAAAATGATAAAAAAAACTTTTAAGGAATTACTAAATATAGATGATGATGATTACAAAATCATCGAAATGATTGAAAAAGATCCAGATATTACTCATAGCCAGATTGCTATTGAAGTGGAGAAAAGTCAGCCTGCAATTGGAGCTCGAATTATTAAATTAGAGAGAAAACATCTATTAACCAAGCAAGTTGGATTTAATATTAAAAAAGTTGATGTAAAAGTAGCTATAGTTTTTATATCTACAAAAGATGTAGAAACAGTAGTTCAGAAAATTAAGAATTGTCCATTTATTAACCATGCTTTTAAAATTTCTGGCGAATTTAATCTACTATGCTTTATTTCTGCTTCAGACCTCCAAACAATTGAAAGATTAGTGGATGTATGTTTTAGAAAAGATCCAAATGTAATTAATGTAAAAACGAATGTACTAATAGAATCTGTACATGATTTTGTTGTCCCCATTGATTTTCAAATTGAAAGATTTGATTTTCATTCGGATAATTGTGGTCCCAATTGCAATCTTAATGTAAATCTTCCTAAATATAAGTTTGATCCAATAAAGAAGAAAGAAGAATAGCCTAAAATCTTTTTTTATTCAAATTTAATTAGTTAATTAAAAACAGTCTGATATTAAATATCTCCTCTCATTTTAGCTAGTTTATATTTACATTTTTCTCCACAACCTACTTCATCATTAGGCTCATGATGTTCAGAATCAAAATCAATAGGTAATACAAAATCTTTTGCTATATCTGTAACAATTTCCATTGAAACTGAACTCACTTCTGGATTTTTCCGAAAATGATAATTAACAATGGCATCAAGTTTACTTAAATTACTACTAGCAAGGAGTATACAAATATTATGGCCTCCACTTAACCTAAAAGCATTTAGCATGAATGGGCAACATTGTCCCATCTCCAAAACCTCCTCAGGATTACGGGTATTAATTTCAACGGTTGCTAAATGGAGTTGGACCTTTTTAAAGTTAATTCCTGGCTGAAACTGAAGTATTCCTTCTTTTTCAAGCTTCTTTATTCGCATACCTACTGTAGGTTGGGACCGATTGATCTTTTCAGCAATCTGAGTATGTGTGAGATTAGGATTCTCTTGTACTAAAGTAATTATTTGTCGATCGATTTCATCCAGTTTTAATTTTTCTGAAATCATATATTATTTCCTCTAAAAAATATTTTGATTTTATAATTTGAATAATAATTTTTGTAATTTATTGTTTATAATTTTTAAATTATAAAATAAGCTAATTATTGAAAAATAATAACTTAAAAATGATGAGACTTTACTAATTTGAAATTCAAGCTAATTAAAATTAGTTAAAAAAATCAATCTATAGTAATTGCCCTTAATTTACAAGCAGTCGTACAAATATGACATTTAACACATCTATCTTCCCGTTCTTCAATGACAATACATTTTGGTTGATCTTTTTTATTAATAACTTCATAAATTCCTCTAAAACAAGCCTCTTCACATGAAAAATCTTTACACTGCTTACATTTATTAGTATCTATGTGGTGAAATCTATAACTCTCAATATTAGGTTGATCCTTTACTTCGCTCATTAAATATGCTAAATTAAATTAATTTTTATCTATTTAGATTATATTCTATAATAATTCGGTTTTAAATTCTTTTTAACTAACATTAATTATATAATATAATTATAATCTCATAATGAAAGCTAACATATTTCCAGTTTTCAATATTCCAAATCTAGAAAAAGGAATTTTTTTAACTCGCCCTAATAGATTTGTGGCAGAGATCAAATATAATAATAAAAGAGAATTAGCACATATACACGATCCTGGTCGCTTAATAGAGTTATTAATTGAAGGATCTGAAATACTTTTTACTAGATCTTATGGCAAGTTAAAATATTATATAAAAGCAGTGAGATCTAAAGATGAGTGGATCTTAATTGATACTGCCCTTCATTCAAGAATAGCAGAACGAATTTTTAAATATTTACCTCAATTATCTAACGTGAAAGAAATAAAAAAGGAAGTTCCTCTGGGTAAAAGCAGGATAGATTTTATGTTAGATAAAACACCCTTAGAAGTTAAAGGAGTTACACTTGTTAAAAATGGAATTGCTTTATTTCCTGACGCTCCAACCAAAAGGGGAACTAGACATGTCGAAGAGATAATCGTTAATAATGGTATTTTATTGTTTTTAATTTTTTGTAGTGCTCAGAAATTTAGTCCAAATTATGAAACTGATCCAGATTTTTCAACAAAATTAACAGAAGCAAGAAATCATCAAATTCCAATTATTGCAGCTAGAATAAGCTTTGACGGCTATAAGTTATATTATATTGGAGAAATTCCATTAGCAAATTTTTAAAGGTTTAAAATATAAAAATTTTTTTAAGATAATATTTGAAAATAACGGTAAAATATTCAAATCTTTATAATTCATTATCCAAATATTTAAAACACTAATTTAAGTACTTTAGTAGCAGAGATTGAAATATATTAATATTTATGAGAGGAATCTAAAAATACAATAAAAAAAGAGGTATTATTAATGTCTGGAAAAGAAGAAAAAATGCGTGTTTCACCTGATATTTGTATGTGGCCAAATGATGAACATAATACTTATAAAATAGAAATAACATTACCGGGTGTTGAGAAAGATACAATAAAACTTAAAATGCATGAAGATAGTTTTTTTATTAAAGCTGAATCAGAAAATATAGTGTATATAGGTTCCTATGCAGTATGTTGCCCAGTTGACGCTGAAAAGGCTAAGGCTGCGTATAAGGAAGGTTTATTAAAAGTAGAGGTACCTTTTAAGGAACCTGATTTTCATAGTGTAGACGTAACAATAGATTAAAATTTATTTTTCTAAAATTATAAACTAAAGTTCTCTTGTATTTTCTTCACAGAAACAATTAGGAGAGTTGTTTATTTCATCCCCACAGGGGCATGTTTTGGGATGGTTATACTTCTCACAAATTTTGTTAATAGTTTCGCATGAAAATAATAGATTACATTTCTCACTTTCTTGATGTGCTTGTTCTGCTGGAATTCCTAATTCGTTACAAAGTAATAATTCAAGCAATTGCGCATGTCTAGATAATTCAATAGTTAAATCTTTCCCTTTCGCCGTAAGTTCAACAACTTGATATCTTTTATATTTAACGAAATTTTCTTGTTCCAATCTTTTAACAGAACTCCCTATTGTGGAATGAGCTAATCCAAATTTTCTAGCAATATCCCCCACTTTTTGTTTTGGATACTTATACAGATATTTTAATACTTTACTATCAATATCCAGCATTCTTCAATCACAAATCAAATTATTTAAGTAACTCGTTTTAATGTTGGTGAATAGAGAGTATTATAATTAGCGCCATGGTTGTTACACCTGCTAAGATTAAAATTATTTGGCGAATTGAGTATTTGGGATTAGCCCTCTGGTGTAGTTGAGGAGTAAGATCTGTTAAAGCTATATAAATGAAACTAGCAGCAGAAATTGCTAAGAGATAAGGGACAGCTATGGAAAAAACATCCAATACAAAATAACTAATAATAGCAGATGGAATTGTAGCCGCACTTGAAAGCGCATTTAATAAAAACGCCTTCTTTCGTGAATAACCACTATGTAATAAAATACCAAAATCACCCGTTTCTTGTGGTATTTCATGTATAAGAATTGAAATACCAACAATAATACCAACTGAAAAGTCAGTCAAAAAAGCTGCTGCAATAACAACACCATCAGTAAAATTGTGCAATGAGTCACCTATTAAGACAAGAGGTCCAGCAGCGTTATGTATATCACACACTTCATCTTGGCAATTACGCCAGATTATAATTTTTTCTAAGATAAAAAAGAACAGTATTCCGCCTATAACAAATGACATTATAAGATGAGGTTCTCCTACACTTTCTATTGCTTCAGGTATTAAACCAAATAAGGATGCTGTAAGTAAAACTCCAATAGCGAACGAAATTAATATAGAAACCACTAATTTTTGAATTTTATCATTAAAGAGTATAAATGCTGCGGCTGCACAAATAGCTCCTATACTTCCTAAAATGCTAAACACTATAATCCATACTAAAATCATGATCATTTCTAAAATTTTTATATGATAAATAGAATCAAAATTTTTTAAATTTTACGATATATCGTAAGTTTAATTTCTTTTTCAATTCTTCAGTTTTAATTATTGATTAATAGAGATAAAAGCTTTTGAATAGTTTTATCAACGTAAAATTATTAAAGGCCAAACTTTTTGTATGATAACCCTAATATCTTCTAAAATGAATTTGAAAAGTATTTATTGTGAGATAATAAAAAAATTAATACTCAATTTTTGTATGTTTTAGATAATCAAAAGCAGAATAAGCGGCAATTACACCTTCAGAGACTCCTGTAATTGCTTGTTTAAAGGGAGCATCTGCCACATCTCCAGCAGCAAATATTCCAGGTATGTTAGTCTCGGATTTTCGGTTAATCTTAATTTCTCCTTTCTTATTTGCTTCTACTCCTAACTTTTTTGCTAGATCTGAATTTGGAAGTGATCCTATTTCGATGAATACACCATCAATATTAAATTCTTTTCCGCTATCAAAAATGATTGATTTAACAGTAGAATCTCCTTTAATTTGTACAACATTTGTATTATATATGATTTCAATTTTATCGTTTTCATAAACTCTTCTTTTATTTATTGGTTCTGCTCTAATTTCTTCACCACGATAAATAAGATATACCTTTTTAACGTTCTGGGCTAAAAATAAAGCTTCTTTTGCTGCTGAATCACTCCCACCAATTACGCACACAGTTTTATCCTTGTAAAATGGACCATCACACGTTGCACAATAAGATACACCTCTTCCAGCGAATTCTTTTTCGCCTGGAATTCCCAACTTCCTTCTTTCTGAACCAGTTGCCATACAGACAGTATATGCTTTAAATTTCTGAAAAAAAGAATGTAAAACAAAATGGTTCTCAAATTTTTCTATACTTCTTATCTCATCGGATATATATGGTATATTTAATGAATTCATATGATCCTTAAACATTTCCATTAATCCCTGCCCGCTTGTCGAAACAATTCCTGGATAGTTCTCCACAAGATGAGTTGTGGCAATCAGGCCACCGAACGTCTTTCCTATAATTAAAACATTCATCGCGAATCTTGCCGCATAAATCGCGCAACCAATAGCAGTTGGCCCTCCTCCTAGGACAATTAAATCATGTATTTTTTCGAAATCAATACTTTCCATATCAATATTGAACACGAATATTACCTCCTATTAACGCCCTTAGGATTTCATTTGGTCCAACCATACCAACTAATGTCTTCTGGTCATTGATAATAGTGTAAGGAACCCCTGCCGCGTCATAATACTGGCCAATATCTGGATTGGCCATAATATCTACAACAATAGTTCTAACTTTTCCTTCAGCCGCAATTGCAAATTGATTTGCAACTGTAACAACCTGTGGGCAATACGGACATTGATTAGTTATCATGATCTTTAGTGTGGAGGGAGGAATGCGATCTAAATTCTGCTTTATTGTAGCTCTGTAATAATTGGGAGCTCCTGCAAATGTAAAGACTGCCTGTATAAATGGTTGAATCTCACCTCCTTGAGGGGATGCTAAATAACGTATATATTCCCTACCTTGTTGGTCAATGAATAAGATGGTAGGAACTCGTTGAATGTCATATCGTTTGGCGAAGTCAGAGTTTTCATCAATTGATAATTCTTCAATAGTTAATAGACCATTTGAATTTTCTTCATATACTCGTAAAAGAGACATAAATTGATCACAATCCATACATGCTCGTATTTTAGTTCCATCTGGTTTAGCTGATTGAGAAGTAATTACTTTAATTTTGACAGGTCTAGTTAATTTTGCCATTTCTCTTTTAATAATTTCCTTATATTTCTCTTCTTGTGATATTCTTAACACCTCAATAAATATTTATTCAATTTAAGCATACATTCCTCCAAAATCTCTTTTTCCTTTAGTTAGTTTATCTAGTAAATCTTGAGGAGTAAACATTCCATAAATATTCTCAGTCTCATTCACAACTGTGTGGGGGACTCCCTGAACTTGATATTTCATAGCAAGGTCTGGATTTAAATTAACATCAATTACTTCAGCTGAAATCTTTCCTTTAGACACAATCGCAAATAATGTTAAAACTGGAACCGTTGCTGGACAATAAGGACATGTAGGTGTAATAAAAATTTTCATTTTTGACTTTTCAATTTTTTTGAGATGAGTAAGGATTTGATCAGCATAATAAGGTCTTACCCCTGAAAAATATTGGATACTATTAAGAAAAGGTACAAATTCTGCTCCAGTTGGGTGTGCTGAATATCTAATTATTTCATTGCCATTCTCATCAACAAATAAAATTGCCGGTATCCTTCTAACATCGTATCTTTTAGCTTCTTCTTTGTTTTCCTCAATAGAATATTCCTCAATCATTAACTTTCCATCTGAAAACTCTGCCAATCTATTCAATAATTCATAAGTACCCTCACAACCCATACAATTACGTACTTTTGTATTATCTTCTTGAGTTTTAAAGTCTGTAAACAATTTTAAAGTAACTTCATTCTTGAGTTTACTCATTTCTCTTTTAATATTATCAATCTCATTTTGGGAAAATAACATTAAATCACCATCTATTATGAATATTTGAATTTAAATTTAAAATCTTTTTTTGTATAAATTATAAACTAAATTGAGCTAATTAAGTTTAGAATTTAAATTAAGTTATGAATAATTAATGGTTTAAAAATTGGTATTTTTTTAAAATGTTTTAGCAAATTCATATATTATTGAACCAAAAAAATCAGCAGTTTTTCCCGTCCGTTTATAACCATTCTTTTCATAAAACCTTTGTGCTCTTTTAAGAATTTCAGTGGTGTCAAGAGTCAAGATTTTACAGTTTTCTAACTGAGCATCTCTTTCTACTTGTCTTAATAACAATGCTGCAGGACCATTTCTACCCTGTTGACTTGGGATTACTCCCATTCCTCGAATATGGCCTTCATCTTTATTTAACTTCTGCCAACCAATAGTCCCAATTATTTTACCGTGTTGATCAACAGCTAAATATACTTTCATTTCTTTAATACGATCTTTTGCTATTCGTTCCGATAAAGTAGTGTCTGTAAATCCTTCTGGAGAATAAAAAGAACGATAATCTTCAAAAGCAGCTAATAGAACTTCATGAACCGCTTTAGCATCTTTTATTGTAGCTAGGCGTATTGTATAGTCCATTAGTATCATCTAACATAATCTATTTTTTTTTTTAACCAGTAGATTCATGATTATTTTTAGTATTATCATGATATCACCTGAATAACATTCATCTAAATCAAATTATAATAATAATTAATTCTTTATAATATCAAAAAATTTGCTTAGATAATCTTAAAATTTGATAATATGACTTTAAATTTTATACCTGCCATTTTTTATATTGATTTAGATGATATAAATGAGCCAAAATCTGTTTTTTGGTATCCATCAGACATTCCAGAAGAATTTAGAAACCTTATTGAATTAAAATGTAATAATATTCTTTCTGGAGATAAAACATTTATCCCTGAAATATTATTAATTTACCCTTTTAAACATTTAAAGATAAAAATTATAATTAAATATTTTGAACAAATTGTATCTCCAAAGAATGGAACAGCTAAAGCAGCTTTAGCATTCTTGTTTAATGAAAAAGATGATATTATATTTTATAGGTATATGAGCTACATTGACAAATATTTCAATGAAACAACCCAAAAAATCATTCAATTGGAGCAAAATACCTTTGAGAATGCGAAATTAATGGAAGAAATTATCTTACTACGCAATAATTTATGTGAGACAGTCGAATATTTACGTTCCAAGAGTAATATACTTATCGAAGCGAAAGAGGAATATGACATTAAGGAAGAAATTGAAGAAAAAGAATTAAAAAAGTTTAAAGTTATTATTCTTGGCGATCCAACAGTAGGTAAGACGTCTACCGTTCTAAAATTTACAGATAATGTATTTATGAGAGCTTATGTTCCCACAATGGGACTTAACATTACACAAAAGAGATTTCGTATACAAAATGACGCTGTTGAGCTAGTTTTATGGGATATTGGAGGGCAAACCAAATTTGAAGCTATAAGAAAGCAGTTTTATGAAGCAGCAAGTGCTTTTATATTAATTTATGATGTGTCAAATCCAATATCTTTTGCTCATATTTCTAACTGGTATCAGGACATTCAGAAATATTTTGTAAACAATCTTCAAATTGAAGGTTATTTAATAGGGAACAAAATCGATTTGATCAAGGAAAGGATTGTGAGCCGATTAGATGCCATGCGATTAGCTAATGCATTAAATATCAAATATATTGAAATATCTGCTTTAACAGGAGAAAATATAGAAAGATTTTTCACCAATTTAGCTTATCGGTTGCTAGATAACCATTATGAAGATTCTTACCAAATTCCTATGATTTAAAAAATTTAAAGTAGAAGTTCACATATATCTTTTGGTTTTGGATTTATTTTTTCTTTCCTCCCAAAAAATTTGATAAACCAACCACAATCGGGACAATAATAAGCCACATAATCTCCTTTATAGTCGTGCATTCTCAATTTTGATATTTTTTCAATTACACCTTCAATTAATTGCATTCCTCCACCACCACCACAGCAAAAATAAGGAATATCAATAAGCCTATACCCAGATTTTCTTAAAACATTTTCAATCTGTTTATCTATTCCTGGTTTGCTATCATATACCAATGGACAGGCATGTTGAATACAGACATCTCCAGATTTTTTCTTCAATGTTGGTTTTAAATAATCTGTAAAATACTCTATTTTGAGATTCATATCGCTATAATGTTTTTTAAATACCATATAACAACTAGGACAAACGGTTATAATCTTTTTAAATCCTTTTTCTTTGAAAACTCTTCTATTTTGTTCAACAAGTTTAGTATAAGTATCAACAACTCCAGTCACCAAAATAGGATAACCACAACAAATTTCTTTATCCAAGACGGTGTATCCCACGTTTTGCTTTAGTAAGTAATTCGCAGCATTTTCTCCATATCTAGGGTTTTTAACACTTGTAAAGCAGCCAAAATAAAGAAGTGTATCACTATTAGTAGGGATTTCATTAGGGAGTTTAATACGGTTTTTACTATTCTTATACGGGGTTCCATATTTTTCATAAATCTTTTTTACTTCTTCTAAACCTTCAATTTTATTTCCATCTTTTAAAAATTTCTGTTTTAGTAAAATCCTTTCATCAGAGGTACCACATTCTCTGCAATGTACACAATTATAAACTTTATGAAAATCTTCTTGTTTAAATTTATAAGAATGCTTAGTTTCAAGAAGGTGTAATACTTCTTCATTAGTTAAAAAATTGTTTGGATTTACTTCCTGAGTAGGATATTTTCTTTTTTGAGTCATTTTTTTAATCAGTGAATCTTTTTTTACGAAATTTAAACTATAAAATTAATTCAAAAAGATCTACAGCTTTGGGTTTTATTTTACTCAATTTACTAAATCGTTTTAATATCCACCAGCAACTAACGCAATAAGTCGTTATATAGTCAATGTCTTCTCTATCAAAATCTGTCATTCTCTTATTCGCGATAGCTTCGATTAGATCTGTCCGGTGCATGTACCCTAAGCCCCCTCCACAACACCAATGAGGCACATCAATTACTTTGTAGCCAGATTTCTTTAAAATTTTATCTACAAATTTATCTACACCTTCTCGTCCCCTATTTATAAGCTGGCATAAATGTTGCACCCCAACTCTGCCTTGTTTTTGGTCTTTTGATGGTTTTAGGTAATCAGCAACATAATCGAATCTAATATCTTTATCCATAGCTGGTTTATAAAACTTATTGAATAAAAAGTAGCATGCTGGACATAGGCAAATAACTTTATCAAATTTTTTGAAAATTTCAATATTTTCCTTTTTACAAATTTCAAATTCACGCATTGAACCGCTAGCAAACCAAGGCCAGCCACAGCATATTTCCTTATCCAAAATAGTAAAATCTATCTTTTGTTTCAAAAGATATTGAAGAGCATGTTCTGTATACCGTGGTATTCTAATGGTAGAAAGGCATCCCATGAAAAATAGCGTAGTAGAATTTTTAGCTATTTCTTTTGGCTTTTTTATTCTCATTTTATCTGAAGGATAAGGCGTCCGAAATTTTTCAAAACATTCAATCATCTGATCAAGACCCTCAACAGTGTTCCCGTCTTTTAAAAATTTTTGTTTCAGAGTAATACGTTCTTCTTCTGTTTCACATTCTCCACAGTGTACACAATTATAAACTTTATAATAATCCTCCTGATTAAATTTGATGTTATCTATATTTTTTACCATAGTTTTTATTTCTTCATCCTCTATGAAATTATTTGGGTCAACCTCTTTTGTAGGAAAATTTTTCCTTCCTTTAATTCGTTCATCCATAACAAACACTCTTCATTAATCTTATAAAGACATCATTTAATGATTTATATTAAAATATAAATTTTTGAATTTTAAAGTAATTATTTATAATGGTTTAGAAGTTATTTATTAAAAACCTAGAATTTTTAAATTAAGTTTGAAATTATGATTGGAGATTTATTAATTATAAACGATACTGGAGCTTTGTTATATCATTGGCATCCTGAATCGCATAAAAAAGAAGATAAAGCAGATTTATTAAGTGGGTTTTTAACTGCAATAGATAACTTCGCTACCGTAGAAAGAGGAGAAGATATTAAATCACTCAAGTTAAGGGAAACAACAATTATTTTTGAAAAGTCTGATAATAAATTCCAAAACAATATGAAAAGAAATATAAAAAAGTTATTTTAATTTAATCTTCTTTTTTCAATTTTACATCCGTTCTTTGAATCCCTATTTCTTTGCTGCTCGGTAAAGCAGTTCCACAGTGGTCTCTTTTTGCTTCATTAGCCTTAAAAGCCTTTTCTAATTCCTCTTCTAATTCATCATCAGTAAGTTCTTCATCTGGCATAATATAAAAAGAGAAAAAATAATATTTAAGAGTTTTATTTATAAAAAATTGATTTCTAACTATTCAATTCTCAAATTCAAACAACAATGATTACTATTTATTAAAAGATTCTAGTACTGCTTTTTCCTTTTCAACAGGCCTTCTTTCTGGTATATTGATGTATTCCTTTCCTATAGTTTCGTAGAAATCCTTACGCATATACAGATTGCAATAACAAGCTCCATGTTCCTTCACATCCAAAGGAGCATAATCACAGGGACATATTATATCTCTATCTAATTCTCTTACTCCAGAAGCAAGGCGACATGGGCAAGATTGATATCCATGTTTCTTTTTATTTTCTACTAAGCCGTCAATTAATTCATTTAATGTATCTTGGTGAGTATTTAAAATCCAGTTATTTTTTTTACTCACCTGGGTAATATATTCAAGCATACCTTCATATGTTTCCATATTCACCTTAATTACCACCACCTTTCATTAATTCTTCATATTTATTTGGATCATATCCTAAGACAAATTTACCATCACATATTAAGAAAGGATATGAGATTCTATCTGGTTTGTAATTTTCTCTTAAATATTGTAAAATTTTTGATTTCTGATCTGGAGTGATTTGATCAACATCTATATATTTATACTTGATTTCACGTTCATTAAGATATCTTTTGCATTTTTTACACCACATGCAAGTCGATAATGTGAAAATGGACACATCTTGTTTATCATTCTTCCCCTTTACTTCTTGAAAAAGCTCCGAAATAAATTCTGGAAACATAATATTCACTTTGGTTTATGATTTATATTTTCGATATTTAATATTCTATTTATTTAATTTGTTTTAAATTTTCTTTAAAACTCGGATCTATACACTCAAAAGCTTGCTCAGTTAGTTTTCTTATATCTTCATCACACGAATCTAAAAGTATACCTAAATGTTCTAAAGCTCTTTTATCTCCTATTTTCATTAAAGTCTCAACAATTAAAAACAAGCGAGTTTTATCTTGCTCATCTTCCGATTTTTCTAATTCTTTCCTTAATAACTTAATTATTGGAATTGTGGATTTAGGATCTTTTATCTCTCCCATTGCTTCAAGAATTCTATTAATTACAATTGAATTTCTTTCTGAATTTAATGCTTTAACGAGTAAGTTTGTAGCGCGCCCCTCTTTAAGATGTCCTAGTGTTCTAGCTGCGGTAACTCTTTCCATTACTTCTCCATGAAAAAGCTTTTTCATCGCTAAATTAAACTCATTTTGTGTATCAGAATCCATATGATTTTAAGAAATTTGGAGCATTAAAATTTGATTTTTATAAATTATTAAGGTTCAGCCCAATACATAATAAATAAATAGTTTTTTGGTTAGAATATTGAATTTTTTATTATAACTTTAGAGATAAAAACATAAAGAAAATCGTTTGATATAAAATTGACCATGTCTTTTATATAATTTAGACTGATACACTATTATTTTAAAGAAAAATGTCTAGTAAGTCCATTCTTTCTTCACTAAATGTTTCAAGAGAATCAATTTTGTGTTTATCATATTTTGATTCCATAATTGGGCCATCTACTTTTTATTGTAGTTCACCTATCGATACTAAAGAACACCCTGATTTAGGAAGAATCCTTGAATTTCAAGAACATGAAGGGACCTTTATTTTTTCTTATCGTAAATACCAAACAATCAACAACATTTTTTATATTGATTCAGAATTCGCTAGAGGTGGAAAGGATCTTTTAATGATTACGTATATGATAAGAGCGGCCTATTTTAAGGATGAAATTACGGACGTATATAGATATTTGGAATCTAAAATACCAGAGCTAGAAAATTTTGCAAAAGAAATAAGTAATTTAAAAGAATTGACTGAAATTCTTCATACCGAGAAAAATCGAAAAATCCAGCAGGATTTATTAAGTTTGGGCTCAGAGGATTTTCAAAATCAATTTTTAGAAATTTTTTACAAATATTATCAAATAATATCCCCAGAAATAGCTGTACCTACACCTATTATTGCTAAGGGAGATTTGAAAAAGTTATATATATTTGGTCCTCCTAAGTCAGGAAAAACAACGTTGTTAAAGAATTTAGAAGTCATACAATTTTTACAGTATAAAGACAATGAAAAAAAAAGAGATATGATCAGTAAGATCTACGATTTTATCATAGAAAATATAGAAATTTTAACTTACAAATGTATTGATGAAAGTGAAGGAGAATATGCTAAGCTCTATGATCAATGTATGGATAACGCCCAAGGCTTTATACTTATATTTAATGCATCAAATAAAGATTCTTTAAAAGATGCTATTGAGATGTTTCAATTGGTTTTAAATAGGTGCATAGATAAAGGAGAATATATGCCAATAGTAATTATTGGGAATAAATTTTATAATAAAGAGAAAGTGGATCCAGATTTTATCTATAAGAATTTTGATTTGGATGAATTAGCAGAATGTGGGATGTTAGTCAAATATTTTGCTGTTAATGTTTTAACTGAAGATGAAAAGATCGTTGAAGCTTTAAGATGGATATTAAAACAATTGATTTAAAAAGTCAACGTTCGTAGTTCAAATTTATAATTTAGAATATAAATCTTTTTTATTATTAATCAATATTTTAAAACTATATAATGGAATTTAAATTAATAAAAAGGTAAGAAATTATGGCTGAAATGAAAATACCTATATTGATTACAAAAACTGATTGCTCACGATGTCATGAGTTAAAAGAATGGTTAGATAAACACAACGCCAAATATATTGAAAGAGACATTAATGACGAAGAATTTGTACACGAACTCTTACACGATGACAACTTTCTTACAACTTTCTGTGATGTTGATGGATGTATCGTTAATACTCCCGTAGTTATACATAAAGGAAAGTACTGGTTTAAGGAGCTATGGGGGATCAACGGGTTAAGAGAAAAGGAAGCTAAAAAGCTTTTTGATATAAAATAATCTTTTTTTAAGCTTCTTGTTTTTTTTTATCCTTTTTTTATTTCAATATTTAAATTTTGAATTCAGCTAATCTTTTAATAACTTTTCTGATGGATTTTAAACCTTCTTCATCTTGTTCGATTCCTTCTTTACCCATATCTTTAGTCCATAAGCATGCTCCCAAATTTGCACCAAATGCTCCTCCAGAAACAGAAATAATATGATTCTGCTGGAAAAAGTCTAAAATACTCCTAATTGCTATCTCTTGTCCTCCAGTTCGATCACCACCAACGGCTAGTGCCATTCCAATTTTATTTTTAAATACTTCGGGATTTTTCGCTAATAATGCCCGACAACGATCCATCAAGGTCTTTAACTGGCCAGATAAATTTCCTTGAAAGACAGGAGTACCAAAAAGCAAGAATTTTGCTTGTTCCAACTTAGGGTATAATTCTTGTAGGTCATCATTATGAACGCACCCTTTTTTTTCACGTATACAATAATCGCAATGTATACAGAATCTAATTTCCTTATTTCTAACAGTCCAGAAGTCAGTCTCAAAATAGTATTTATCTGCTGCATATTTTAAAGCATACTGAACGGCAAACTCAGTACCCTGCTTTCTGGGACTTCCACTAATTCCTAACAGGAGAGTCTTATTTTCTTCCATAATAATATTACTATTTTTATTTATTATTTATAATTACTAATTATTTCTAAAAAATGTTTTAAATTCTTCAATACTACCACTTTCAATGGATTCCAGCAAAACAAGTTTAGCACGAATCAAAATTAAATTTCCAAATGAACTGTGGATTTCAGACATTTTCAATAATTTTCAGGACGTTAGAATGGAAATTGAATATTTTTTGCCATATGATCTTGAAAAATCAATCGGAAATGCAATAATTGAGATATTGCATTATAAAATAGACGAACTTATCGAAAAAGTTAAAAACCATCCCTCCGTTTTCGAATTTGGTATTTTAGAACAGGATGAAACCAAAGCAAGAATCAATGTAAAAACAAAAGATCCTTACTTATTATATGCTGTAATTCAATGTGGTGTACTAGTTAATTTTCCAGTTAGAGTCAAAGAAGGATATGCTTATTGGAGGCTAATTTCAAGCAGAGAAAGAATTGATAAACTTTTAACTCTCTTCGAAGAAAAAAATATTTCCTATGATCTATTGAGAATTGGAAAAGCTCCATACGATCTTGACGATAATAAATATAAATTAAGTTTAGATGAATCTCAAATTCTAGATAAAGCCATCAGCTTAGGATTTTTTGAAGTTCCACGAAAAATATCATTAGAAGAACTGGCAAATAAATTAGGAAAATCAAAATCTGCTTTATCAGTGATGTTGAGAAAAATTATTAAAAAAAAGGTAATGTTTGAACCTTAAAGTCATATCCACTCTTCTTTTAAAATATCCCCTCGGACGCCTACGACAATATATTTGATAGGAACCTTTCTGTTTGCCCGTTTAGCACCTTCTTGAGCTAAAGCTAATAAGCCTGAACAACAAGGAACTTCCATTATAGCGACAGTAAGAGTGTTTATTTTAGCATCATCAATCAAGGATTTGATTTTTTCAATATAAATTTCCTTTCCTTGATCAAGTTTAGGACACGCAATCGCAATCGATTTTTGCTTTAAAAAATCTCTATGAAAATCACCATAGGAAAAACCAACGCAATCGGCTGATAATAATACATCTGCACCCTGATAATATGGAGCTCGTGGATTGATTAAATGCATTTGAACAGGCCACTGCCGTAAAGCTGAGGAAATTTTTCCAGTTACTTCTGTGTTAGTTTCCGGCTCACTGAATACCATAGTTTGAGCTGAAGGACAACCGCATTGATGAGCACGTTCTGCAACAATCTTTTTTACTTGGTCTGTTTCAACTTGTTCATTATTCTTTATAGCCTCTAAATGTTTCTCAACAGCCTCCTCATCAAACTCTAAAGCTTCTCGTTCAATTA